>URWN01000017.1 GCA_900551615.1 uncultured Clostridium sp.
TGGTGAATGGGATAAAGAAATAGCAGGATATTGGGTTGCAAAATATGCTGCAGGATTTCAAGAATGTACACAAACAGTAAGTGGGGGGACAGTAACAGAGCCAACAACAAATATAGCAAACATTAAATATTCTGATAGATACTATACTTCTTATAATAGTAGTTACACAACAAATGCTTTATCACAAGATTTATCAGAAAGTGGATATTCAAGTCAAAGATTATCATATCCAGTATTTAAACCATTAACATATGCTTATAATGTAATAAGTACAGGAGATAGTTATACAATATCACAAGAAATAGCAAAAGCAAGTAGCTTTTATGGATTAAATTCAACAAAAACAGATTCACATCAAATGAAAAACAGTGAATGGGGAGCTGTTGCATATTTAACACAAAGCCGTTATGGAAGAACTGGAACAGAAGTAACAATAAATAGTAAAAATTTAAGTAATTTAAACTCAAAATATATTTACGCAGTAACAGGATATGAAAATTCAACAGCAAATGGAGTAGCAGCTAGCAGTACAAATAATAAAACAGGAATATTTGATTTATCAGGATGTATATGGGAACGTACAGCTGCATATATATCAAATGGCACTACTAATTTAAACGCTTATGGGAGTTCATATGCAAATACAACAGCAAATACAAATGGATATTTAACATTAAGTACAAAATATGCAACAGTATATCCATATAATAGTTCAAGTGATAGCGATACAAATAATTACAGTGCTTATTCAGAAAAAAAATTAACAACATATGGATTTGGAGACGCAGTGTTAGAAACATCAACTAGCGGTTCAGGAACAACAAGTTGGAATGGAGACTACTCTAACTTTGCGCACACTACTCGTCCGTTCTTTGGGCGTGGTGGTCTTTGTGGAGATAGCTCTACAGCAGGTACATTTGCGTTCAGTAACGCTATCAGCAATCCGCACGGTGAAGGTGGTTTTCGCTCAGTTCTTGTTACCAAGTAGCACTTAAATATTTTCTTGTTCAACCTCGCTTGAGTTTGTCAAGTTGTCTCAGGGCGTACCCTACATTAAGGATATTTCCTGAGTTTTTTATTTGACTTTTACATTTTTTAACATTATAATAATACCTATAAATGAGAAAGGACATATTTTAAAATGGGAATAAATGAAATCAGAGAACCAATTCAAAAACGTTCTATTGAAAAAAAAGAAAAAATAATAAAAGCTGGTTTTGAATTAATTTGTGAAAAAGGATATTATAACACTAATACTGCTGAAATTGCTAAAGCTGCTGGTGTTTCTACTGGAATTGTATATCAATATTTCAAAGATAAACACGATATTTTAGTTGAAGGTATTAAAAAATATGCTAGTGACATATTCTATCCTATGTTAAATGTTACTACGAATATAAAAATCGATAAAAATAATCTTGATAAAATTTTAAGAAATATGATTAATGCTTTTATTGAAAACCACAAACTTTCTCAAGTTGCACATGAAGAAATTATGTCTATGACTCATTCTGATAAAGAGATTGCCGAGTTTTTTCAAGAAAATGAAATGGCTATGACAAAAAATATATCTAATGTATTATTAAAAAATGGTTTTAATTCAAGTAATCTTGATGAAAAAGTACACATTGCTATCCATTTAATTGATGATTTGTGCCATGAGATTGTTTATCATAAACATAAAGATTTAAATTATGATGTTATGATTGATTTGGTTATTGAGAATATCTTAAATCTCATGTAGATGTTATTATGTATTATCCAATATATATACAAAAAAAGAGTATAAAGTCTTTTCTTGACATTATGCTCTTTTCTCTTTATAATTCAATATTATCTTTCATTTTAGGTATTAATTTTCAACCTATCTATTTTACTCTGTTCTTAATGCAATTACTGGGTCTTTTTTACTTGCAATTTTTGCTGGAATTAAACCTGCAATAATTGTTAAGAACATGCTAATAAGAACTAATACAACTCCTGCTTTAAATGGTACAGCAGTTACTACTTTAACTCCTGTTACAGCATAAATCATACTATTTATTGGAAGTGTTAATAATACTGTAATTCCTATTCCTATAAGGCCTGATATTAAACCTATAATCAAAGTTTCTGCATTAAATACTCTTGAAATATCTTTTTTAGATGCACCAATTGCTCTTAAAATTCCAATTTCTTTTGTTCTTTCTAATACAGAAATATATGTTATAATACCAATCATTATTGAAGATACTATTAATGATATTGCTACAAACGCAATTAATACATAACTTATTGTATTTATAATTTGACTTACGGATTTCATCATTGTTCCAACTATATCTGTGTAGCTTATTGTGTTCTCTTCTTTTCCTTCATCTCTTTGTTTTTGGTTATATTCTTCTATTGCATCTGATATTTTGTCTTTAGCCTCGAAGTCTTTTGGATAAATGCTAATTGATGTTGGTGTATCGATATCAACTGCTCCTAATTTTTGTAGATTTTTTTCATAGCTAGAGTCTTTATTTGCTGAATATGTTTCCATCATTTGGGCAATTTCTTTACTGCTTAATTTGCTCATTGCCATTCTTTGCTCTGCTGTCAAATTCTCCATTGTAGATGTATCTTCATCTGTTGGAAATTTCAAACCAGAAAATACATTTACATCTTTGTTTTCTTTTTGTTCTTTAACAATTTGTGCATCATTTGACTTTTCTACTACATATTCTTTTAATTGTTTTGTATATCCTATACCACTTGTAACAGAAGTACTTACAGCACTTTGTTCATTTTGTTTTATAATTCCAACTACTTTTACAGTTTCTGCATTATTAATTTTCTCTTTTAAGTAATTATCGTCATCTTCTTTGTTTATCCATAATCCATTTTGTTTTTGATAATAATCTGAGTTTAATAATAGTTTAAATTGTAAGTTTAAAAGGTCGTCATATGAATATGATATTGATTCTTGATTTTCGTCAAGTTTTTCTCCATTTTCTACTGCTTTCCATTTATCTTTTAGTTCACTTTGGTCTTTTAGTCCTAATGAATATAATGTATAATCGTCTATTTTTCCATCTTCTTTTAACACTAAAACTACTTCATTATATTGTTTTGGCCAACTTCCTTTTACTAAATCATATTGAGATTCTAATAATTGTTGATTATCTAGCATTTCAAAACATACATCAGTATTTGTCATCATTGAACTTCCAAATACAGATGACATTGCTGAATTTTTTTGTGCTTCTATCATATCTCCCATTCCAAATGCGTTCATTACTGTACTTGGGTTTACTCTTACAATTCCATAGTCTGTTTTTGCTCTATATAAGTTAATATTTATGTCATATCCATATTTTATGCTATTACTATTTTTTGTAATTTCATTGTCGCCATCATCCAAATATTTTTTTAATTCTTTCAAATTATTGCTTTGCTTTTTATTAGAAAGTGTTGTTATCATATCATTCATTATATCTGCTGAATATGCTTTTCCTTCTTCTTTGTTTTCTGTGTTATCCATGTCATTTCCTGCCATTGACTGCATTAAACTTGACATATCTACTGTTGATTCTTCTATTGTAATTGGATATGATGAAAGTGTATCTTCTTCAACTTTGTTTATATAGTTTTGTACTCCTGTTGAAATTGCTAATATTAGTGCAATTCCTATTATTCCAATACTTCCAGCAAATGATGTTAATATTGTTCTTCCTTTTTTAGTCATTAAATTATTTAAACTTAATCGTAATGCTGTAAGAAATTTCATTGATGTTCTTCTTTTTTTAGTGTCTTCCTTTTTTTCTTCTTTTTGATGTTCTATGGGGTCTGAATCATCTGTTATTTTTCCATCAAGTATTTTTATAATTCTACTTGAATATTTTTCTGCAAGTTCTGGGTTATGTGTAACCATTATTATTAGTTTATCTTTTGATATTTTCTTTAATATTTCCATTACTTGCACACTTGTTTTTGTATCTAATGCTCCTGTTGGTTCGTCCGCCAAAATTATGTCTGGGTTATTTACTAATGCTCTGGCTATTGCAACTCTTTGCATTTGTCCTCCAGATAATTGGTTTGGCTTTTTGTGTATTTGTTCTTTTAGTCCAACTTCTTCTAGTGCTTTTATTGCTCTTTGCTTTCTTTCTTTTCTAGATACTCCTGATATTGTTAATGCAAGTTCTACATTTGATAATACTGTTTGATGTCCTATTAAGTTGTAACTTTGGAATACAAATCCTACCGAGTAGTTTCTGTATGCATCCCAGTCTCTGTCTTTAAAGTCTTTTGTTGATTTTCCATTTATTATTAGGTCTCCTGATGTGTATCTATCTAACCCTCCTATTATGTTTAATAGTGTTGTTTTTCCACATCCACTTTGTCCTAGTATTGAGACAAATTCTGATTCCCTAAATTCTATACTTATTCCTTTTAGTGCTTCTACTTTTTCGTCTCCACTTACATATGTCTTTTTTATGTTTTTAAGTTTTAACATGAATTTCTCCTTCCTTTAATTTATATTATACTTATATCATAAATTAGAAGTTTTTCATAGTGTTTTTTATAAAGTAAGGAGCTATGTTCTATAGCTCCTTTAATATTAGTTATTTGGCAGGTGTGCATTCCTACATATCTATAATTTTTTCCCACTCCAAATCTTTTTTCCCAAAATGTCCATAGTTTGTTGTTTTAGTATAAATAGGCTCTCTAAGTTTTAAATATTCAATAATACCATCTGGTGTTAAGTCAAATTTTTCTCTTACCATATTTGCTAATTCTTCGTCTGATTTCTTACCTGTGCCAAAAGTATTTACACATATAGAAAGTGGTTCTTTCATACCAATAGCATATGAAATTTGTATCTCACATTTTTCTGCATATCCATTTGCTACTATATTTTTAGCAATATGTCTTAACATATATGCTCCACTCCTATCTACTTTTGTTGCGTCTTTTCCTGAAAAAGCACCACCTCCATGACGAGCATATCCACCATAAGTGTCTACTATTATTTTTCTACCTGTTAGTCCTGTATCTCCAAGAGGCCCTCCTATTATAAATCTTCCTGTTGGATTTATATATATTTTTGTATTCTCATCTATCATTTTCTCTGGTATGACTGATTTTATTACCTTTTCAGTAATGTCTGTTTTTAATTGTTCCATTGTTATTTCTGGTAAATGCTGTGTTGAAATTAATATTGTTTCGATTCTTTTTGGTTTATTGTTCTCATATTCTACTGTTACCTGTGTTTTTCCATCTGGACGTAAATATGATATTTCTTTTTGTTTTCGTACATCAGTTAATTTTTTAGCTAATTTATGTGCCATTGATATTGCATATGGCATATATTCTTCGGTTTCATTTGATGCATAACCAAACATTATTCCTTGATCTCCTGCTCCACCATCATCTACTCCTAATGCAATGTCTGGACTTTGTTTAGTAATATCTACATTTATTTTACATGTTCTATAATCCATATCTGTTTTTTCATTGTCATAACCTATATTTTTTATTGTTTGTCTTACTATATTTTCAATATCTACTTGTCCATTTGATGTAACTTGTCCTGCTATTGTTACAGTGTTTCCTGTTACAAATGTTTCTACTGCTACTCTTGAATACTTATCTTGTTTTAGATATTCGTCTAATATACTGTCTGATATAAAATCTGCTACTTTGTCAGGGTGCCCTTCTGTTACACTTTCTGATGTAAAATAATATTTGTTCATTTTTATTTTTTCCTCCTATAATATATTTGTTTAACATTTAAATTTCTCTCTATATTATAGTCAATATTGTTTTAAATTACTATATATTAGCAACAATTCTTTCATATTTTTTGTAATTAGGTTCATATTTTTCTAACATTTTTATGAAGCTTTTACAATGATTTTTATATTTTAGATGACAATATTCGTGTAAAACTATATAATCTATTATCTCTCTATCATATTTTACTATTTCAGGATTTATTGTTATTTTGTTTTCTTCACATCTTCCAAGTTCTTCACTCATTTTTCTGATTTCATAGTCTTCTGGTGCAAATCCTAATAATATTCTTGTTTTTTCCATTGCTCTTTCTACTTCTATTTTTGCTATCTGTTCGTACATTTTGTCTATTGCTATGTCTAATATTCTTTCGTTGTTTGCCTTTTTGTATTTGTTTGGTAGTGATATTTTTATAATTTTATCTTCTACGTCTAGTTCAGCAACTTTGATATTTTTGTATATTATTTTTACTTTGTAATCTGTTCCTAATACAGGTACTGGATGTCTTTCAGCTGTTTCTTCTATTGTTATTTTTAAGTTAATTTTCTTTGTCATTAATTTCATTTTATATCACTCCTTACAAATTTATGTTTTACAAATCATTGTTCGCTTTGTTGTACCTATTTTATATTCTTTTTTTCATTTTGTCAATACTTTTTTATAAAAAAATTAAAATTTTTGTTCGGTTTTTTAAAAGGCCTTAAAACGTTTAAAAGACAAGGTTATGAATCCTTGTCCTTTATTTTGTTTTTTAAATTATTTAGCAAATCTGTCAAAAAGGTCCGTCCCTTTTGACAACTATTTCATAGCTTCTTCTACTGCAACTGCTACTGCAACTGAAGCACCTACCATAGGGTTGTTGCCCATGCCAATTAATCCCATCATTTCAACGTGAGCTGGTACTGAAGAACTTCCTGCAAATTGAGCATCTGAATGCATTCTTCCCATAGTATCTGTCATACCATAAGAAGCTGGTCCAGCAGCCATATTGTCTGGATGTAATGTTCTACCTGTTCCACCACCTGAAGCAACAGAGAAATATTTTTTACCTGCTTCAAGTCTTTCTTTCTTATATGTACCTGCAACTGGATGTTGGAATCTTGTTGGGTTTGTTGAGTTACCTGTAATAGATACATCAACATCTTCTAACCACATTATTGCTACACCTTCTCTAACATCGTTTGCACCATAGCATCTAACTTGGCTTCTTTCACCTTCTGAGTATTTGATTTCTTCTACTATGTTTACTTTTCCTGTGAAGAAGTCAAAGTCTGTTTTTACATATGTAAATCCATTAATTCTTGATATTACTTGTGCTGCATCTTTTCCAAGTCCGTTTAAGATTACTCTTAATGGTTCTTTTCTAACTTTGTTTGCTGATTTTGCTATACCAATAGCTCCTTCAGCAGCTGCGAAACTTTCATGTCCTGCTAAGAATGCAAAACATTTTGTATCTTCTGATAATAGCATTGATGCTAAATTTCCATGTCCTAATCCAACTTTTCTGTCGTCTGCAACTGAACCTGGAATACAGAATGCTTGTAATCCTTCTCCGATTGCTTTTGCTGCGTCAGATGCTTTGTTACATCCTTTTTTTATTGCAATTGCTGCTCCTAATGTATATGCCCATGCTGCGTTTTCGAAGCATATTGGTTGAATTCCTTTTACTATTTCGTATGGATTAAATCCTTTATCTGTGCATATTTTTAATGCATCTTCAAAATCTTTTATTCCGTATTTTTCCATTACTGGTTTTATTTGGTCTATTCTTCTTTCATAACTTTCAAATGTTACTGCCATTTAATTTTCCTCCTTATTAACATTTCTTACCATGTTTGTATGGTCTTGTTTCATTGTATTTCATTTTTTCTAAAATTATTTTTTCCAAGTCGATATTATTTCCACCACAGAAATCAAATATTCTTATTATTGTGTCTGCTAGCTCTGCTGGTATACCACTTGGTTTGTTATCATCTTTGTAGTAGATTTCATCAAATTTTCTGCCATTCCTATATTCTTCAAATGCTTCTGACAATTCACTATGCATTAATGAAATAATTTCTCCAAAGTCTCTATCTTTTTCCCAAAATCCGTGTTTCACACTATTTTCATGTGCTTTTTTTACTAGATCATTGATCATTCTTTATGCCTCTCTAGGATCTATAGTTTTAACCGCTTCATCAAATCTTCCATATGTACCAGAAGCTTTTTCAATTGCTTCTTTAGGATCAATTCCTTTTTTGATGTTATCCATCATTTTTCCTAAATGAACATATTTGTAACCAATAATTTGGTCGTCTTTATCTAATCCTAATTCTACTATGTAACCTTCTGCAAGATTTAAGTATCTTGGTCCTTTTAATGAACTTGAATAAATTGTTCCTACTTGTGATGTGTGTCCTTTTCCTAAATCTTCAAGTCCTGCTCCTACTGGAAGTCCTCCTTCAGAGAAAGCTGTTTGTGTTCTACCATATACTATTTGTAAGAATAATTCTCTCATAGCAGTATTTATAGCATCACATACTAAGTCTGTGTTTAATGCTTCTAATATTGTTTTTCCTGTTAAAATTTCTCCAGCCATTGCTGCTGAATGTGTCATTCCTGAACATCCAACTGTTTCTATTAATGCTTCTTGGATTATTCCATCCTTTACATTTAATGTTAATTTACATGCTCCTTGTTGTGGTGCACACCATCCTATACCATGTGTTAAACCTGATATATCTTTAATTTCTTTTGCTTTTACCCATTTTCCTTCTTCTGGAATTGGTGCTGGTCCGTGGTCTACTCCTTTTGCTACTTTACACATTCCTTCTAATTCTTTTGAATAAATCATCGTTTTTTGCTCCCTTCTTTGCATTTAGCATATTTATATTTTTTTTAATAAACTTTTTTTATCTGCCTGCAATTGATCTCCAGGCATAATTATTTGGTTTCTAGCTTTTTCATTTTTTGTTGCTACATATTCTATGTTTTGCTCACTGTCGTAGCTTTCTGTGTCATAGTCTACTATGTTTTTTATATTTTTTATGTATATTCCTGTTTCATATCTTTCTCTTCTTTTTACCACTTTTTCTCCTAGTAGATATCTTTCTATTATTTTGTGTTCTTCTTTGCTTAATTGTTCTTCTCTAATTCCTAGATTATTATATCTCCATATTATATGTCTTTCATAACTTGTGAATTTTGATTTTGTTAAATCTTCATAGTCATATTCAACTTTGAATTTTACTCCTTCTATTTTCATTGTTAAATTTGTCCATGTTGGAGTAATTTCTATTTTTTTGAATTCTTCTCTTAAGTCTACAATTTTTTCATATAATATATTTACTAGTTTTAGATATTCCTTTTCGTCTAAATTGAATTTTTGTGGTATTTCATAGACATTTACAGGGTTCCTCTTAAATATTCCTTTTGGAATATAATAGAAGAATAATTCCCCTGTTTTTCTGCTGTCTATTAGATCTGATATTGAAGCATATAAATACATTTTATCCCATTTTTCTGGTATCATATAAAATATACGTCTTTGTATATCTTCATACATCTCTTTTATTTTCTTAGTATGTTTTAACATATTTACCCCTATTCTTTGATTAGTAGGCTTTCTCCTGTCATTTCTTCTGGCTTGTTTATTCCCATTAAATCAAGCATTGTTGGTGCTAAATCTGCTAATTTTCCATTTTCTTTTAATTTATATTCTTTGTTATCTGTTACTAATATTATTGGTACAGGATTTGTTGTGTGAGCTGTGTGTGGTTCTCCTGTTTTGTAATCTATCATTTGTTCTGCATTTCCATGGTCTGCTGTTATTAATAGATTTCCTTTTTTTTCTTCTATTATTTTTACAATTCTTCCTACACATTCATCTACTGCTTCTACTGCTTTTATTGCTGCTTGTAAGCTTCCTGTGTGTCCGACCATGTCTGTGTTTGCAAAGTTTAGAATTACTACATCATATTTGTCATTTTCTAATGCTTCACATACTTTGTCTGTAACTTCATATGCACTCATTTCTGGTTTCATGTCATATGTTTCTACTTTTGGTGATGGAACTAGTATTCTGTCTTCTCCTGGATATTGTTTTTCTTCTCCACCATTAAAGAAGAATGTTACGTGTGCATATTTTTCTGTTTCTGCTATTCTTAATTGTGTTAGTCCTGCTTCACTTACTACTTCTCCAAATGTATTTTTTAGTGGTTCTTTTTTGAATGCAATGTGTACATTTGGCATTGTTTCATCATAGCTTGTGAAACATACATAGTATAAGTTCATTTTTTTAGTTTCAAATCCATCAAATTCTGGGTCTACTATTGCTCTTGTTATTTCTCTTGCTCTGTCTGGTCTGAAGTTGAAGAATATTACAGAGTCGTTTTCTTCTATTTTTGCTACTGGTTCGTTTCCATTACAGATTACTGTTGGTACAACGAATTCGTCAAATACTTCTTTTTGATATGAGTCTTCGATTGCTTTTATTGGGTCTCCTGCTTTTTCTCCTTCTCCATTTACTAGAGCATCATAGCATTTTTGAACCCTTTGCCATCTTTTATCTCTATCCATTGCATAAAATCTTCCTGAAAGTGATGCTATTTTTCCAACACCTTTTTCTTTCATTTTTTCTTGTAATTCTGCTACATATGTTTCTGCTGATGCCGGTGGAGTGTCTCTACCATCTAAGAAACAGTGAACATATACATCTTCAAAATCTCTTCTTTTTGCCATTTCTAGTAATCCATATAAATGTCTATTGTGACTATGAACTCCTCCATCTGATACTAATCCAAGAATGTGTAATTTTGAATTGTGTTTTTTACAATTTTCAATTGCTGCTATAAATTCTGGGTTGCTAAAAAAGTCACCATCTTCTATAGCTTTTGTTATTCTTGTTAATTCTTGATATACTATTCTTCCTGCACCTATATTTGTGTGTCCTACTTCTGAATTTCCCATTTGTCCTTCTGGTAATCCTACGTGTAATCCACTTGTAAATATGTCTGTGTTTGGATATTTTTTCATTAGTTTATCAATATTAGGTGTTTTTGCTAATTTTATTGCATTTCCGTCTGTATTTTTGTTATCTCCAAAACCATCTAATATCATTAGCATTGTTACTTTATCTTTCATTATTAGTCTATGTTAGTTTTTGGCTAACATATTCCTCCTTTCTTTTATGCTTTAGAATTATGATTTTTAATGCTTTTTCAATTTTATTTTTTATAAAAATTTACTAAATTTACATTAATTTTCATAATTTACTATTTTGGCGAATTCGTCTGGTTTTAAACTTGCTCCTCCGACCAAGCCACCATCTATGTCTGACATTTCAAATAATTCTTTTGCATTATTTGATTTTACGCTACCGCCATACTGTATTATAACTCCGTTTGCTACATTTTGTCCATAGATTTGACAAATTTTGTCACGAATTGACTTAATTGCTTCATTTGCTTGTTCAGATGTTGCTGTTTTTCCTGTTCCTATTGCCCATATTGGTTCATATGCAATTATTGTATTTTGAACTTGTTCTTCTGTTAAACCTTGCATAGCTAATTCTGTTTGTTTTGTAATTATTTCTTGTGTTTTGTTTGCTTCTCTTTGTTCTAATGTTTCACCTACGCATACAATTGGCTTTAATTCATTTGCAAATGCTGCTTTTATTTTTTTGTTTACTGTTTCATCTGTTTCATTAAAATATTGTCTTCTTTCAGAGTGTCCTATTATAACATATTCAACTCCAATTGATTTTAGCATCTTTCCTGAAACTTCTCCTGTATATGCTCCACTTTCTTCAAAGTGCATGTTTTGTGCTCCTATTTTGATGTTTGTTCCTTGCGCTGTTAATAATGCATAGAATAGGTCTGTATATGGAACACATAGTATTACTTCATTTTCTGTATTTTTTACAAGTGGTGCTATTTTGTCTATAAAATCTATTGCTTCGTTTGGAAGCATGTTCATTTTCCAGTTTCCTGCAATTACTTTTTTTCTCATAATTTTCTCTCCATTTCATTTTTTTTGGTTTTCATGGCTATCACATAAACTCTCGAATTTTATTATTTGTCCAAAAGGTCCAGTTCTTTTTGGACTTTAATTAATTGGTTCTGTGCTTACCCAATAATAGTTTCCATTTGTGTCTTTTTTGAATGTGTGTTTATATTGTTGTGCTTTTTTACTATATTTTGATAATATTGCATTTTCTTCTAGACTTACATCTTCTTCTACTTTTTCTATCAAATTTGTTTTGCTTGATGATGTATAATAATATGTTGGTGTTTTATATACTCCTAAATTATCAACTTCAGGCACTTGAGCAGCAAAAATATATTTATCATATAAATATATGATGTCATCATCTTGAATAGCTTTTGTCAATTGTGAGCAGCCTTTTACTCCGGCATCCAAATCCTCCTCCTTGATATGCATATCCATAATAATTTCCATCTATATAATCATATACATATCCACAATTATTATCAATTGTTTTCCAAGCAATATATTTTTTATTTCCAAATATTGTTTCTACAGTATTTTCTAATAGTTGTTTTGAGTATAATTTTGCTTTGTCTGTAGTCATATAAGAATCAGGGTATAATTTTCCGTTTATACTACTTAAATTTACCGTTTCTGTTGTATTATCTTTGATATATTGTAAAACTGTTATAATTTTTTCTACATTGCCTAATGCATTGTAATCAACCTTCGCATCTTTATAAAAACTTTCGTTAAAATCTCCCTCACCATATATATCATCATTACTCTTTAGTAACTTTTTATATAATTCCTGAACTTGACTACTATTAATATCTAATTCTTTTATTTCAGTTTCAATATTATTCATTATGTTTTCAATTTTCACATTACTAGTATCCTCTTTTAGATTATTTTTTTCTGTTAAACTTGCTTTATCAATGATATTTGATTTATTTGGATAATATAATACTATTCCTATTATAGCAATAATTAATATTAATATAATAAATAATAAAATTACTGTACTTAATCTTATTTTTATTGGTTCTTTTTTATCTTCCATATTATTCCCCTTTGCTTTCGTAAATTTTTATTTTTCTTATTTTATTTTTTTAATTTCTTGTGAATTTTTCAGTTTTTTGTGCAGTAGCACCTTGATCCAGTTTTTATTTATCTTGTAAGCATTCTATTCCTGGTAATTTTTTACCTTCTAAGAATTCTAGTGATGCTCCACCACCTGTAGAAATGTGTGTCATTTTGTGTGCTAATCCTGCTTTAGTAACCGCTGCTGCTGAATCTCCACCGCCTATTATTGTTGTTGCATCAAGTTCTGCAAGTGTTTTTGCTATTTCGTTTGTTCCAATTGCAAATTGTTCAAATTCAAATAATCCTAGTGGTCCATTCCATATTACAGTTTTTGCATTTTGTAATTCTTTTTTGAACATTTCTATTGTTTTTTCTCCTATGTCAAATCCTTCCCAATCATCTGGTATTTCTGTCCATGCTACTGTTTTACTTTCTGTGTCTGGTTTGAATTCTTTTCCTACTTTTGTGTCTATTGGTAATAATAATTTTACACCTTTAGCTTTTGCTTTTTCCATTGCTTGTAGTGCTAGCCCTGTTTTTTCTACTTCACATAGTGAGTTTCCTACATTATATCCTTGAGCTTTAAAGAATGTATATGCCATTCCTCCACCTATCATTAATGTGTCTACTTTGTCTAATAAACTGTCTATTACGCCTATTTTATCTGAAACTTTCGCTCCACCTAATATTGCTACAAATGGTCTTTCTGGATTATTGATAGCATTTCCTAAAAATTTTAATTCTTTTTCTATTAAGAATCCTGCTACTCCTGGGATGTAGTCTGCTATTCCTGTTGTTGATGCATGTGCTCTATGTGCTGTTCCAAATGCGTCATTTACAAATATTTCAGCCATTGATGCTAATTTTTTTGCAAATTCTGGGTCATTGTCTGTTTCTTCTCTATGGAATCTTACGTTTTCTAGTAGCATTATTTCTCCTTCTTTTAGATTTGATGCTTTTGACATAGCATCTTCTCCTATTACGTCATTTGCCATTATTACTTCTTTTCCTAGTAATTTTGATAATTCTTTTGCTACTGGTTTTAGTGAGAATTCTGGTTTTACTTCTCCCTTTGGTCTTCCTAAGTGTGATGCTAGTATTATTTTGCAGTTTTGTTCTAATAGATATTTTATTGTTGGTAGTGCTGCTTTTATTCTTGTGTTGTCTGTGATGTTTTGATTTTCGTCCATTGGTACGTTGAAGTCACATCTTACAAATACTTTCTTTCCTTTTAAATCAATGTCTTTTACTGTTTTTTTGTTCATTTTTATTCCTTCTTTCTTTTAGTCTTTTGAGCCTAAATTTTTATTCTTTTTATAGTTTTTACCTATTTTTGCTTTTCGATACAATTTTATACTAAAAAAGAATACTTTTCAAGTATTCTTTTTTAATTTATTATTTTTATTGACTTTAATATTTGTATATTTTACAAAGAAACAAGTACCGAACGAAATCGACCAAAAAAATGACTAACTCCATTATTTCCATAAAATGAAAATAAACCAGTTCCTTCTTTAGAATCATTATAATATCCTCCTCTTTCAATGAATGGACGATACAAACCCCCAAAATATGAAAAATCTGAATACCATGATGTTTGTCCTATTCCAGCTGTAGATGTTTCTCTTATTCCATCTCCATATATTTTTGTGTTTTTAGCATAATTAGCTACAATGGCCTTGTTCAAATTATCACTATTATTAGTAATTGATTTATTATCCTTGCTATCGTCAAATGGATAAATATTAACATATTTTGAACCTTTATTATCTTTTAATAGTTCCATTATAGAACTTGCATATTCATTCAAATAACTATGTCCATTATTTACAAATGCTGCTACTCTTTCCCAAGTTCCACATGAAAAATCATATATTCCATATATAGTTCCTGTTGTGCTTGATTGTGTTCCTTTTTCTTGTTTCCAAACATATATATCTTTTTGTGTTCTATTATTTATTGAATCTATTGTTGTAGTTATAGCACTTGAATCTTCTTTATCTGCTGAACATCCTGTTATTCCATATACACCTTTTATGTTATTTGATAGTGATACATTATTTATGACTATATTAATTCCATTTAATCCATATTTGCTTTGTGATAAATAAGCAACTGCTCCCCATTCACTATTTTTCATCAGATGACTATCTGTATTATCAGCATTTAATCCATATATATTTCCATTTTCTGTTAGTTTTCTCGATATTCTAAATGAATCATTTATATTTGTATAAACCATTGCATATGATATTCCTTGAAATGTTGGATATTTTATTGTTGTTTCTTTCCCTTCTTTCCATTCATAATTCACACCATTTTTTACTGCATATTCTCCATCTAACCAATTTCTTGCTGCAGCCATAGCAGATTGCTTTGTTCCTAGTTCACTTGCTCCTACCCAAGCTGTTTTGTCTGTGTAATTTATTGAACTTGCTTTTACTGGTGCATTATTATTTCCTGAAGCATATCCAGCTGCAAATTTTGCAACCCAAATTCCTAATAACTCTTTATCCCAACCGCCATTAGCATAATTTATGCTGCTTTCATTTGTAAATGCAGGATGAACTGTATACAACTCGCCATTTGTCCTAATTATTTCATCTTCTGATGATTGTCTTTGCGCTGTTTGTATTTCTCCATTTTCATCATAATAATTATCTGTTGTTCCTATTAAAAAAACAATATCAAGTCTTTGTGTATCTATACCATTCTCTTTATGAATTTTATAAGCATATCTTGGTATCCATACCCACATACTTCCATCTTCTGTTTGTGCATTTGCCCATTTTTTTGCATTATAATCGTACCAAGCTGTTGATGTACTATCTGTAATTTGTTCTACTGTCCCTTCTGTATCTCCTTTAGGTTCTGTAAATTTTACAGCTTTCATTCCTTGCATCAATTCCGGTTTGTTTACGCCTTTTGTTTTATCATATTTTTCATTTTGTGTTTGTTTATTTAATTCATCAATATATTGCCCTAATATAATTTGTTCATCTTTCTTTGCATTTTCCATTTTGTCTTTTGCTTCTTGTGCTCTTTTAAACATTCCTGTGTGTGTTAAAGATTGTATTGCTACTGTTGATAGTATTAATAAGATTATTATTGTTAATACTAATGATACTAGTGTAATACCACTTTTTCTTTTGAATTTGTTTTTCATTTTTTCTATCTCCTTTTATGATATTTTTGTCATAAAAATTATATGATTAATTTATTTTATTGTCAATAGCATATGATAATTTTGTCATACTTTTTTAAATTTAATTATGACATAATTATCACAAAATAATATATGGAGGCTTCTATATGATTAGAGAATATCGACAAAAAAATAATTTTTCACAAGAAGAATTAGCTGAAAAATTAGATATAAGTTGGAGACATCTTCAACGCTTAGAACACAATGAATCAAATACTACTGTGAAAACTTTAAAAAAACTTATCAAAGTTCTCAAAATATCTGATAAAGACATTTTAGATTACTTAAAAAATGATACAGGTTTTTATGAAGATAAAGACTAAATTTAACAATATCTTCAACAAAAATGATAATAAATGGACTTTATATTTTAAATTTTTTCTTTAGTTAATATTTTAACAGTTATAGCGATAGTTAAACACTTATAGTTGGTTTTATTTATTTTTTATTCATTATAAAATATTATATCAATGAGGTGTTTAGATATGGAAAATTTAAATTATAAAGAAATTGGAAAAAGAATTCAATCCAAAAGAAAAGAAATAAAAATCACACAAGAAAAATTATCTGAAATAATAGATGTTTCACCTTCATATATTAGTGAAATAGAACGTGGTTCTAGCATTTGTAGTTTAGCTACCCTTACAAACATTGCCAATACTTTAAATGCTAGTCTAGATTATTTGGTTTTAGGAATTACAAAGGATAATGCTGATAACATGTTTACTGATATTTTAAATTCAATTCCTACTCAAAATCAAAAATTATATATTGATTTGTGTGAAAATATTGCGGATACATTAAAATAGTACCCTCTAATATTCTGAATTTATGAATACAACTATTGAACAGATCTTTTTCAGATTTGTTCTTTTATTTCTATGTTTTGCAATGTATCAAATTTTAAAATATATTCATTTTTTCTTTTTTCTATTTTCATAATTTGATGTTTTAATAGCTTTATTTTTTCTTCTGTATCCTCTCTATCAACAATATTTATATTATCTTCATCTTCATAAATCTCTATGCTTTTTATTTTTCTTTTCATATTTATAATTCCATTAAATTCTATTATAAACTTACTTTTCTTTTTAGCATCTATTTCCCTTATTAGTGTTTTGGTATCTATCATTTTCATATTATTTGTCTCCTTCCAGAGGCTATAAACAAAGTTTTATTTTTAACTTTGTTTTACCTTATCTTTCGTTTTTAATATTTTATACCTTTATCACTTATATGTCAATATTAACTTTTTGTCTTTTTTTGTTTTTTTTTACGATTTTTTCGACATTTTTAAATTTGACATAAAAATCTGTCAAAAAGGGGCGTCCCTTTTGACACTGTTCTGACATTATTTTCAAAAAAAGTGAGACAAATTAGGATTGTCCCAATTGTCTCACTGTTATTTTATTAACTTTGCCTTTTTTTAGTTTGCCGTCCAAAATTTCTTCTGCTAATTTGTCTTCAACTAAATTTTGAATAGTTCTTCTTAATGGTCTTGCTCCAAAGTTTTTGTCTATTCCTTCTTTTGCAATCATTTCCTTAACATCTGGCTCAAATTCTATTTCATATTTTTGTTCTTTTAGTCTGTTTACAACTTCTTTTAACATGATGTCTATAATTTGATTGATGTCATTGTCATTTAATTTATGGAATACTATTATTTCATCTATACGATTTATGAATTCTGGTCTTAATTCTTTTTTTAGTTCTGCCATTACTTCTTTTTTTGTTTCTTCGTATTCTTTTTTTGCGTTTTCGTCTTGTATATTTGTAAATCCTAATTGTTTTCTGTCTGTAATTAGTCTTGCTCCTAAATTTGATGTCATTATTATAACTGTGTTTTTAAAGTTTACTGTTCTTCCTTGGCTGTCTGTTAATCTACCATCTTCAAGTATTTGAAGTAACATATTCATAACATCTGGATGTGCTTTTTCTATTTCATCAAATAGTATTACAGAATATGGTTTTCTTCTTATTTTTTCTGTTAATTGTCCTCCATCATCAAATCCTACGTATCCTGGAGGAGCTCCAATTAATTTAGATACTGAATGTGGTTCCATAAATTCGGACATATCTAGTCTTATCATTGCATTTTCGTCTCCGAATAAGACTTCTGCTAAAGCTTTTGAAAGTTCAGTTTTTCCAACACCTGTTGGTCCTAAGAATAAGAATGAACCAATTGGTCTCTTTGGATCTTTTAAACCAACTCTACTTCTTCTTATAGCTTTTGAAACTGCTTCTACTGCTTCATTTTGTCCAATTACTCTTTTATGCAATTCTTTTTCAAGATTTTTTAGTTTTTCGTTTTCGTCCTCTGTAATTTTTTTAGCAGGAATACCTGTCCAATTTGCAATAACTTCAGCAATATTTTCTTCTGTTATTGTTACAATTGATTTCGTATTTTTATTTTTCCATTTACTTTGCTCTTTTTCAAATTTTTCTCTTAAAGCTTTTTCTGTATCTCTTAATTCTGCAGCTTTTTCAAATTTTTGATTTAATACAGCTTCTTCTTTTTCATTTTTTGTTTTTTCAATTTCTTCTTGCAATTCTTTTAAGCTGTCTGGTTCTGTATATGTTTTTAGCCTTGCTTTTGATGAAGCCTCATCAATCAAATCAATTGCCTTATCTGGCAAAAATCTGTCAGTTACATATCTAACAGATAGCTTTACTGCCGCTTCAATTGCTTCATCTGTTATTTTTACATTATGATGAGCTTCATATTTGTCTCTAATTCCTTTTAAAATTAAAACTGTATCTTTTTCTGATGGCTCATTTACAGTAACTGGGCTAAATCTTCTTTCTAGTGCTGAATCTTTTTCTATGAATTTTCTATATTCATTTAAAGTTGTTGCACCAACTAATTGGATTTCGCCTCTTGCAAGCAAAGGTTTTAAAATATTAGCTGCATCAATTGCACCTTCTGCTGCACCAGCTCCAACTATTGTATGAATTTCATCTATGAAAAGAATTATATCACCAGCTTTTTTAACTTCATTTAAAGCTTTCTTTATTCTCTCTTCAAAGTCACCTCTATATTTTGCACCAGCAACCATTCCAGAAATATCAAGAGTTACAACTCTTTTATCTTTTAAAACCTCTGGCACATCACCTGATGCTATTTTTTGAGCTAAGCCTTCAACAGCTGCAGTTTTACCAACACCTGGTTCACCTATTAAACAAGGATTATTTTTAGTTCTTCTTGACAAAATTTCAATTACTCTTTCAATCTCTTGCTTTCTTCCTATTACAGGATCTAACTTTCCTTCTTCAGCTTTTTTAGTTAAATCTTCTCCAAATTGATTTAATGTTGGTGTTTGATTGTAACTACCTTTGCCTCTTCTTTTTGCTCCGTCTGAATAATTTGATGAATTTTCTCCTTGATAATCCTCTCCTTCATTTATTACTTTTATAATTTCATTATAAAGTTTTGGAATATTTACATTTAAGTCTAATAATATTTTAGCTGCAACACAGTCTCCCTCTCTTAATATTCCTATTAAAAGATGTTCTGTTCCTATAAAATTATATCCTAATTTTCTAGCTTCTATAAATGCTGACTCCACAACTCTTTTTGTCCTTGGTGTAAAATCAACTATATTTTCAATTGGTTCATCTCTACCAATTAACTCTTCAATTTTATTTAGAATATCATCTGCTATTACATTTTGATTTTCTAATACTTTTGATGCTATTCCATTACCTTCTTTAGCTAGTCCATATAATATGTGCTCTGTTCCTATGTAGCTATGTCCTAGTTCTAAAGCTATATCATTTGCAATTTCAATTGCTTTATTTGCTCTGTTTGTAAATTTGTATGTCATTTTAATTCACTCCTTTCATTTTGTGTCCAAAAGGGACGGTTCTTTTTGGACATTTTTCTAATGTGTAACCGTCTTATTCTGACATTATCTTTTTTATAACCTCTGCTCTTTTTATATCTCTTTCTAATGCCTCATATTGTTGACCTAAATACTTTTGCATATTTGCAGGTTTAGTATATAAAATCAATTGTTGAATCTTTCTATCATTTAGTTCCGGTAATACTCCTAAATCTGTGCCCATCTTAACATTTGAGATTAACTTTTGAGCTTCTTCTAAAGATATTTTTCTACAATTGTTTAGCAATCCATAACTTCTATAAATTGTATCCTCTAAATCAATTGTATCCTTTGCTAAAAATTTTCTTGCCTTTCTTTCTTGCTCAATTAATTTTTCTGTAACTACTTTGATATTTTCTATAATTTCTTTTTCTGTAACACCCAATGTTCTTTTATTAGAAATTTGGAAAACATCTCCAAGTTCTTTGCTATTTTCTCCATATGCACCTACTATGTTTACACCAAAATTGTTTATTGTATAAAATACTTTATTTATGTTTTTTGTTATTGTAAGTGCTGGCAAATGTACCATTACAGATGATTTTAAGCCTGTACCACAATTTGTTGGCATGCTTGTTAAATATCCGTATTTTTTGCTTGTTGCATAACCTAAAACTTCTTCTATTTTTTGGTCTAGTTCTATTGCATAGTTTAATGTGTTTTCTAGTTCTAATCCACTACTAAATACTTGAATTTTTAAGTGATCCTCATCATTTATCATTATGCATATATTTTCTTCGTCATTTATTAGTATTGCACCATTTTCGTTATGCATTGCATATTCTGGACTTATTAAATTTTTTTCTACTAAACTCATTTTTGTGATGTCGTCCATGTCTTTTAACTCTAAGTATTTTAATCCGTATCCTATTGCATATACGTTTTCTTTTATTTTATTTTTTAGTTTATCTACGTCTTTTTTTTCTTTTAAATTAAATTTGAATTCTGGTAGATTTCTTGCAAATCTGATTCTTGTACTTGTTACTACATCTGATTCTTTTCCACTTTGTAAATACCAATTCATTTTTTCAACTTCCTTTCATTTTTGGCTTTGCATAATTAATATTTTATTTCTTGTTTTTTAAAAGAAAATGCCCTTATTTTGACATTTTCTTAATTTCATCTCTTATTTTAGCTGCATCTTCATATCTTTCTTCTTTTATAGCTACTTTTAAGTCTTCTTGTAGTTTTTCTACTTTATTTTCTGTTTTATTTTCTTTTTCTGATTTTTTATTTTTATCTTCAAATTTAACCTTGTTGTCTGATATTTTTCCTAATCTGCCATTATGTCTGTTTGCTCCTTGTAATTTTTTTAAGATTGGATCCATTCTATCTTCGAAAACATCATAACAATTTGCACATCCATATCTTCCTGTGTTTATTATGTCGTCAAAAGTTGAGCCACAACTATCACAAGTTAATTGTTTTACTTCATTTAAAAATGGCATAAATTCTGGTGTGCTGAAATCTTCTAGGAAACTTCCAAAAAAGCTTGGTATGTCTAATGATGGCATACTGAAGTCCATTTTTGATGATATTCCTAGTTTTTGACTACATTCTTCGCATAAGTTCATCTCCTTTTTTACTCCATTGATATTTTCTGAATATCTAACATTTGCTTCTCTTTTTCCACAATTTTCACATAACATATTAATCACTCCTTCTAATTATTCATATCTTTATTGTATTGCATTTAATCTTTTGTTATTTTAATGTTGCTTAACTTTATTCTATATTAAGCAACATATTTTTAAATATTCTTGCTCTTACCTCATCTTTAATGTTCTTGTCTAATTTTAAAACATTATCACTTGTTGCAACTTTTAAAAGTTTGGCCTCTTGAGATGTTATTACATTATATGTCAGAAAGTCACTTATCAAAATGTCTATATCATTTGTTGTTATTGTTTTTCCTATATTATTTATTATATGCATTATATAATCTGATTTTGTATTAGTTATTTTTTTTATTTTGATATTGCCTCCACCACCTCTTTTGCTTTCTACATAGTATCCTTGTGATGGCTTGAATCTTGTTGATATTACATAATTTATTTGTGATGGCACACAGTTAAAGTGTTGTGCTAGTTCGTTTCTTTGGATTTCTATTAAATCGCTGTCATCCTCATCAAATAAATCTTTTATAAAATCTTCTATTACATCTGACATTCTCATTTTATCAGCCTCCCTTTAAATTTTTTGTCTTTTTGTGCGTTTTTTATAATTTTGCTTTTTATTTTTGTTTTTGGTTAATCAATTTTTTGATATGTTTTTGTCTTTGACTTTCTTTGACCTATATTTATATTATACTCGTGTCTTAAAATAATGCAATCTTGTTTTTTGACTTTTTCTGACTTTTATTGTCTTTTATTTTTATTTTTCCTTATTTTATCTTTATTTTTCTTTCTTTTTTGTTATATTTTCTAACTTTTCTACATTTTCTTTTTGTTTTGACATTGGTACCCATGCAAAATATGATGTTATAAATTCTCCATATTTTGTGGCATCTTCTCCCTCTTCTATGTCTTCATTTATATTTTTTTCAAAATTTTCTTTTTCTAACATAAAGCACATACCTCCAAATAAAGCATGTGCTTTTTTTTAGGTTTTATTCAATTTTTAAATTTTTTTTGGAATTTTTTTGAATCTATTTAATTTTTATAATAAATTTTGATTTTAAATCCTTTAAAATTTTGGATTATAAAGATTTATAAATTTGGCCTCTATTTTCGACCCTTGTAATTAGAATAATAAATTCATTTAGATTTTGTTCATAAATAATTCTATAATTGCCTATCCTAAGTCTATACTCATTTTTACAACCTACCAGCTTTTTGATATCTCCATTTGGCAGGTTGTAAATTGCTTTATATATTCGTAATTTTTGATTTTTATCCTGCTTTTCAATAAATTTAAGAGCTTTGGGTTTAATTTTTATCTTGTAAATCATCAAATGTCAACCCCTCTCTTTTTAGTACTTCTTCAAATGACACCGCATTTTTTAATTCTTGTTCTTTGGTATCTTTGCTTTCCATCAAGTAATCTAGATACATTACTTTTTCTGTTATATCCATGTTATCCAGAAGAACCGTTGGCTCTAATCTTAGCAATTCTGATTCTATGGCTTTTTCCATTAACACCTTAATTGAATTTAGGCAATCAATGTTAAGACGAGGTGTCATTTTTATTACGTCTTTTATAGCTTGTATTTGTGCTTCAGACATAATATCATCTCCTTTCGTTTTATTTCATTTGCTATTCATAAAATAATTTTTATGAATACTTTATGTATATCATTATATCAACGTTTTTCAAATTTTACAATATAAAATATAAATATTTATTAAATATAATTCATACATTTTATTATGGTGATTATATGTTTTCAAAATGTCATTTTTTAGTATTAAAAATAAAAAGAAATATATTTGCATTTATCTTTTTAGTATTCGGAGCAAGTTTACTATTATTTTCCAGTAGTAATTTACCTGCAATAAAAAAGGGACTATCATTATGGGCAAACTCTGTAGTGCCAGCACTCTTTCCATTTTTTGTAGCAACTGAATTATTAATGAATACAAGTTTCGTAAATATTTTAGGAAGATTTTTAAACAAAATAATGAAACCTTTATTTAACATTAGAGGTCAAGGTTCTTTTTGCTTTATAATGGGGCTTATTAGTGGTTATCCTGTTGGTGCAAAAATTGCTTGTGATTTTAGAGAAAATAATATTTGTTCTAAAGAAGAATGTGAAAGATTATTGAGTTTTACTAATAATTCAGGTCCTCTATTTATTGTTGGAACTGTTGGAATTAGTATGTTTGGCAATTCTACAATTGGATTATTATTGCTAGTTACTCATATACTTGCTTGTATTACTGTGGGAATTATTTTTAGATTTTGGAAATCTGGTAAAACAAGTTCTGATTATATTAGTAGTAAATCTTCTAGAACTTCAAAATATAAAAATGTGACTTTTTCTAATTTAGGTGAAGTTCTTGGAAAAAGTATTACTAATAGTATTTCTACTATTTTGATGATAGGTGGTTTTGTTGTTATATTTTCTAGTGTTATTTCTATTTTAAAATCTAGTGGTATTTTAAGTAGTTTAGTGCTAGTACTTACTCCAGTTTTTAATTTTTTACATATTGATAGTTCTTTTATTTTTGGTATTTTGACTGGTTTGTTAGAAATTACTAATGGTATTAGTTCTATTGCAAGTATTAATGTAAAACACATTTCTGTAAGTGTAATTATTGCTGCTTTTTTGCTTGGCACTGGTGGTTTGTCTGTTCTACTTCAAGTTTTAAGTATTACATCAAAAACTGATTTGTCTATTAAACCTTATTTTTATGGTAAGTTGTTACATGGTGCTTTAGCTGCTTTTTATACATTTGTTGCTATTAGTGTTTTTCCTTTTTTAAACTTTAATTTATAAAACAGGTATTATTGGACACTACATAGAATACTTTTTTTTAGAATATTTCTGTCTTATTTAGAATATATTTATTAATAATGATTGGAGTTGGTTTTATGGATAAAGATTTTAACAATATGCCACCTTTTATGGATTTTTCTACTTTTCAACAAATGAATGGTTTTAATTCATCAGGTGGCCCAGATATGAATGAACTTTATAGAGACCCTATGTTTAATCCTATGGCACAATATGAACAGGCTTTTTTGTATTATAGATATTTGTGTATGCAAATGGATTACAAAATTAAATGTAAGGAGTATGAAAAAATGTGTTCCAGTAATTCTTCTAATTCTAATGAACGAACTCAAAGAAGAGTAGAATAGTTGCCGAATTAATAAAAATTTGGCAACTATTATTTTAATCTTCTTCTATATTTAGCTGACTTTCGATATTTAAAAGTCTGTTATATTTAGCAACTCTATCTGTTCTACAAGGTGCCCCTGTTTTAATCTGCCCTGCATTTACAGCCACGGCTAAATCTGCAATTGTTGTATCTTCTGTTTCTCCTGATCTATGAGAAATTATTGTTTTATATCCTTTTTCTTTTGCTTCTTGTATTGTGTCTAATGTTTCTGTTAATGTTCCAATTTGATTTGGTTTTATTAAAATTGCATTTGCTATATTTTCTTTTATTCCTCTTTGAAGTCTTTTTATATTTGTTACAAATAAATCATCTCCAACTAATTGAACTTTGTTTCCTATTTTTTGTGTTAATTCTTTCCATGACTCCCAATCTTCTTCTGCTAAACCATCTTCTACTGATATGATTGGATATTTTTCTGTTAAATCTATAACATATTGTATCATTTCTTGTTTTGTTTTATATACATCTGTTTTCCAGAAATAGTATCCATCTTTTCCTGTTTTTTTGGCTTCGTCATACATTTCTGTACTTGCTATATCTAATGCTAAACATATGTCTTCTCCTGGTTCATACCCAGCTTTTTTTATAGCCTCTATTATTGAGTCTAATGCTTCTTCTTCATCTTTTAAATCTGGTGCAAATCCTCCTTCGTCACCTACTCCTACTGAATGTCCTTTTTCTTTCAAAACCTTTTTTAATGTGTGATATACTTCAACTCCACGTTTTAATCTTTCTGCAAATGTTATACTTCCTACAGGTACTATCATAAATTCTTGTATGTTTATGTTGTTGTCCGAATGTTTTCCACCATTTAAAATATTCATCATTGGAACTGGCAATTCTTTTGCATTTATTCCACCTATATAACTGTATAATTCCATTCCTAATGAATTTGCTGCTGCTTTTGCAACTGCTAATGATACTCCTAAAATTGCATTTGCTCCTAGATTTGATTTGTTTAATGTATCGTCTAGCTCTATCAATGTTCTATCTATTTTTCTTTGATCATACACATTCATGTCTATTAATTTTTTTGCTATTTTTTTGTTTACATTTTCAACTGCTTTGCTTACTCCTTTTCCCATAAATCTATTTTTGTCGTTGTCTCTTAATTCTACTGCTTCAAAACTTCCTGTTGATGCTCCTGATGGGACCATTGCTATTCCTGAAAATCCTCCTTCTGTTACTACTTCTACTTGTACTGTTGGATTGCCTCTTGAGTCTAATATTTCTAGTGCTTCTATGTTTTTTATGGCTAAATAATCTTTCATAAATCTTCATCCTTTCATTTTGTTTATTTTTGATATTTTAACCTTTTTTTCCAGAATTATACATCTTTACTTGTTTTTTGTTCTAATTTAATAATACAAAACATAAAAAGGGTCTTTTAGTTATTTTAAAGGACTCTTTATATGCTCATAAAATTAATGATTTCATAGTATAAAACTATGGGCACTAATGTATTAATGTTATATGCAATAATATATTTTATATTCATAAAAAAACGATAGTCTTTTGACTATCGGAATTTAATGAATTACATCTCTCTTGAGATGGACTCTAATGTTTTATTAATATAATTATAATAAATCCTATTTAAAATGTCAATTGATTTTATATTTTTTTTAATGGTTTTAGTCTATATAATACTTGTAATTGTCTATTGATTTTATTCCAATCTAATTTTGAAATTACTACCATTTTTCCTTTTTGTCTAAATGGACTTATAATTCTTATTTTACTAATAACTCTTAATTGTTCTACTAATGCTGTAGAATCGAGTTTTTCTAAATCAATGTGATACCAAAACTCGTCTTTTAATCTTTTACTTGTTAGTGGTATTATTATTGCTATTGGTGATTTTATAGTGCTTCCAACTATTATTACAGGTCTTATCTTGTTTTGTTCACTTCCTATATTAATTCCTAAATTACACCAATAAATAAAGTTATTATATATCGGAAAATTTGGAATAATTCCATTATACTTTAATTTTGCTTTTTCTTTTGTCCATATAGAATATTCTATTGCATCTACTTCATTTATATTCAGCAATATTTTTTCAGTATCTATAATATTTTCATGAATTTCTTTATTCAAATTTATGTTCAGCTCCTTTTATTATTATATTAATTCTAGCTCACTTTTTTATTTCTTAACTGCATAGCATATTGAATTGTAGCTTCATTAATTTCACCAGAAGAAATACGTGCAATCTCTTCTAAAGTCTCTTTCTCATTTAACAATCTTATATTAGTATTAGTTCTATTTTCAACAACCTTTTTACTAATAAAATAATTATAATCTGCAATTGCTGCAATACTTGGTAAGTGTGAAATACATAAAACTTGATGATTTTTAGAAATTCCATTTAATTTTTCTGCAACTGCTCCTGCGGCTTTTCCACTGATTCCAGTATCAATTTCATCAAAAATTAAAACTGGCATTTTGTCTGTATCTGCTAATACTTTTTTTATAGCAAGCATTATTCTTGACATCTCTCCACCTGACGCAATTTTGGCTAATTGTTTTTCATCTTCTCCTAAGTTTGTAGTAATATAAAATTCTACTATATCTTTTCCGTTTTCAAAAAAATCTTCTTCATTGTAATCTACATGAATATTAATATTTGCATTTTTCATTTCCAAATCTTCTAATACTTTGTTTATATTTATGCTTAGAACTTTTCCATATTCATTTCTTAATTCATGCATTTTTTCTGCTAATTTTGTCATTTCTTCTTTCAATTGTTTTAATTCTTTTTTTAGTTTATTATTATACTCATCCAAATTTTCTATGTGATTTATTTCCGCTTCTATCTCATTTTTATAGTTCAAAATTTCTTGCACATCATTTCCGTATTTTCTTTTTAAATTATAGATTAAATCTAGTCTTTCTTCGACTTCATTTCTTTCTTCTTCATCAAAATATACATCTTCTTTATGTTCTGATATGTCTCTTGAAATTTCTTGTAATTCATAATATATATTTTTTAAATTGCTAGAAATCTCCTCATATTTTGTGTCTATATTTTCTATTTTTTCTAATGCTCTTATTGCTATATTAATGCTGTCTATGCTGTTTTCTCCAATTGCTATATCTGCTTCATTTAAATTTTTAGATATTTTTTCTGAGTTTAACATTAATTTTCTTTTTTCTTCCAAATTTTCTTCTTCATTTACTTTTAAATTTGCTTCTTCTATCTCATTAAATTGATATCTTAATAAATCAAGTTTTCTTTCTCTTTCTTTTTCGTCTCCATAGTTGTTTTTTAATTCTTGTTTTATTTCTAAATATTTTTCGTATTTTTCTTTATATTGTTTTTTTATATCAATTATTTTATCACCAATAAATCCATCTAAATATTTTAAATGAAATTTGTTATCTAGTAAACTTTGATTGTCATTTTGTCCATGTATTTCTATGAATTTGCTCATAAAGTTTTTTAATTCGTTTACAGTTACCATTCTTCCATTTATTTTACACATATTTTTTCCATTACTGTTTATTTCTCTTGATACAATGATATTTCCATCTATTGAGTTTTCGTTTTCTGGCTCATACATACATATTTCTACAAATGAGTTTGTTTCTCCTTTTCTTATCATTTCTTTAGAGAATCTTCCTCCTGATATTATGCCTAATGAGTCTATTATTAGTGTTTTTCCGGTTCCTGTTTCTCCTGTTAATACATTTAATCCGTCGTTTAAGTCTATGCTTAAATCATCTATTATTCCTATATTTTTGATGTGTAGTGTTGATATCATAAAAAAAGACCTCCTAAAAAATTCTTTTTAATTTGTTTTACAGAACAAATTATCTACGATTTTTTGTTTGGTCTTATTATATATTTTTGTTTTTATTTTGTCAATAGTTTTACGAACATTTTTTCGAAAAAATAACGTACTATTATCCTCAATTTTAGTCTTGTACAAAAAATATTTATGCATATTATCCAACTCTGTTAATCCTATTAATACAGCGCAGAAAAAAAACTGATATCGTCGTTTCTGACAGTCGTGCCATTGTTATCACGGTAAGCTCCTGGAATGTCTGAACCATTGCTGTATAAGCTCCCTCCCCTATCAGAACAAGGAGTACTTGTATTGGAAGTTGCATGTTCTAATGTCCATTTCCATACATTTCCTGACAAATCATAAATATTCATTTTCTTTGTTTCCTCTGATGCTCCTGTTGTTAATAACTGCTTATAATTTACATCATTTGTTGTTTGTGAATTTTTTACATAATTCTCTGTATCTTCATTAAAATTTTTCCATATACTTGATGATTTCCATGGATTAATAATATATTTTCCTCTAGATAATGTCAAACTATTATTTTTATAATTTCCCCAATTTGTACTATTTGTTTTTATATCATCTTTCGTAAGTTCTGTTTTTGTTTCTAAAAACTTACATGTTAAATCCCATTGTATACCAAAAGGTAAACTACTTATTTTGCTTGAGTCTGCTGACATTCCTTTAGCTAATGTTTGTGCTTGACTACATGTTACCCAATTATATGGTATTTGATTTGCTTTGCTTACTGCAACTCCAGTTATTCCGCTATCACTTGTTCTTGTTGTATTGTTTGTTGTTGCTGTATTATCTCCTATTTCGTATCTTGATATCCAAAATCCTCCATTTGTTTTTATACTTTGCAGCATTTTACCTTTTGTTGTATTATAATCACTCTCTGACATCCCACATCCTTCATACCATTCATCTGTCCAATTTAAATTTTGTCCTGTTTTTCCTTCTCTGTAATCTGATGCATATGTTTTTAAGGCCTCTTCTATTTCATTATCTGATGTTTTTCCGGTAGTTACACTCATTGGTACTTCAATCCAAGTCCATTCATTTTCATTGCTATCTTTTATTACAATTCCTTTATTTGCATCCCCTTCAATAACAACTGCTTTTTTCGGCATTGCTCCTTCTGGATTTGTATTTGTTTTATCCACATTACTAAAAGTAATCGAATTCATTTGAGCTAAATAATTTTCCAATATTTCGCCTTCTTCTTTTTGTTTATTTTCAGTTTTTTCTTTTGCTTCATTCGCTTTTGCAAATAACCCCGTATTTGTTAATGACTGTATTGATATAGTTGCTAATATCAATAATATAATAATCGTAATCACTAACGCAACTAAAGTAATTCCGATTTGAATTTCTAAATTTTTTATTTAACATTATTTTATAACTCCTCCAATGTATTTTTATTTTTAAATTTTTCTATTCATAGTATGTATCAAAAATCTTATCTTTAGTACATTTTTCGTTTTTCCCTCCTTTGTATTTTTATTCTATGTTTTATTTAAACCATAATATGTTATATACTTGTATCAATTAATATTTTACAATTATCAATTATAAATGTCAACAAAAAGTCAAAAAAACATATACAATAAGTATATATTTTTTGTATCTATTTTGTATATCAAAACTATTTCAACTGTCTCAAAAATCTTTCTCTTTTATACTCTGAATTACTTGAGTCTGTAAACTCAACAATTCCTTTGTTTTTAGAATCACTTATTAAATCTTTTTCTTCTAAAATGTCTCTTAAATGTTTTGCAAGACTTCCTGCTCCATTGAAAAATTCAACATCTCCTAATACATCTTTTATCTCATTTTGTATTAATGGATAATGTGTACAACCCAAAACGACATTATGTACTTTTCCTATATATTCAGATAAATTTTCTTTCAAATATTGTTTGATTTTTTCTTGATTTCCTTCTTCAATAATATCAGCTAAGCCATGACATGCCATTAGATATGTTTTGTGATTATCATATTTATTGTATAGTTTATGGAATTTTTCGCTTTCTATTGTTCCTTTTGTAGCCATTACCAGTGTTACTTGGTCATATGAAAAATCATGTACCATCTTGTATGCTGGTTCTATTGCTATTATTGGGATTTCTGGATATTTTTTTCGTAACAATTTTGCTGCTTTTGCACTTGCTGTGTTACATGCAATTACTATTGCTTTACATTTTTGTTCAATAAAGTTACTAACAATTTTATCGCATATTTCAATTATTTCATTATCCGTTTTGTCTCCATATGGATTGTTTTTTGAATCACTATAATATTTATAATTTTCGTTTGGTAATATTTTTATTATTTCTTTTAATACTGTTACTCCACCTATTCCTGAGTCAAATATTCCTATACTTTCTTCTTTTTTCATAATGTTCATCCTTTCACTTCGCTTTGCTCGTTCATCGTCATCCAAAATTTTTTCAAATTTTGTCTGCCAAATCTTGTGGGCGTTTCGCTCATCGTCATCCAAAATTTTTTCAAATTTTGTCTGCCAAATCTTGTGGGCGTTTCGCTCATCGTCATCCAAAATTTTTTCAAATTTTGTCTGCCAAATCTTGTGGGCGTTTC
>URWN01000018.1 GCA_900551615.1 uncultured Clostridium sp.
CATTAGAATTTGTAAACATATGTAGGGCAACCGAAAAAATTATGAAAACTATCATGCTTAGGTATCACCTGCTGTATTCTTAGTGAACTGTAGCAAATTTTATTGTTTTTTGGATTTAACAAGCTATTTTGGTTTGAAACTTTATTTAAACTGCCAAATATTATTTATTCTTTCTCCTGAAATGTCATTTTTTAAACACACGACTGGTCTTATTGTCCAATAATCAAATTGGAAATATGCATAACTAATTCCTGGATTGTTTATACATAATAGATTTCCTGTGTGTCCTGCTGCTGGTGACGCTAACCAATATGCTAAATAGTCTGGAAAATATAATGTGTCCTCTGTTGATAATCCTTCTATATGCATTGTTGTTGGCGCTTCAACATCTCCTACACAATATCCTGTATCTCCATTATTATTATAGTACAACTTTTTATATCCTTTTTCATTCCAACTTTCTACCCACATTTCTACTGTTGGAGCTCCTATTGCATCTATTGCATAATTTGTGTTTACTAGGTTTTTCCAATTATTAGTATTTAGTAATTGTGAAACACTTTTTATATTAGGATTTGTTTTGCTTTTGTTCCAACCCATTTTATATCTTGTTTTTACAAAATCTGTTATCTCGTTATATTGTGGAATATTTTTCCAATATACACAGTATTTATTTTGTGTACTTTCTTGCATTCCGGCTAATGTTAATATGTCTGTATATAAATTTTGGTTGTTATTTGCAATTAAATATACATATCCATTGTTGTCTTTATAAAATATTTTCCAATCATTTGTTGTGTTTCCATCTTTATTTAGATCTATTGGATAATTTACATAGTCGCCATAGTTGTTTTTTGATATGTCTTTCCATTCTTGTTTTAATGTTGTTATTTGTTTTGCATTACTTATATTTCCTGCTTGGTCTTTTACCCAAATATAATATGTTGTTCCTTCTGTTTTTCCTGTTACTGTTGTTTCAAACGTTTTTGTGTTTGCTATTTTTGTATAACTTGCATCTGTTGGTGATGTATTATTTGTTGTAATTGCATATCCTACTATTCCTGACGCTTCATCTGTTGCTATTATTTTTATGCTATTTGTTGTAGCAGTTGCCTCAGTTACTACTGGTTTTGTTGTATCTATGTTGGTAACATTGACTGTTGCTGCTCCTCCATAATTTATTCCGTCTGTTAGTATTACATACATAGTACCATTTTCTGTAAATAATTGGCTTATACCGTCTTTCCAGTTTTCTCCGCCATTACTTGTTTGTATTTTAAATGTTCCTATGTCGACATTTGAATTTATTTTTGCTGTTACTGTTACATTTTTATTTGTCCATGTTGACTTATCTATAACTATTCCATCTACAGAATATATAAATTCAACATCTCCTTGTTTTAATTCTGTTACATTTCCTGTCGTTTTTTCTACTGTTAGTTCTGCTTGTTGTCCATTTTCTGCTTTTGCTATTACTTTTATATTGTATTTTTTATTTTGTTCTAATTCTTCAAATATATATTCTGAATCATCTTCTTTTGTTTGTTTTAATGTATAATTTTTATCTTCTTCTGCTTTTATATAATATTCTAATTTTCCACCCTGATTTCTACTTGTTCTTACTTTTATTTTTATTGAATTTGTTGTGCTTGTTAGACTTTCTAATTTTATTACAGGTAACATTTTTCCTTGTTCACCTATAAATCTTGCCCCCACCATATCTACTTTGTATACATCTTTATCTACTATAACATAAAAATATATGTCTACTTGTTCTCCGTCTTCCTCTATGCTTGTGTCTTCTATATTTACTTCTTTTCCCATATTTAATAATTCATTTTTATTTTCTATAACACTATTTCTTGTTTCTGTTATTATTTCTTCTGCTGTTCCTGATGGATTTTTCATTTGCTCTTCTAATAACCTTAATCCTAACCATTCTGCAATTTGACTTCTCTTTGTTTCCAATTTTGCTTTGTTTACACTTGCAAATAGTCCTGTGTGTGTTAGTGCTTGTATTGATATTGTTGATAATATTAATACAATAATAATTGTTATTACTAATGCAACTAGTGTTATTCCTTTACTTCTATTTTCATACATTTTGACTCTCCTTTTCTTTTGTTTTTTCTATATCTATAATCTAAAAATAATTCTAACCTATTTTAGGTTAATTGTCAATAACCTAAAACAGGTTAATTTAAAATATAATTGAGGTGTTTATTTATGTATAAAAGAATTAAAGATTTACGCGAAGATAAAGATTTGTCACAAAAAGAAATTGCTAAAATTTTAAATATGTCTCAAACAGGATATTCAAAATATGAAGTCGGAACTAATGATATTCCGACAAAAATATTGATTAAATTGGCTCAGTTCTATAACACATCTGTTGATTATTTATTAGGTCTTACTGATAATAAAAAACCATACTAAGAATGTCTTTACAATTTGAAAAATATACATTTTTAAACTGTAACTTTAAAAATGTATATTTTTCAAAATCTTAATTCTGTCATATTTATCTTTTATTTATTTTTCTTAACTTTTCTTAATTCTTTAAAAAAGTCTTTTAACATATTCTCGCATTCTTCTTTTAATATGCCTTTTTCATATTCAACTTTATGATTAAAAGTATAATCTTCTAATAAATTAAATACAGAACCCACTGCTCCTGTCTTTTCGTCACTTGCCCCTATATACACTTTTTTTATTCTAGAATTTATTAAGGCCCCTGCACACATAGAACATGGTTCTAATGTAACATACATTTCACAATCTATTAGTCTCCATGAATTTAATTTTTTACTCGCTTTCTGAATTGCTAAAATCTCTGCATGTTTTGTTGTATCATATTTTGTTTCTTTTAAATTATGTGCTCTTGCTATAATTTGTCCATCCTTTACTATGACTGCTCCTACTGGGACTTCTAGCTTATTATATGCTTTTTTTGCTTCTTTCAAAGCTTCTTTCATAAATTTTTCTTCCATTTTTTTGTTCCTTTTTTATATTATTATTATCTATTTACATATAAAATTATATAATTTAACTTTACAAAAATCAAGGTATTAATAAATTATTATGCTACACATTTTAATCTACTGTTACAGTTCAGTACGAATAATGTATGAGATACCTAAGGATGATAGTTTGAATATATTTTTGAATGTAACCGAAATAGTTTTACAAATTCTTAAGGAAATGCTTTAAAAGTTCCTGCCACTAGGGTTTGTTAAAGCATTTACATTAGAATTTGTTAACATATGTAGGAAAACCGAAAAAAATATGAAAACTATCATCCTTAGATATCTCATGCATTATTCGTACTGAACTGTAACAATTTACTTATTTTTAATTAATTTGTCAAAATAATTTAAAAATTTCCAGTCGTAGCAAATTTGTTCAAAAATTGCATTTGTAAATTATCTTCTATATATTGCTCTTCATTTGTTATTGACTTTTTACTTGAAATTAACAACATCCATAAGAATAAACTAAATGTGATTATAAAAATAATTGAAATAAATAAAAACATGGGCACCTCCATTTCTATAAGATATAATATTCATTGAAATAAAAAATATTCCTATATATGAAAAAAACTGATTATATTATATCATCTTTTTATAAGCATGTCCTAAAAATTTTGTCGAAAATAAGAATAACTCCAAAAAAATTTTTGATTTTTAGTAACTTTGTTCATACACGAATTTTAAAAAAGAATTTACAACTAAAAATTGTAAATTCTTTTTTCTATAACAAATTTATTTTAATTTTCTAATTTATTATATCTAAGATCGGTTCTTTTGGGACATTTTTGTCCAATCAGAACCGTCCCTATTGGACACAACTGGTCCCTATTGGACATCTGCAACTTCTTCAGGTTTCTTTTCTGTATTGATGTGAAGGTCTTGGTATTTTTTCATACCAGTACCTGCTGGAATTAATTTACCAATGATAACATTTTCTTTTAATCCAACTAAGTCATCTACTTTGCCTTTAATAGCTGCTTCAGTAAGAACTCTTGTTGTTTCTTGGAATGATGCTGCTGATAAGAAACTGTCTGTAGCAAGTGATGCTTTTGTAATACCAAGTAATACTCTTTTTCCTGTTGCTGGACGTTTTCCTTCTGCTATTGCTTCATTGTTTATGTCTTCAAATTCATACATGTCTACTAAAGATCCTGGGAACATATGTGTATCTCCGTTATCTTCTACTCTAACTTTCTTAAGCATTTGTCTTCCAATAACTTCAACGTGTTTGTCGTTGATGTCAACACCTTGATTTCTATAAACTTTTTGAACTTCAGATGTTAAGTATTCAAATACTCCTTCTGGTCCTTTTAGTTCTAGAATTTCTGATGGATTTATAGAACCTTCGATAAATGGATCTCCAACTTCTACCATGTCACCATCTTTAACTTTCATTTTTGAACCAAATGGTATTGTGTATGTTCTTGAATCTTCATTAGATGTTACTATAACTTCTTTCTTTTTCTTTGTTTCTTTTATTTTTACTTTTCCTGCAATTTCAGAGATTATTGCAACTCCCTTAGGTTTTCTAGCTTCAAATAATTCTTCAACCCTTGGAAGACCTTGAGTGATATCTGCAACACCGGCAACACCACCAGAGTGAATTGTTCTCATTGTAAGCTGTGTACCTGGTTCACCAATTGATTGTGCAGCTATAATACCTACAGATTCACCGATAGATACTAAGTCTCTTCTTGCAAGTCCCATACCATAACATTTTTGACATACACCATGTTTTGATCTACATGCTAGAACTGAACGTACTTCTAATCTTTCAATTCCCGCATTAACTATTTTGTCTGCTATTTCTTCTGTTATCATAGTATTTGTGTCAACAATAAGTTCTTTTGTATTTGGATCGTATACATCATTAACAACATATCTACCAATAATTCTTTCTTGCATTTTTTCGATTATTTGATTTCCATCTTTAATATCATAAACAATTAGTCCTTCATGTGTTCCACAATCATGTTCTCTAACTATAATGTCTTGTGATACGTCAACTAATCTTCTTGTTAAGTATCCTGAATCGGCTGTTCTTAAAGCTGTATCTGAAAGTCCTTTACGTGCACCATGGGCAGAAATAAAGTATTCTAGGGCATCTAGACCTTCTGCAAATGATGATTTGATAGGAATTTCAACGGCTTTACCTGTTGTACTAGCCATAAGTCCACGGATACCAGCAATTTGTCTTAATTGGTTCATATTACCTCTGGCTCCAGATTTAACCATCATATATATTGGGTTTAAGTCATCAAAGTTGTCTTCCATTGCTTGACTTATTTTCTTTGTTGCATCTTCCCAAACTTTAATTACTGAGTTATATCTTTCATCATTTGTAATTAAACCTCTTGCATATTGTTTTCTAATAGTTTCTATTTTCTTGTCAGCTTCTGCTAATAATTCTTTTTTAGCTGCAGGTACTTTTACATCACTCATTGAGAATGTGATACCAGCAAGTGTAGAATATTTGAATCCTAAAGCTTTTACATAGTCAATAACTTCTGCTGATTCAATTACACCGTGTACTCTTATAACTCTTTCTATTATTTCTCCCATTGATTTTTTAACAACTGGGAAGTTTATTTCATATTGGAATGGATCTTCGTTTCTGTCTATGAATCCTAAATCTTGAGGAATTCCTTGGTTGAATATAATTCTACCAACACTTGTCTCAATTTTTTTAGATTTCATTTCTCCATCTATTTCTTTTGTTATTCTAACAAATATTTTTGCATGCATTCCTACATCGTGATTTTCGTAAGCCATTATTGCTTCATCTGGATCTTTGAAGTATTTTCCTTCTCCTAATTCTCCATCTAATATCATTGTTAAATAATAACTTCCTAGAATCATATCTAGTCTAGGTACTGCAACTGGTTTACCATCTTGTGGTTTTAATAAGTTGTTAGTAGCTAACATTAAATATCTTGATTCTGCTTGTGCTTCTGGTGATAATGGTAAATGCACAGCCATTTGGTCACCATCAAAGTCAGCGTTGAAGGCTTCACAAACTAATGGGTGAAGTTTTATTGCTCTACCTTCTACTAGTACTGGTTCAAATGCTTGAATACCAAGTCTATGTAGTGTTGGAGCACGGTTTAACATTACTGGATGGTCTTTTATAACATCTTCTAATATTTCCCATACTTCTGGTCTTAGTCTTTCTACCATTCTTTTTGCATTTTTGATATTTTGTGCTATTCCTCTACCAACTAATTCTTTCATAACAAATGGTTTGAATAATTCTACAGCCATTTCTTTTGGAAGTCCACATTGATAGATTTTAAGTTCTGGTCCAACAACTATAACTGAACGTCCAGAATAGTCAACTCTCTTACCTAATAAGTTTTGACGGAATCTACCTTGTTTTCCTTTTAACATATCAGATAATGATTTTAAAGGTCTATTTCCAGCTCCTGTTACTGGTCTACCTCTTCTACTATTATCTATTAAAGCATCTACTGATTCTTGTAACATACGTTTTTCATTTCTTACAATTATTTCTGGTGCTCCTAATTCTAATAATCTTTTTAATCTGTTATTTCTGTTTATAACTCTTCTATATAAGTCATTTAAGTCAGATGTTGCAAATCTACCACCATCTAATTGAACCATTGGTCTTAATTCTGGTGGAATTACTGGTACAACTGACATTATCATCCATTCAGGTCTTGTATTAGAAAGTCTAAATGAATCAACTGTATCTAGTCTTTTTACAAGTTTACCTTTCTTTTGTTCACTTGCAGATTCTAATTCTTTCCTAATTTCTTTTGAAAGTTTGTCTAAATCAACTTTTTCTAACAATTCTTTTAAAGCTTCTGCTCCCATTTTTGCTTTAAATGAACCTCTACCAAATTTTTCTTCTGCTTCATGATATTCTTTTTCTGTTAAAACTTGGCAGTTTGCTAAGTCTGTTGTTCCTTTATCTGTAACAATATATGATGCAAAATATACAACTTTTTCTAGGTTTCTTGGTGAAACATCTAATATTAAAGCTATTCTACTTGGTATACCTTTGAAATACCAAATATGAGCTACTGGTGCTGCAAGTTCAATATGTCCCATTCTTTCTCTTCTTACTTTAGATTTTGTAACTTCAACACCACATCTATCACAAACAATCCCTTTATATCTAACTCTTTTATATTTTCCACAATGACATTCCCAGTCTTTTGTTGGTCCGAATATTCTTTCACAGAATAGACCATCTTTTTCTGGTTTTAATGTTCTATAATTGATAGTCTCTGGTTTTTTTACTTCACCTTTTGACCATTCTCTTATTTTCTCATCTGATGCCACTCCTATTTTTATTTTATTAAAAATATCTAATTCGTCCACTATTTTTCCCCCTAATTATATTTTTAGGTAATTTCAAAACAGAGTAGAAGCTCTGGCCACCGCTCGAGCAATTCCTTCTTGTCGGCTTCTATCTTTTTGAAATTTATTAAATTATTTTTATTCGTTTTTTATTTATTCATCTTCGTCAAAGATAGCATCCTCGCCCTCATCATCTAAATCTTCAAAAAGCTCATCACTATCTTCTGGTTCTTCTTCATCTAGTAAAATATCGCTATCAGTATCCTCAATATATCCATCAGATAAATCATCTTCTGCTACAACTTCATCTTCTGCTAGAATCTTTTTATCCTTTTCTGGATCATATTCAATACCATCCTCAATATTTTCTTTTAATTCAAGCTCTTTGTTATCTTCTGAATATAGACGTACATCTAATCCTAAAGATTGTAATTCTTTGATAAGAACTTTAAAGCTTTCTGGTACTCCTGGTTCAGGAATATTTTCACCTTTAACAATAGCTTCATAAGTTTTAACTCTACCTACAACGTCATCAGATTTAACTGTTAACATTTCTTGTAGTGTATATGCTGCACCATATGCCTCTAATGCCCAAACTTCCATTTCTCCGAAACGTTGTCCACCAAATTGTGCTTTACCACCAAGAGGTTGTTGTGTAACTAATGAGTATGGTCCAGTTGAACGAGCATGTATTTTATCATCTACTAAGTGATGTAGTTTTAACATATACATTACACCAACTGTAATTGGTTTATCAAATGGATCACCAGTTCTACCATCATATAGAATTGATTTACCATCTGGACTCATTCCTGCTTGTTGTAATAATTCTTCAACATCTTCTTGTGTAGCACCATCAAATACTGGTGTTGATACGTGCCATCCTAAAGCTTTGGCAGCTCCACCTAAGTGAACTTCAAGTATTTGTCCTAAGTTCATACGAGATGGAAGTCCTAATGGGTTAAGTAAGATGTCTATTGGTGTACCATCTGGTAAAAATGGCATATCTTCTTCTGGTAATACTCTTGAAATAACACCTTTATTACCATGACGTCCGGCCATTTTATCACCAACTGATATTTTTCTTTTTGTTGCTATATAACATCTAATTATTTGATTTACACCAGGTCCTAATTCGTCTGAATTGTCTCTAGTGAATATTTTAACATCTACTATTGTTCCAGCTTCTCCGTGAGGTACTCTTAATGATGTATCTCTAACTTCTCTAGCTTTTTCACCAAAGATAGCTCTTAATAATCTTTCTTCTGCTGTTAGTTCTGTTTCTCCTTTTGGAGTAACTTTACCAACTAAAATATCTCCTGGTCTAACTTCTGCACCTATTCTAATTATTCCGTTTTCGTCTAAGTCTTTTAATACGTCATCACCAACGTTTGGAATGTCTCTTGTTATTTCTTCTGGACCTAATTTTGTATCACGGCATTCGCAATCATATTCTTCGATATGTATTGATGTAAATACGTCTTCTTTTACTAATCTTTCATTTAAAAGGATAGCATCCTCGTAGTTGTAACCTTCCCATGTTGAGAAAGCAACTAAACAGTTTTTACCTAAAGACATTTCTCCATCTTTAGTTGATGGTCCATCAGCTATTGCATCACCTTTTTTTACTATTTCACCTTTTTTTACTATAGGTCTTTGATTTATACATGTACCACCATTTGTTCTTTTAAATTTACGTAGTTTGTGTACAACTGTTTTTCCATTATTATATTTAACTGTAATAGCGTCTCCTGTAACTTTTTGGATGACTCCATCATCTTCTGCTAATATTAATATTCCTGAGTCTTTTGCAGCTCTATATTCTATACCTGTTGCAACTATTGGTCTTTCTGTTGTCATTAATGGAACTGCTTGTCTTTGCATGTTTGCACCCATTAGAGATCTTTTGGCATCATCATGTTCTAAGAATGGAATCATGGCTGCTGCTACAGAAACTAATTGTTTTGGTGAAACATCTATATATTGTACTTTGTCTTTATCAACTTCTATAATTTCATTTCTGTATCTAACTCTAATTCTATCATTAATAAATTCTCCATTTTCATCCATTGGTTCAGATGCTTGAGCTATTATGTAATTGTCTTCTACATCTGCACTCATATATTCAACTATATCTGTTGCTCTATGTGTTTCTGGATCTATTTTTCTGTATGGTGTTTCTATAAATCCATATTCATTTATATTTGCAAATGATGAAAGTGCTGATATAAGTCCAATGTTTGGTCCTTCTGGAGATTCAATTGGACATAGTCTACCATAGTGTGTATAGTGAACGTCTCTAACCTCGAATCCAGCTCTTTCTCTTGTAAGGCCACCAGGTCCTAATGCCGAAATTCTTCTTTTATGTGTTAATTCTGAAAGTGGGTTTGTTTGGTCCATGAATTGTGACAATTGTGAACTTCCAAAGAATTCTCTAATTGATGATGTTATTGGTTTTGTGTTAATTAATGTTTGTGGTGTTACAACATCTAAGTCTTGAATTGTCATTCTTTCTCTTACAACTCTTTCAAGTCTTGTTAAACCAATTCTGAATTGATTTTGTAATAATTCACCAACACATCTAATTCTACGGTTAGCTAAATGGTCTATGTCATCTACATTTCCAACTCCATGTGCTAAGTTTAATAAATAGCTTATAGATGCAATCATGTCTTCTGTTGTTATATGTTTTGGTACTAATTCGTCAATTCTTTCACCTATAACTTTTACTAAATCTTTTTCTTCAGTTGTGTCAATTATACTTTTTAATATTTGATAATTTACATTTTCTTTAATGTTTAATTCTGCTAAATCTAATGTAGGTAATACTTTATGAATATCAACTGTTCCATTTCCTATAACTTTAACTGTATGTTCTCCAACTGTTAATTCTACTATATTGATTCCTGAGTTTTGGATGTCATGTGCAGCATCTTCTGTTATAACTTCTCCTGCTTGTACAAATATTTCACCTGTTTCACCATCCATTATGTCTTTTGCAGCTACTTTTCCTGTTATTCTTGTTGCTAAACTTAATTTTTGGTCAAATTTATATCTACCAACTTTTGCTAAGTCATATCTTCTATTATCATAGAATAATCCATCAAATAAACTTCTTGCTGCTTCTACTGTTGGAAGTTCTCCTGGTCTTAATTTTTTATAGATTTCTATTAAGGCTTCTTCTTGAGTTTTAATTGGATCTTTTGCAATTGTTGCTTCTATTAATTCTTCGTTTCCAAATAAGTCTCTTATTTGGTCATCTGTTACTAATCCAATTGCTCTTAAAAGTGTTGTTATTGGAACTTTTCTTGTTCTGTCTACACGTACATAGAATATGTCATTTCCATCTGTTTCGTATTCTAGCCATGCTCCTCTTAAAGGCATAACTGTTGATGTATATGTTCTTTTTCCTGTTTTTGTATCAAATACTTCTGCATAGTAACATCCTGGTGAACGTACTAATTGGCTTACTACAACTCTTTCTGCACCATTTATTATAAATGTTCCACTGTCTGTCATAAGTGGGAAGTCACCTAAATAAATTTCTTGTTCTTTAATTTCTCCTGTTTCACGGTTTATTAAACGAACTTTTACATGTAGTCTTGTTGAATATGTAGCGTCTCTTTCTTTTGCCTCTTCAATTGAATATTTTGTTTTGTCTTCCATGTAGTAGTCAAAAAATTCAAGAACTAGATTTCCAGAATAGTCTTCTATTGGTGATATGTCTTTTAATACTTCTCCTAATCCTTCTTTGATGAACCAATCGTATGAGTCTTTTTGTACTTTAATTAGGTTTGGCATTTCGATAAAATCTCCAACTTTTGCGAAATCTTTTCTTGAAGCTTTTTCGTATTGAATGTCTCTAATTTTCAAATAAATCACTCCTTATATTTTTTTGAAGCAGTTTGTAATTCTAGGATTGTGTGTTTAACACTTAGAATTTAATTATATTTGATTTTAAGAAAAGTCCTTCTTAGAATATATCTACTTTTTTAAGTTTTATAATTTGCCTGCTTTTCAAATTATATTAGCTTAATTTTTCGTTATATTTAATTCCTCTTTTCTTAAATTTTTAACGTTGTGTTTTGATTTGTTTCTTTTGAATTAAATTTTTACTTGATGTTAAATTTTCGTATAAATTCACTTTATATGATACCATAAATTTCCTACGGAAGTCAAGGTTTTTAGCAATATTTTTATAAATATATAGACTTTTTAATATATTTATAGTAAAATACAAAAAAGTTTAATATACTTAAGATTGAAAGGAGAAAGCAAAATGTCAAGTTTACCACTTATAGTAAAATATTTAATAGTAGCTTTTGTAAGTATGGTTCCAATAGTAGAACTAAGAGGTGCTATTCCAATAGCAGAAGGGTTAGGTTTAAATATATTTATATACTACCCTATTGCTATTATATTTAATATGTTACCTGTTCCTATAATTTACCTATTTGCTAGAAAGGTTCTTGAATGGGGAAAAGATAAAAAAATTATTGGAAAGTTTTTCACTTGGTGTTTAGAAAAGGGTGAAAAAGGTGGAGAAAAATTAAAAGCAACTGCTGGAAATAAAGGTATTTTCTTTGCATTACTACTTTTTGTTGGTATTCCACTCCCTGGTACAGGTGCATGGACTGGAACACTTGCAGCAAGCTTTTTAAATCTTGATTTTAAAACAAGTGTAAGTGCTGTTGCATTAGGTGTAATTTTAGCTGGAATAATAATGTCATTAGGAAGTAAATTTGTTGCTGTTTTAGGTTGGCCTGGATTAATTGCAATTATTACTGTTATATTAGTTGCAATACTTATTTCGGTTTTTATTGGTAAAAAGAAAAAGAAATAATAAAAATATATAAGTTCTAAAAAGTTAAGATATATATTACTTTTTAGAACTTATATATTTTTTTATTCACTTTTTTCTATTAATTTTTCTTGTTCATCTCTAAACTTATTTTTATTATCTATCCAATCATTTAAAACTGTTTTTATTACAACTGCAATTGGTACACCTAAGAACATTCCTAATATTCCAAAATAAGCTCCGCCAACAGTAACTGCAAAAATGACAAGTAATGGACTTACTTCCAAAGAAACACCTATAATTTTAGGATTTATAATATTTGCATCTATTTGTTGTAAAATTATAACAACAATAGCCATAGCAATTGCTTTTCCAAGTCCTCCTGTTATAAATGTTATTAATATTCCTATTCCAACTGCTACAATTGCTCCAATATATGGTATCATGTTAAATAATCCTATTGTAAATCCTATTAATGGTGCATATTTTACTTTTATTATTAACATAGCTACAGTTGTTAAAATTCCAACAATTACTGCATCTAGCAATTGACTTGAAATAAATGTAAAAAATACTTCATTTGCTTTTGTAAAATATTTATTTACAGCTTCATATGTATTCTTTTTAAATATTGCCCTTGCAAATCTTCTTAAAAATTTCATTATTGCCGTTCTTTGTAGTAAAATATATACTGAAACTATTATTGATACAAATACGTCAAAAATTCCTGAGAATATGTTTATTATATTTTTAACATATTCTATTATTTTTTCATTGTTTATGCTTAAAAATTGTTTCATATCTATATTTGATAGTTCCGTCATTTTATCTTTTATTACATCACTTTTTAGTACTGAATCTTCTGGTAATTCTTTGTATTTATTAACTAATGTTTCATAATACCCTGGTATATTACTAACTAATTCTACTATGCTTTCTTTTAATACTGGAAATATACAGTTTATTATGATTACCATTATTAGCACAAAAATTATATATGTTGCTATTACTGATAATCCTCTTGCTTTCTTTTTTACAAATTTCAATTTTGATTTTGATAAAGCATTTTCTATTTTTTTACATGGCATAAATAATATATATGATATTAACAATCCTGCAAAAAATGGTTTTAATATTCTAAAAAATGTTCCAAACCATTCTGTGACATTTGAGAAATTATCTAACATTTTATATACAATTACTACTGTTAGAGCTATCAATAGCCATGATATTCTTTTTTTCCATCCTTGTTTTATTTCTTCCATACACTTACCTCCTATAATAAAATTTCTAACCCTACTGGGCAATGGTCACTTCCCATTATTTCTGAATATATTTTTGCTTCTTTTATTTGTTTTTCTATTGATTTTGATACTATAAAGTAGTCTATTCTCCAGCCTATATTTTTTTCTCTTGCATGTCCCATATAAGACCACCAACTATATGCATTTTCTTTTTCTGGATATAGATATCTAAATGTATCTGTAAAACCTGAGTCTAGTAATTCTGTCATCTTGTTACGTTCTTCGTCTGTGAAACCTGCATTGTGTCTATTTGTTTTTGGATTTTTTAAGTCTATTTCTTTGTGTGCTACATTTAAGTCCCCACACATTATTACTGGTTTTGTTTCATTTAATTTTAATAGATACTTTCTTATTTCGTCTTCCCATATTTGTCTATACTCTAGTCTTTCTAGTTCTCTTTTTGAGTTTGGTGTGTATATGTCTACCATATAAAATTTTTCAAATTCTAGTGTTATTACTCTTCCTTCTTTATCATGTTCTTCTATCCCTATTCCATATGTTACATTTATTGGTTTTTGTTTTGTAAATATTGCAGTACCTGAATATCCCTTTTTTTCTGCACTGTTCCAATAGCTTGTATATCCTTGAAATTCTAAATTAATCTGATCTGGCTGACATTTTGTTTCTTGTAAGCAAAATATGTCTGCATCCATTTTTTTGAATACTTCTTCAAATCCTTTTGTTAAACATGCTCTTATTCCATTCACATTCCATGAGATTAGTTTCATTTTCTGTTCCTTCCTTATATCCGCTTTTATTAATATTTTTTATTTACATATATTTCTATTTTACTACATTTACAATAAAATAGCAATCAAAATAGTAAAAGAACTCTATTTCTAGAGTTCTTACAAATCATATGTTAAATTAATTTATATCTTTAAAAATATACATTACCACCTATATAAGTACCTGAGTGTGTTCCAGCTGCTCTAAATGATAAATAATTATGATTTCTTTTTCCATTTAATGCATCTGTAACTGCTTGTTTTACATATGATGGGTAATTTCCATTTAATTTCTTTTTCCAATGTCTGTCTATAGAATAACAAAATTGTCCTGATGCTTTGTATTGACTTAATGGGTCTGAACCATTTTTCTTCCATTTTCTGCTTTCTGCTCTATTACAAGCTGTTGTTATAACAGCTAAAGCTCCTGTATAACTTGAACCTGATTCTTGTGCTGTAATTGCACATAATAAGTCCATTTCTCCTGATGAATATGACCATTTTCCGCCATTATTTTTTACTGTTGTTGCTGTTTCCCTAGTTGTCGTTCCAGATCTTGATGTTACTTTATTTACTTGTACTATCTTATTTACTGGTTCTGTAATTACCTTTTCAGATAATTGTATTTTTTCAATTTCTACTTCGTTTTGATATTTAATTTTATAAGTTATTTCTTTTAAGCCATTTTTTCCTTGTTGTAATACTTTGTTTGTTGTGTCTGTACTTGTTCCTGCTGAATTTTTTGTTATTGTTTCATAAGGTATTTCAACTTGTTCTGTAACTATTTTTTCTGTTATTGGTGCGTAGTTGTTTAGTAGTTCGTTTAATGTTGTTTGTACACCTTCTTCAGAAACTTTTGCTATTTGAACTTCGCTATATGATTTATCTACTATTTTTATAACAGCTCCTGCTGCTACTTCTTCATTAGCTTCTGGTATTGTCTTTTGATTTTCATCTAATACAATATTATTTTCATTTAATATTTCATTAACAGTTGTTTTTGATGTTAATACTGTTAATTCATATCCGTTTTGTAATACAATTTTAATATCTTTCAAATTTGTACTTACTGCCATTACTCCTATTCCTGAAATTAATATTAATATTATACTAACACATATGATTTTCATTATAGAAATTGAAGCTTTTTCTTCTTTTTTCATAAATTTTTAATACCTCCTTTTGGCATCGATTTAAATTATACTATATTTTGTTGTTTTTGTCAAATTTGTACAAGCTTAGAGTTACAACTGTTTCATTATAGTATATGCTGTAACCCTTGGAAATAGTACAAAATTTTTTTGAATATTTTTCTTTTTTTGCATAAAATGATTTATATAGTATATTTTTACTAAAACAGTTGACATTATAAAAAAAAGTAACAAATTACTTGTTAAAAAAACAAATTTATGTTATTATCAATTTGTAAAATGTATATAATAAAAAAGGAGGCAAAATTATGGGATGGATTATATTAGCAATAGTAGTAATATTAGTAATTGCAATAATTTCAATGTATAATGGCTTAGTATCTGCAAGAGTAAAAGTAGATAATGCTTGGAGCCAAATTGATGTACAATTACAAAGAAGATTTGATTTGATTCCAAACTTTGTTGAAACTGTAAAAGGATATGCTACACATGAGTCAGAAACTTTTGAAAAAATAACAAAACTAAGAACTTCTTGGGCAAGTGCTGGAACAGTTGCTGAAAAAGCTGAATTAGATAATCAACTTTCAGGAGCTTTAAAAACAATAATGGCTGTTTCTGAAAATTATCCTGATTTAAAAGCAAATCAAAACTTTTCTGAATTATCTGAAGAATTAAGAAATACTGAAAATAAAATTTCTTTTTCTAGACAATTCTATAATGACAGTGTAACAATGTATAACCAAAAATTACAACTTTTCCCTTCTAACATCATCGCAAATATGTTTAATTTTCAACCTCGTGAATTATTTGCAGCAGAAAGTGCTGAAGCTAGAAAAAATGTAAAAGTTGATTTTGGAAAAAATGCATAATTAATTTTAAAGGGGTTGTCAGTTTTGGCACCTCTTTTACTATTTTAATTTTGATTTAATAATTGTTTGATATTATTTTATCAGGAAAGGAGTTTTTATGTTTGAAATTAGTAAGAAGAATAAATTTGAGTCTGGCTTAATTATTGGAATATTTATACTTGTAATAACTTTAATTATATATTACATTTGTAATGCTTTAGATTTAGGCGGACTTTCTATAGTAATTGCTTTAATTTTTTCTATTGCCAGCGCATGGGGATCTTATTATTATAGTGATAAAATCGTTTTGGCCTCATGTCATGCAAGACCTGCAACTAGGGAAGAAGATTTAAAACTTGTTAATATTTTAGATGCTTTGATGGTAACTGCTGGATTACCTAAAAAACCTGATTTGTATGTTGTAGAAGATGCTCAACCCAATGCTTTTGCAACTGGTAGAAATCCAGAACATGCTATAATTTGTGTTACTACTGGTTTACTAGAAAAGTTAGATTATTATGAATTAGAAGGTGTTATAGCTCATGAAATGAGCCATATTAAAAATTATGATATTCTTTTAAGTGCTGTAGTTTCAGTGTTTGTTGGATTAATTGTAATGTTGTCTGATATGTTTTCTAGAATTCTTTTCTGGGGTGGTACAAAAGATAGAGATAGTGATAGTAAGGCTAATGGTATTTTAATGTTATTAGGTCTAATATGTTTAATTTTATCACCTATTTTTGGTACTTTGATGCAACTTGCTCTTTCTAGAAAAAGAGAATTTTTGGCTGATAGCACTGCTGTTGAATTTACTAGAAATCCTGATGGTTTGATTTCTGCTTTGCAAAAACTTGAGAGTGATCCTAATGAGTTGCAAAGTGCTAATTCTGCTACTGCTAATATGTATATTATTAGTCCTTTTAAGAAGAATGGCGAGAAGGGTAAAAAGAAGTCTTCTTCTCTTTGGTCTACTCACCCTAGTACAGAAGATAGAATTGAAGCTTTGAGGAATATTAGATAATGTATAATAAAATCGAAATATAATTTGTTTCATAGTAAAAGGCTCTATTGTTTGCTACTGCAAAACATAGAGTCTTTTATTTTTTAGTATTAATATTTAAGATTTTTTTATTTTTTCTATTTCTTCCTCGCTTAAACCTGTAGCTTTTACAATTTGCTCAATAGGCATACCCATTTTTATTAAATTTTGTGCTGTTTTTATTATTCCTTTTTCCATTTCAACTCTTGTCGCATGATTAATAGCACTTACTCTATCCATTTCCCATTTTTCTCTTAATTCTGCAAGTCTTCTTACCTCTGCATCTCCTGTTAAGTAGTTCATTTCTATTCTTGCTTTTTTTAATGTTTCATTTTTATTTTCTGCCATATCTATCAACTCCTAGTATATTTATCATTATTATTTGTTTTCTATTATTCTTTTTAAATTATACTAAATATTTTTGTTTTTGGCAATACTATTTAGTAAATATTTATTATATATTTACAATTAAGGAGACAATTACAGACTAGAAATTTAATTTAAAAATACTTTTAAATGCAAGTGTATTAGAGTTATCAACACTTTTTTTCTTTTATAATACTTTGGTTAATACCTTTTTATAATTTTGATGGGTATTTTTAGATTTAATGTTTTTGATTTTAATATTTGTTTTTTATTTTTGAATTATAATTTAAAAACTTAATTTATTTTTTGTATTTCCTAAGTTGTCTGAATTAAATCTTTTGATTTTTAAATATTTATAGCCATGCAATTGTCTAATTAATTGCATGGCTACATATTAACATGGTTTTATGTAACTTGTCAAGAAAAAGTTTTCGACAAAAATTGACATACAGCTAACTTAACAAGCTCAATTTTTATTTTTTGAATTTACACAGTTATATTTTAACACTCTCTTATATTCTTATTCACGGCTTAAGAGTTCAGTCCTACAAATAAAAGTGGACGAAACCCAACGTTGCCATAGCTGTCGGAAGCAGAGCCGTTGTTGCGACTGCTCGTGTAATTGTAGCTGTAGTCGTAAGCGCCACCCCTACCAACACAAGGACTGTCGGAATCGATGGACGTCTCTGTTGTCCATTCATATACATTACTTGCCATGTCATATACATTGCATTGTATATCTTTTGTACTTTGGTTATTTGTTCCTGTTTGTGCCATTGAACCAGTATTTACACTATTTTTTCTTGAATATGTTGGATTTGTTCCACATGTTTGTAAAAATAATGTTGCTGTATCCCATGCATAACTATTCATTAAATCACTTGTAAATTTTGTACTATTATACATATTTTGTGCTTGTATTGCAGCATTTGGCTGTGTTATACTATTCCATACTGTATCTGTTCCCACTTCTGTTATTGTTCCACTTATATTTTTTCTTGCCTCATATCTTCCGATATAGTATCCTCCATTTGTAGTTACACTATTTTTAAAATTTGGTATACTTTTTGCTACTATGTTTCCTTTATTAGATGTTTCTAATTCTTGAAATTTACTTTCTACAATATTTTCATTTTGAGCTGTTGAAATTCCATTTTCATCAAATGTATATCTATTTAATTCAATTGCTTTTACATTTGCTTCTGTTCTTTCTGTATCTGTATAAATTTTTCCAACAGGTATCCATACAAATTGACTTCCAGCTGTTGCAGCTGATGTGGCATCTTCTATTACTATTCCTTTATCTACTGTTGTTGCCTTACTTGTATCATCATTTGATACAATTTTAAATCCAGCTGGTACTACTATTTTATTTCCATATGCATCTTGCAATTCTGTATTATCATTTTTATTTAATACATCTGCATATTGAATTGCATCAGTAACTGTTTTTCCTTTAAATGTTTTTTCAACATTTCCTGATATATATTTATTTAATTCATCTTCATATTCATTCAACGTTTTTGCTTGATTTTCTGCTGAATTTTGTGTTTCATCTTTTGCTTTTTGTGCATTTTTAAATAGTCCTGTATTTGTCAATGACTGTATTGATATTGTTGCTAATATCAACAATATAATAATCGTAATCACTAACGCAACTAAAGTAATTCCGATTTGAATTTTTAAATTTTTTCTTTAACATTATTTTATAACTCCTCCCATGTATTTTAATTTTAAAACTTTCTTATTTATAGTATGTCTCAAAAATCTTATCTCTAGTACATTTTTTAAAATTTTCCCTCCTTTGTATTTTTTATGTTATATTATTACTAAAACATAATATATCATGTATTTATTTTACATATACAAACGAAATAAGTCAACACCATATGAAAAATAATTCATAAAAATTGTAAAAAAATATATGCAAATAGTATATAAAAAATATATATTATTCACATATATTAAAATTTAAACAAAACGTTTATATAAAATATTAAATTTTTCAATAGAATATTAAAAAAGTATCCTTTTTGTATTTTCAAATGTCATTTTCTCAACTTCTTCTAAACTTAAGCCTTTTGCCTCTGCAATTTTTTGTGCAACAAATTTGACATTTGCTGGTGTATTTCGTGTTCCTCTAACTGGTTCTGGAGCAAGATATGGGCTATCTGTTTCAATTAAAATTCTATCATTTGGAACTAAATTTATCATTTCAACAGCATTTTTGGAACTTTTAAAAGTTATTGGTCCAGCAAATGATATATAAAAGCCTAATTTTAAGCCCTCCTTTATTAGTTCTCTATTTTGTGGACAGCAATGAAATACCCCTATGTTTATAACTTTATTCTCTTTTAGTATTTGCAATGTATCCATTAAAGCTTCTCTAGTATGAATAACTATTGGTAAATTTAATTTATTTGCAATTTTTATTTGTTCTATAAATGCTTTTCTTTGTAATTCCTTATTTTCTATATTCCAATAATAATCAAGTCCTATTTCTCCTATTGCGCGTACTTTTTTATCATTTTCTTTTGCTATTTGCTCAATTTCTGCCAATTGTTTCCACAACTCTTCCTCTGTTTGTGGAATATCGTTTGGAGAAATACCTGCAGTTGTGTATATAAAGTCATATTTATTTGCTATTTCTAATGCTTTTTTTGAACTTTCTACACTGTAACCTGCTGTTATAAAATTTGTCACTCCTGATTCACAAATTTCTTTAATTACTTTTTCTCTATCATTATCAAATTTTTCATCATTCAAGTGACTGTGACTATCAAATAAATTCATAATTTTTCTCCTTCTACTTAAACAAAACAGTTACATTAGCAGTTGCATATAATTTACAATGAGAAATACTCACATCTATACTTTCTATTTTAGTAGTATCAACATTATATAATGTTAAATATGGTCTTCCTTGTTCATTATTTATAACCTCAAAATCTTTCCAACAAACAGAATATTTATCTTTTAATATTTTTGAAATTGCCTTAAATGCTGCTTCTTTTGCAGCAAATCTTCCTGCATAATGTTGATATTTTTGTACTTTTTTAGATTCACAGTATTCTATTTCTTTGTCTGTAAATACTCTTTTTAAAAATTTTTCACCAATATTTTCTATGCTTTCTTTTACTCTTTCTATTTCTATAATATCAGTTCCACATGTTATATTCATACAATACATACCCTCTCTTACTTACCTAATATGTTTTTTTTGATTTACATCATTTAATAAGTTCTATATAATTTAAAACATTAAAAATAAGCAAAATAACTAAAATAACAACAACTGCAAACATTACCTTTGAATTTTTTTCAATATTTGATTCTTTATATAAAACATCATATTTTGTTTTTATTTCACTATATAATCTGTCTAGTTCAAATGTTTTACCTAATATATAGTTTATTTTAGACCCTACATCATCTTCTGTTACATCTAAGATCCATATATTTCTAGTAAATTCTATGAATTTTTTTCTTGTCTTTTTCAAATTGGATGTTTTCTTAAATTCTACTTCTAATTTTTTTAGATATATTTTTTTATATAAGTTTAAAATATATGTATAAAAATATTCATTTTCAAATTTATCTGGTAAATCTGTAAAGTTATTTATATCACTACTTGATGTAAATAATACTACTCCCTGCTTTGTAAATCCGAATTTAGCATATTTCCATTCTGAAAATTGTTTTGCTTCATTTTGGTCTAAATCTGTTGAATTGTCTGCTGGTAAAAAATTTGCATATTTATTAAAATTATATTTTATATCTTCAAAATTCTTGTTTGAATTCCATGCTTCTCTGTCTATACATACATATGAATATGTTAAAAATTTTTGTGTGTCTATATCTAATTTCATTGTTTCTAAATCAGAACCTGTTATTCCTTTTATAAATTCTGTTAATTTGTTTACATCATCAAATGTGTTTGTTTGTAAATATATTTTGTCATAACTATTTAAAATATTTTCTTGGTTAATTTCTCTGAATTTATAATTAAAGTTTAAGACATCTGAAAAACTATTGCTCTCTTCTATGTTTGTTTTCATTGTAAAAAAACATATTCCTGAATTGAAACATATAATTTCAATTTTTCTAACTTTAAAAAAGATTCCTTTTTCTTCTGCTTTGCCTTGTATATCTTCTTTTAGTTTATATTCGAATATTGTACATGGATATTTGCTTAATATCGCTGATTTTGTGTCTTCTGGTAATTCTTCCAATTTTTCTAATTTTGCACCAGAGTGCGAAAAACTAGAAAAAAGGTATTCTCTAGTTTTAGGTGAAAAATAGCTGTATAAATCTATATCTTTATTTTTTTGAAATACTTTTAATGTAAATCTTTTATCTTTTATTAAACTTAATATGTATTTTTGATATTTATTTTCTGCTACAACAAAAGGATGTATAAAATATGTATATTGATAGTTTGTCTTTAGTTCCATTTTTTATTTCTTTCCTTTCTTCGTTCGTTTTTATTTATCAAGCTGATTGTAATAGTTCATATTAATATCAGTTCCTAAATGCCATCTTCCTATAAAGTCTATTAATAAATAATTATCTAAGTTATATATTGGTTCTTGTACTACATTTCCTTTGCTGTCAATACTTCCCCATTTTCCATCTTTTTTAACAGCTGAGAAGCCATAATCGTTTTGTTCCATTGCGTCATCATATATATAATCTACAATTACTTTTCCATTTTTGTCTACATATCCATATTTTCCATCTTTTTTACTTAGGAATAATGTTCTATTTGAAAAAATATCTGATTCTTGTTTTTCTTCAAATTTGAAATTGTAGTACTTATAATTATTATCTATTCTTAATTTTAAGTATCCTTTGTTTTCATTTAATTCTGATAAGATTCCTTCTGCTTTTGTTTCTAAATTACTATTTAGAATTTTTGCATTGAAATTACTGTCTTCTGCAACATATAAATCCGCTTTTTCATTAAATGTTATTGAATTATATTCAAATGGTATTTTTTCTTCTTTGTTTATATCTATTATTCCATATTTGCCGTCTTTGCTTGCAATAAATGTTCCTACTTTTGTTTCTTCTAGGTTGTCATATTGTGGGTCTATTAATATTTCTCCTGTTGTTTTTATTACCCCATATTTGCCTGATTTTGTGAATATTACTGCATTTTCTTGATTAGCTAATATTTGTTTAATTGAGTCAAATCCTTCTGTTAATACGTCATTTCCTGATTTGTTTACTAATTTCTGTTTTCCGTTTTCTGTTACAACATACATGTCATTTCCATAGACTTTTTCTACTGAATCATATTTTGCTTCTAGTATTAATGTATTTGAGTAATCAACTATTCCATATTTTCCATTATCTGTTTTTACAATGAATCCTGATTTGTTGTCTTTTCCTAATACATCTATATCGGCATATTGGGCTTGGATTACTGTTTTTCCGTCACTATCTACTATTCCATATTTGCTATCTTTCTTTACTTTGAAAGAATTTTCTATTTGTGGAATTACTGTTATTTCATCATATTCTGTTGGTATTACTTCTTTTCCATCAAAATTTATTAATCCATATTTTCCATCTTTTTGAACTTTTAATACATTTGTTTCATACCATATGTTCCAACTTTTATCTTGGTTTTGCATAGGTTCTATTTTTTCATATTGTGTAAATATTTCTTGATTTTTTTCGTTTAATGCTTTTGTTTTATATTCTCCTGTTTCATAGTTTACGTCATATGTACAAATAAATACTCCTGATTTTGAATTTGGTACTATTATCATTTCTTTGTATGATGGGTCTATTACTGTATTTCCTGTTGAGTCTATTACTCCCCATTTGTTGTCTTTATATATTGCAAAGTAGTTCTTCGTTGTTATTTTTCCTGTTGTTGTGTCTTTGCTTAATAATCCTTTTATTATAAATATAAACATGATTATTACTATTATTGCTATTGCTACTGCAAATACTTTTTTCATGTTTAATTTTGGCTCTGTATCATATCTTCTTCCTCTGCTCATTTTTGCCTCCTTACTTTTTTCTATATTTTTCTAGTATAGAATATATCATAAAATTAGTGTATTTTCAATGTTTGCAATCAATATTTTTAAAATAGTTATAATGTAAAGTTACAATTCACAAATTATATTTTCAATTTTTTCGATTATAAAACATTAAAAGAAGCTCTTTAAAGCTCCTTTTATTCTTTATTTAAAAATTTACAAACAACTACACTCATATCATCTTTAGCTGTTCCATATCCATTATCAATAGCCTCATTTAAAACTAAATCTGCTATTTTTTTAGTATTATTGGTTTCTATATCTTCAAACAAATATTTAACCCATAATTCTTTATTTTTGTATTCAACATTAGAATCTAAAATACCATCTGTACACATAAGCATAATTTCACCAGAAGATATATCTCTATCAAATGTTTGTAAGTTTGTCTCATTTATAATGCCTGCTGGAAGTGAATTTGCTTTAATAAGTTGAACATTATTTTTATTCTTTATGTATGTTGGACATGCTCCACTTTTTATTAATTCTATATTTCCATTATATAAATCGATAATTGCTATATCTAAAGTTGCAAATATTTCTTCATTTTGATTTATTAAGCTTGAGTTTATTAGCTCTAATGATGTTTTTTTGTCAAATCCTGAAAGTAATAAATTCTCTAACATTTTTAAAGCCTTATTACTACTTTGTCTTGCTTCTTCTCCTGAACCCATTCCATCACTTAATGCTACTAAATATTTTCCATCTTTTAATTTTATACTTAAGAAGCTGTCTCCAGAAATTGTACTATTTGTTTTTGTTGTTTCAGAATTTCCTATTGCCATTACAAATTTATCATCTGATAAAAAATTAAGTCTTGTTCCAATACTTGCTTCTTGATTTAAAACTATTTTTTCTTTTAAAACTTCTGTAAGTATTTTTTCAATGTAGTCTGTATCTGTGATATTAGATTTTTCCATATATATTTCTACTAAAAATCTATCTTCTCTTTGTACTGAAATTTCTTGTATTTCTATGTCTTTTTGTTTTAATAATTCAACAATTTGCTTTTTCTGTTTTGTATATTGTTCTTCGTTTTCTATATTCTTTTCTATGTTTTCTGCTATATTTGAAATTGCTTTTGAAACACCTTTTAATTGTGTTTCTATATTTTTCTTATTTTCTTCAAATTTCTTTTGCCATACAAAGTTCGATTTACTAATTTTGTATGACATATTTATGACTCTTACCATTTGTGAAATATTTTCTTCTAAATATTCACTTATTTGATTATCATCAAATCCTACTATGTAACTGTTACATTTTGCAAATATTTCTAATAAAGATTTTCTTGTCATTTCTTGCTTGTCCACTAATGTTTTAAATATTTCGTCAACGATTGGTCCATCTACTTTTAAAATGTCTTCATATAACATGTTATTTTCATAACCACTTAAATTATCCAATAATTCTGAAACAAATATGTCTTTGTTTGATTGTATTGGTTCTTGTATTTGCTCATTTTCTTGTATTTTATATGTTTTTGCCATCTCTTGAATTGTGTCTGAGACATTATTTAGTCTTTCTGCTGTTTCTTTACTTTTATTTAGTGCTCTGTCTGGAAATACTGGTAATAGTTTTGAATTTCCAACAAATTCTTTTATATTTATTTGTACTGATTTTGGTACTGCAAGTAATCCAATTGATGCTATTAATATTTCTTTAAAGTGTATTAATTCAACTGTGTATCCATTTGATACATATGCTAAAACAATATTTCCTAAACAAAATCCTACTATTACACCTGGTTTTCCAAATTTGTTTAATATTCCTGCTATCATTCCAGAAATTGCATATGCTGCTACCATTATTGGTTCAGATGATGTTATTACACCTAGTGTTACGCCTATTGTGACACCTGCTGTTGTTCCTACTAATACTCCGTTTTTCCAACCTAATATTAGAACTATTAATATACTTAAAATATTTCTAATTGAAAATCCGAAAACACTTAAATTTCCAAATGCTCCTACTGATATTGCTAACATTAGACTTGCACCTAAAATTTCCTCAATTGAAAATGCTTTTGCCTCAAAAAAGTCTCTAAATACTATTATAGAGTTTACAAATATTTTATAAAATACTATTGTTATTATTGAAAAACATATTATTGATAACACGTCATACAATGTAAAACCTGACATTCCAACCTTTGCTAGTTGAATTATTAATGTTGATATAAATATATTTTTTGCTAGATTTACTTTTTCGTTTTGATCTTCTGTATTATATTTAGGCTTTATTATAAACATTGTTACTATTAGTACCAATGCTGTTAATATATATGTTAGTGCTCCACTTATCCCAAATTTTATTGCATTTCCTATTATTGCAAATGCCACTATCCCTAGTAATGGAACTGAATTTGAAATACATGCTCCCAATATACTGATACTAAATGGTGAAACTTCTCCTGTTATTCCTACCATTGATATCATTAGTGATATTGCATATATTGGTATGTTTTTTATTGAAAATACGTTTGAAAATATGTCTATTTTCTTTTTTTCTTTTTTTTCTTCTTCATAGCTTTGATTGTCTATTGTGCTTTCATTTATATTTTGAAACATCCTTACCACCTCTTAAACTTTTATAGCATCATTTTACTACTTGTCCTTTGTATTTTTTGTCTTTTTTAGAAAGTGATTTTAAAAAAGTTTTTTACATTTTGTGATATATAATTTATTTTTTCTTTATTATTTATCTGTTTATGCTTTCTATTCTATTATAATTTGACGAATTTTGCAAGATTTTTTGTATTTTAGTTTTAATTTCATCTTCCAAACAGTTACAATTCACAGTCCGTAAAATTATTGTTTGTGTGGCACCCTCTTCCCCTTGGGTAATTATATATATTTGA
>URWN01000019.1 GCA_900551615.1 uncultured Clostridium sp.
CAAGGGGAAGAGGGTGCCACACAAACAATAATTTTACGGACTGTGAATTGTAACTCCAAACATTATTCTTACTGAGTTATAATTATAAAAGAACATCCTTTTAAAGAATGTTCTTTTTATTTTTATGACTATTTATTTTTATCTATAGCAAATTTTTTAATAAGAAATACTCCAATACCTAGTATAGCAATTGCTACAGTTGTTATAATTGTAGGTATTACATAATTTCTATTTTCACCAGTACTTGGTATAATTGTAATTTGTTCTGAATTTGCAGTATTGAAATGCGTTGAATTATCCCATGTCATTTTTACTGGTGTACCACTACGTCCATCACTACCGTCATGTGTTACTTTCTTTACTTCTGTTATTTCTGATTGGTTATTAAATAAGTTGTCATCTGTACTTGTTAATAGCTTAGATGTTTGTAATGTTACTGAACGTTGCTCTGTTGGTTTAATTGCTTCTTTTAAGATTGTTGTAACATATGTTTTTATAGAGTTCATGTATTCTGTATCATCTTTTTTAGATATAAACCATTTATTTGCATAGTCTTGGTCTGAACTTACATCATTCCAATTCTTTGATTCATCTACTATTTGAACTCTTCCATCCACATAGTCTAATAACTGAGCTACTGATGTTTTTACTATATAATTTTCATCTTTGTTACCAAATAGATAATAGTCTTTGTTTGTATAATCTAATTCACCAACATTTTTTGCTGTTATTGTATATGTTGTTTCTAATGTTGCACCTTCTATCAATTCATTATCCATTTCTGTTCTTAATAATCCTATTTGTGATTTTGGTGTATTTTGATTTGTTGTATTTGGTAAATAAGTTGTATATGGTTTTGTACCAGTTATTTTTCCATCTTTGATTGTTGCATCAACTAATATCTGTCCATTTGCTAATTTTATCTTATATCCTGATATTTCTTTTGATAACTGTAATTTTTGTTTTGGTCTTTCTACTATACCAAAGTTAACATTTCCTACATTGAACATAACTTCATTTTCATTACCATTTGTTATTGTTGTTTTATATTCAATGCTTAAATCCATTTTTGGTGTAGTTGAAACCATTTGTGTTTTTGTTATCTTATCTGATCCACCATTATACGCTTTGTTTATTTCATTTTCTAGTTGATTGTTTGTTATGTTAGACATCTCAGTATCAATATCTTTTCTTATTCCTAAATCATCAATTGCATCTGTCCATATTTCTCCTGAACTTGTTGTATCATTTCCATAGTCTGAACCTCTGTACCAGAACGCATCTGCTGATGTTTTATCATATCTTTCTTTATTATATATAGTACCTTTGTAATATTGAACTTTGTATGTGTTATTTCCCCATGTATATTTTACAACATAATTTCCTGCCTTGATTCCTTCGAAGTTATAAGCTCCGTTAGTATCTATTCCAGATGTTGCAGGTACAAATTGTTTTTTGCTATTGTCATAAATTTGTGCCACACTATTTGTGTCTAAGTCAAATAATTCAACTGTTATATTTTTTCTTTCTTCTTCACTTGTTAAAAGTTTGTCTCCATCATTAGTATTATATTTTCCATTTCCTATTCTCTCTTGACCTTCTACTGTATCTTCACCTTTTCCTGTTGAGTCTAAGAAAATAGTTCCTGAAAGAGCTCTTGCATTTGCTACTTCTAGTTTTAATGATCTTGCTGCATCTGTGTCATCTTCGTATGTGTCTATTTTACCTGGGATTGCATTTCCTGGTACTGAATCATCATCTAGTACTGCTATTACTTTTCCATCTTTGTATGTTGTATAAGAATCTATTTCTATTACATTATTTAATAATTCATTGTTGTTCATTATTTGTAATACTGCTTCTCTATTAAGTTCAAATTGTACATAGATATATTGTGAATCTCCTGATTCTATTTCTGTATCTGGATTAATTTCATATTTGTTATAACCATTTACATTTTGTTGTGTATCTGTGAATGATATTGCATTTCCAACAACATCTTTGTCTGCATCTATTGTTTTTCCAGCATTTATTAGTTTCATTCTTGAATCACTATAATCTAATAACTTATTAATTCTACCTTTGTATACTGAAGCATTTTTCATTGCTACTTTGTATGTTAAATATACTTTTAATTCTTTGTCTTTTTGAGCTGTTTCCCATTCTGCATCAGCTTGGTATATAGCTCTACTATAAGTTCCTCTGTTGTTTTGGAATTTAACTCCTACATTCCAAGAAGAATTTTCATCTACTTCACCATTGTTATTATATCTTGTAGTTCCATATCTATATAAATGTGATTTTCCGTTTACTTCTACTCTTACATTATATAAGTCTTTAGATATTTCATAGCTTGTTTGTTGTATTTCTTCTAGTCCTAGATTTATATATCTTATTTCTTCCATTGTTGGTTCAAAGTCATCATATATATTATAGTTTGCTTCTGATGTTGATGATACTACATTTGCATTTGTGTATGTTGCATTATAGAAGCTGTCTGGTAATTTGCTTGCATAATTATTTGAGTCTTTATTATAATTTATGCTTATATCTCCTTGTGTTAAGTTTTGTGTACCATTTCCATTTACAGTTTGGAATTTATTGTTTAATATGTTTCTTGTAATTTCATATTCTTTTGCTTTTGATCCTGCTGCTTTATTTAAGTTTATTGTATCTATAGCTTTGTATCTCATTCCGTTATATTCGTATTCTACATGATACTCACCTTGTTGTAATTTATCAAGATTTATTCTTTTAAATATATATTGTCCGTCTTTTATTTCTGAATATATATTTAAGCTTGCTGTTGTAGTTTCACAACGAACTCCATCTTTGTTTAATACTACATTACCGCTTCTATCTTTTAAATATACTTTTACTCCGTTTAATCCGCTTTCATCATCATCATGTATATCGTTTTGAATTGATGTTTTTCCATGTACATCATTAATCCATACATATCCTGATAGGTCTACCCATTGTTGATGGTTGTATAAATAGATAACTTGTCTTGAAGCATCATTTTTATTAATTGTATATGTTTTACCAACTTGGTTTATATATCCAGCATGTTTATCAGGAACACTTTCCTCTGTAGCTGTAACATAATCATCTACGAAATATGCATATTTTGTAGAGTTATTTCCATATCCTTCATCATTTACTGCATCTGTTTTTAGTGATAAAGTTCCTGATGCACTAATTTCTCCTTCAGCATCTGTTATGAATATTCCTTTTGAATATCCCCATTCACGACTATTTCCTAAATATACTGTATGTTCTCTCCAGTCATAATGATTTAAAGTATAATCTTCATAATGAGAATTATCTTCTTTTACTATTGCATTTCCATTTTTATCATGTTTTATATTTCCGTTTTTATCAGTTTCATATGTTATATCTGGTACCCAACGTTTTGCTGTTTCACTTGAAATTAAGTCATATGATTTTATTTTTGTTGCAAATGAGAATCCAAATCCATCTAATGGTGTTTTTTCTCCTCTATCGTCTACTTTTACTAATCCTATTTGAATTGATTTTTCTTTAACTTTATAATTAAATTTTCCGTTTCCTTTTGCATTAACTGGTACCGTTTTTGTTGTTACATGTATTAAGTTTTGATAAAAATAATCTGTTCTTAAAAACCATACATGTGCTACTATTACATCTGTTTTTTGAGTTAAATCTACATCAAAGTCTACATTTACTATGTTTTCTGCATTTTTAATTTTTAAATAGAATTTTTCTCCTGAAGATATATCTGTTGCTTTTATTTCATTATTCTTCTTATCAAGGAATTTAACTCCTGATACTTTACTTCCATCTGCTTTTACAGTAACACTTTTAATGTCTCCACTAAATTTCCATGTAACTGGCCCTATTTTATAATATTCATCGTCTAATTTTACCTTTTTTAGTTCTGTATTTGTTGTTTGGTCTGTAATTTTTAATGTTTTACCTGCTTGACTTGAAGTTGCATTACCAACTTCTGTTGCATATTTTTTAGCACCTGTTACAACTGAATTTCCAGAAACACTTACAGTATCATTTTTTTCACTTTGATATGAGTCTCCAAGTCCTAATAAGTCTACCCAACTATTCATAAATTTCCATACAGCATATTGTCCTTGTGTTTTATTTGATACAGTTCCATATCCTTGTTTTTGTGCTAATGCATATGCCATTTTAGCATTTATATCTCCTGTTTTAGTTGTTCCTTTTGAATCTTTTGATCCATATACTGTTGCTGTTTTTCCGTTAATTTCTACATATTTTGTTACAGTATAAAATTTATCACTACTTCTCAACCTTTTTCCATGTTGAGCACAATATGTATTTTTTGCTGCTTGTAATTTCGTAAGATTATATGTTAATGTTTCTCCTATTGCCTTTTTATTTTTTCCTTCTACTTCTACCACATCACTTATAGTTGGTTTATTACTTTCACTTGAAGTTGCAGCATTTGCTATTCCTATTGAAATAAGCATTGTAATTGTTATTATAAGTATAACTAGTATTGTTTCTTTAATATGTTTTTTCATTTTTCTACCTCCTTTCTCTATATAATTCCCTTATTTATAATTAGTTTTCTTATTATATATACAGCTACTCCTAACATTACAATTGTTGTTATTACTAGTATTACTGTTGTTACAACTTGTCCTGTTTTTATACTTATAATTACATCTGCTGAACTCATATCATTTTCGCCTTTTACTTTGTTTCCTTCTGTTGAGTTTATGTCTGTTAATCCTAGTTCGTTGTAAGAACTTACTATTTCTGCTGTATTGTTTACTAGCCCTGTGTTATTTTCTTTCATTTGTTTTATTACTATTAATTTTACGTCTTTACTTTCACCTGGATTTATTTTTGTATCTGCTAAACTTGTGCAATATACATTGCTTCCATCTTGATACCAATCTTTATTTAGTTCTGAACTAAATTTATAGTCACTTGATAAGTAATCTGCTATTTTTCTAATATATCCAGCTACTTCACCTTTGTTTGTTACTCTTATTGTATATTCTACAACTACTGTTGTTGAATTTACTTCTTTTGCATTAATTTCTTGTTTTGCAAGTTTTGCATCTGTATAATCTGTAGATGTTGTTTTACTATTTTGTACTGTTACTTTTGTTACATATTTGTCTAATTGCATATCATATTTTTTAGCTGGCACTAATCCTATATTTATACTAGCTACATTTGTTGTTAAATCAATTTTTTCTGTTACACCTACTTTTGTTTCTTTTCCATCTATTGTTAATGTTTTTTCAATTACTTTTGATGTATTTCCTTGTTCTGCACCTGAAACTTCATATCCTGTAGCTTTATATGCTGTTGTGTCATATTCAAATACTACTAAATATTGTCCTTTTGTAACTTTTGTAAATGCATAGAATCCTTCTGAATTTGTTGTTGTTTCTATTACATTTCCATTTGAATCTTTTGCATATTCATTTGTTGTTGCATCTAGTAATTTTACTTTTATTCCTTCTAATAATCTTTCTGTTGCATCTTTTTGTCCATTTTCATTTTCATCTATCCAAGCAGTTCCTGATAACATATATGTTGATGTACTTGCTGAACCATTTTGGTTACCATTACTATTGTTATTGCCATTATTACCAGAATTGTTACCATTATTACTATTATCATCTGTAGTATTTTTTAGTATATGTTCTACTTTAGCTGTTTGTATGTTTGCAGTTGCATAATTTAAATATGTTTCGTTTACTATTTGTTCAACTTCGTTATTTTCATCTACTGGTATTACTTCTGTTTCTAAATTATATGTTACTGTTTCTCCACTTTTTAATTCATCTTCTGTTAATTTTAATGTTTTTTGTGCTGTTTCATCATTTTTTTCTATTTCATATTCTTCTTCTGATAAAACTTCATCATTTCTTGTAACCTTTTCTAAAGATACACTTTTTGATAATACATTATCTATGTTTACATTTTTTAAATCGTTTGCACTATTATTTTTTACAACTACTTTATATATAATTTTATCTCCATCTGATACATATTCATTATTGTCAGTAGTTACTGTCATTTCCAACCCTTTTGCTTCATTTTTTAGTGTTAGATATAATGTATTTGATGTATATTCAATATTATTTGCTGTTACTGTTGATGTTAAAGTTACATTTTCTGTTTCCTTGTCTGTTTTGAAGTTTATTCCAACATAAGCTGCAACTGTTATACTTTCTCCTGCTTGTAATTTTTTAATTGTTATTTTGTTTGTGTTTTCTTCTATTTGTGAACCCTCACCATTAATGTATAATAACTCTTTTACAGTCATTCCTTCTGGTGCATTTATTGTTACAACAGCATTGTCTATTTCTTTGCTTGTTATATTTTTTACAGTTACCATGTATCTATATCCGTAACCATTTTTTACTATTGAATCACCTTCTGTATTTTTTAATTCTACAGAAACTGCTCCACTTTCTATTTTTGTATTTGTTTCATTTGATGTTTTTGTTACATCACCATATTGTAATTGAACACTATGTTTTAATGTTTTTCCTGCTGTTCCTGCTGTAACTCTTACATCATAATATTTTGATATTGTTTGTCCTTTTGCTATTTTGTCTACACTAAATGATATATCTTTTTGAGCTAATTCTATGTTGTCGTCCTCTTCCTCTTCACTTTCATCTTCTATTTGTTCTGTTGAGTTTAATTTGTTTGTATCTACTAGTACTGTTCCTTCTGGAATTGTTGAAGTAATTTTAGCATTTGTTATATCCTCTGAATATGTATTTGTGATGCTTACTACATATCTAATAATTTCTCCTTCTTTTGCTGTTGTTACTTCTTTGTTTCCAACTAATGTTTTTAGTGCTACATCTAAGTTAGCTCCTTTTTCTGTGTTCATTACCATAAAGTCAGCTGTTACTTTTTTTTCTGTTGTTACATTTGTATAGTAAACTGTGTAACCTTGTTTTGCTGTTAAGTTATAATCTAAGTTTTGTGGAAGTTGTATATTATAAGCTATTTTAGCATTTTCCCTTACTGCTAATTTATCTATGCTTACTAGGTATTTTTTTACTTTCTTAGCATCTGCTATATTTTCAGTCCATCCATTGTCTTTATTGCTTAAGTCTTTTGTTGCATTAGCATTTTCTGAATAATATACTTTTACTCTGCTTGCATCTATTCCTTCTACTGAAATTTCACCTGCTGATATGTCGAAGTTATTTCCTTCTACTGCATCTTTTGTTGGAAATGTTCCTAATATATTTACATTTGTTATTTCATTTTCTTCATTGTTTATAATCTCATTTTCTACTCTTGTTGTGTTTGAAGTACGTGCCATTTGTTTTATTGGGATTGTTACTTCTTTTTCACCTTGATTATTTATTACTTCTAGTCCATAGTCTTCTAATCTATTTATTGTTACTAATCCTGCATATGATACAAAATTAACATTTTTTGTATCTTGTGCTGTTTTATCACCATTTACGCAAGTAAGTGTTATTTGTTCTTGGCTACTTGGTAATTTTTTGTCTAGTGTTATACTCATATTTAGTATTAATGTTGCACCTTCTATTGCTTTATCTTTATAATTTGTTTGTGTTCCATTTAATTTTATTTCTAATATGTTTCCATCTACTAATTTTTGAGATGCTATTTTTAATTCATCTTCATCAAGTAATTGGACTGAATTTACTGTTATTTCTTGACATTTTTCTGGTAATTGAATTCTTATCGTTGGGTTAGTATATAAGTCATTGTTTTCATCTCTTGAGTCTAAAACAACTCTCATTTCCACATTATTTGTACTCATTGTGGAAAACTCTGTCTTGTTTAATTGTAATTGTGCTTTTGTTTCTGTTTCTTGTAGTCCTATTGATGATACTGTTTCTGGTATTACTACTTTATTTGTATCTTCTAATGTTTCTCCTGTTACTTTTGTTGTTATTTCTGTTGCTGATTTCACTATGTTTTTTTCTATTTTTTCAATAGTCTTTGTACTTGTTATTTTAATGCTTCCTACTTTTTGTGGTTCTGTTGTTGTTATTGTTATTCTTGAAACACCTGCTTCATAGTTTACTACAACATTTCCATTTTCATCTACTTGAGAATCTGCATTTACTCTTGCAATTTCTGCATTGTTTGAAGAATTTAATATTTTTAGTTCTCCTTTATCCCCTAATACATCTATTACATTTTGTTTGCTTATTACTGTATTTTTATATGTTGAAGCTATTTCGTTATCTCCGATTTTTTGGTTTTCCTCATTTATTGCTATATTATTTATAACTCCACTAATATTTGCATTTATTGTTGTTGTGTATGTTATATCTCTTGAGATTCCTGAATATAATTTTCCTTTATAAATGTTTGATTCATTTTGAGATATTTCTGCTGTTACCATTGAGTCTTTTTCTTCTTTGCTTATTTGAGTTTCTGCATTAGCATTTACTACTGTGTTTTTATTTTCATAAAGACTTATTTCTGAACTTGCACTTATTTTATCATTGTTTATTTCTACATCTTTATCAAATATATATGTAATTATAAATTGGTCGTCTCCATTTTTTGTCCATGCTATTTTGTTTTCTTCTGCTGCATTATTTATTTCAATTGTTGTTAGTCCTGTTTCTTTATTGTAATTCCAGTTGTCTTGTGTTAACATTTTTCCGTTTGTTGCTAAAGTATTGTTTGCATTAACTAATACTTCTGGATATTTATTTGAAATTTTAGGAGCTTGTACTTTTATTGTTGAAGATTTTATAGGAACTAAGTTATTTGTTATTCCTGAATCTATTTGTACTTGTATAATTCTTTTATCTTCGCCATTATATTTTGCAACTTTATTAGTAATTACTTTTTGTTCTAAGTTTATGCATTCTTCTGCATTTGCATATGGACTTACCATGTTTATTTTTAATGTTTTTGTTGCAGAAATAGCTATATCTTTTTGTGTACTATCTTTGTATGTTCCTTCTATTGCTATTTTATTTTCCTTGCTTATTAAACCTAAATCAAATTGAGAGTCTGTAAGTAGTTGTATTCCTACTTCTATTTCTTTCGTCTCTCCCGCATTTATTTGATTTAAGTAAATCTTATTTTCTTCTATTTTACTTATTGAATTGTCTGTAAAGTCTGTTTTAAACTTAAAGTTTGCATCATTTAATACTATATCCCCATTAAACATTCCTTCTTGTTTTACAGTTATTTGGAAATATAGTTTTAAGTCTTCTGCATTTATTTTTGCATCTAAACTGCTTACTTTTTCTCCTTTGTCATTTTTTAAATATGTTGTAAATTCAACATTTTTGTTATTTGTGCTTTTATCGGCATTTATTGCGTCTGCTGCATATGTTACTACATCCGCACATAACAATACAAAATTTGCCATTGTTAGTGTAATAACTAACATTAAAACTGTTATGATTTTTAGAATTTTTTGGTTCATTGTACTACCTCCTAATATAAACCTTTTTTTCATACTATATAATATATATTCTATATAGTCCTCTGTCAATACTCCGTATTTTTTAGTCTCCTAAGTCGTTACGGATATGCAAAATGAAAAATATTACAGTTTTGTTAAGTTTTTATTACAATTTTGTAATATTTTCAAAATAATGTTTTTACATAATTTTATTCTTTTATATTATACAACAAAACCCTTATCTTTTCAATGTTTTTTGAATTTTTTTGTTCTTTTTTTTACAAATTATGGTTTACAATTCACATTTTATAATATTAATATACAACCTTTTTTTTGTAACACTTTTAAATTTATATTCATATCATATTATTATATTACATATATAAAATTTATTTTAATATATTATATTAGAGGTGATATAATTGAATAATATGAATATCGATGAAAATACAATGAAAAACATTAAAAATATGGTTGATAGTGGCAATCTTTCTGATGCAATCTCACAAATTTCTCCTGAAATGATGCAAAATTTTTCTAAAATGCTATCTAATCAAAATATGAATTCTTCTCAAAGCAATTCAGAAAATACTAATAATACTAAAGGAAATGTAGAAACTCAACATAATTCTAAGCAAGAAAATTATTCTCAAAATACAGGTTCTAACTCTAGTAATAATTTTGATTTTAGCAATATTGATATGGATACTATTATGAAATTTTCTTCTGCTTTTGGTAAAATGAAAAATTCCAAAAATGATCCTAGGGCTAATCTTTTAAATTCTTTGAAACCATACCTTAGAGATGAAAAGAAGGGAAAAATTGACCAATATATGAATTTATTAAATGTTTCTAAAATTGCAGAAATAATGAAAGATAATAACAAGGAGAATAAATAATGTTTAATTTTCCATACTTTGGTTATCCATATCATAATCCTTATTACAAATATTACAGGAATCCAAATAATTATGTAAATATTCAAAAAAATGTAGATATTTCTGAACCTATAGAATCTTCTAAAGGAAATTTTGTTAATTCATCAAATACAATTGATAATAAACTTTTATCTGAAAATGAAAAAGATTATAATGAAAATGTCCAAAGAGCATGCAACTCTTTGGACAACAATAATGATTCTGATAAACCTATTTTTGAATTGTTTGGTATTAAATTATATTCTGATGATTTGATTATTCTTGCTGTTTTGTTTTTGTTGTATGAACAAAATGTAAAAGATGAAATGTTATATATAATTCTGTTTCTTTTATTGTTTTCATAATGTTTGTATTATTCAATTATAATTTTGTCATCTTCTACATATGCATAAGCTTGTGTGTGTACAGGTTCTTCATCTCTGTCTATTTCTTTTACTATATTAGATATTCTCATTTGTACCGCATCTAGTCTTCCTGCTGCTATTATTGCTCTCTTGTTTCCTTTTGCTCCAGCATGTGCTAATCCTCTTAAATGTCCTAAAACTACAATATTATCTGATGCTACAACTTCTGCTCCTGAATTTACATCTCCTAATATTACTAAACTTCCTTCCGCTTCTAGTCTTTGTCCTGACCTTAAAGAACCTTTATGGAATGTAGTTTCTGAAACGTCTATCTGTCTTTTAAATGTTCTTGTTATGCTTGATAATCCTAATTCTTTTGGCATATCAAATTCTATGTCTACATCTATTTTTTCTTTTATTAGTTCTTGTATCTCGTCTATTTCTTTATTTTTTAATATTTTTCCAACTATCATAATTGGCGTTTTGTCTTCTTTATATAATTTTTTTAAATCAGGCAGTTTTTTTGACAACGCTCCTATAATTTGTTTTTGTTCAGCATCCTCTGATATTTTTATAACAATTTGATCTTTTTTTAAATTAATACTTACACAATTATTCATTTTTACATCCATTCCTTTCGAATTTTTCAGATTTTTTATCTTATGCTTTCTGTATAAGATACTGCCTGCATGTCTTCTGTTACATTTTGAGTGTTCATTCCAAAATATTCTGCCATAATATTTCTAACTGCTTCTGCTGTATAATTTCCGTGTCCACCATTTTCTACCATAACAACTACTGCTATTTCTGGATCATCATATGGTGCAAACGCTGCAAACCATGCATTTACAATATCTTTTCCATTGGCATCTTTTCCTGCTTCTGCTGAACCTGTTTTTCCTCCGACTTTTATATTAAAGTCTTTAAATCTTACATATGCTGTACCAGATTCTCCACTTGTAACAGATTTCATTCCTTCTCTTACTGCATTTACGTAATCTTTATTTAATGTTGTATTTTCATTATTTTCTTCTGTAAGTCCTAATTTTTCTTTTACATATTGATTTATTTCATTTTTTGATACTTCTGTTCCATCAGCATTTTGTATTGTTTTTACAATGCTAACATCTACATTATTTCCGCCATTTGCTATCATGCTTATGTATTTAGTCATTTGTAATGGTGTAAATTTATTATAACCTTGTCCTATTGCTGCATTTATTGTATCTCCTGGATTCCATGAACCTTTTATTGATTTTACATAGTCTTTACTTGCTAATGTTCCTGCTGTTTCACTTGGTAATTCAATTCCTGTTTTTCTTCCTAAACCAAAATATTTTGCATATTTATCTAAAGTATCTATTCCCATTCTATCTGCTGTTTCGTAGAAGAAGAAGTTACATGATTTTTCGATTGCTCCAATTACATTTAAATATCCATGGCCCCTATGATAATCTGTATAATACCAACATTTCCACTCTGCACCGTATTTTTTATATATTCCTGTATCATTAATTTTTTCTGTTAATGATATGTTTCCTGATTCTAGTCCTGCTATTGCAGTAACCATTTTGAATATTGAACCTGGCTCATATGCACTTTGAATGCATTTATTTAATAACGGATATGATTTGTTTTCATTATAGCTTTTCCATTCCTCACTACTTATTCCGTCTGCAAATGATTGTGGATTGTAATCTGGATAACTTGCCATTGCTAGTACTTCACCTGTTTTTACATTCATTACAACGCATGATCCACCTTTAGCATCATATGATTTTCCAAATCCACCATTTTTTATTTTTTCTATATTGTCTTTTAATGCTTGTTCTGCTATTTTTTGTAATTGTGAATCTATTGTAAGTACTACATTTGAACCTGCCACTGCTTCTCTTTCTACTACTTCTGCTGTTATTGTTCCATCTACTGCCATATCAATTTGCTTAGTTCCGTTTTTTCCTTTTAGATACTTTTCAAAAACTGCTTCTATTCCGGTTTTTCCAATTATATCATTTTGATTATATTCATCTTTCTTTTTTTGATATTCTTCTGATCCTATTTTTGAAGCATATCCTAATATGTGTGAAGCCAAAGTTCCCTGTTTGTACTGTCTTACTGGTTGTACTGATATGTTTATTCCAGGGAATTCATCTCCTTCTTCTGAGAATTCTGCAACTGCTTCTCTTGGAATGTCTTTTGCTATTGTTAATGATTTTGTACTACTATATCCTTCTTGTACTATTGCGTATCTTATTGCTATTATTTTTCTAATTTCTGAAATATCTGTATTTTGAATTTTGTATTTATCTTTAAATTTATAAAACGCTTCTTCAGCTGTAGCATTTTCGTCTATTCCATTATTGCTTTTCCAGTTTGATAAGTTTGTATCTGCTATTGTGTATTCAAATGGGTCTATTTTTATTGGAAAAGAGTCTACATAGCTTACATTGTATTTTTCTAATACTTGAATAATTTTTAATATTGAGTCATTTAATGCATTTGTATCTATTTTACTTTTATATAATTCCAAATTGAATTTTTGACTTGATGAAACTAATACATTTCCTGACCTATCTAAAATTTCTCCTCTTGTTGCTTCTAAAGTACTTTCTCTTGTTAGTCTTGTGTTTGATTCTTCTCTGTATTTTGCGCCATGTACTATTTGGAGGTTGAATAATTGGACAATTAAAATTATTCCTATTAAATATGTAAATATTGTTATTGTATTGTATCTAAAGTTAATGCTTTTTTTATTAATTCCTTTTGCCAATTTTTCACTTCCTCTCTTATAATTTTGTTATTATTTTTTTAGTTCTTATATATACAACCCTTTATCAAATCTAAATACATTGACTATAGTTCCTTAAAAATATCTTGTCAAAATCTTATTTCCTTTATATTCATTTTCTATGTAATATCCAAATTTTTGTATTGCTGGGTACATAATTATAGTTACCAAAATATTATAAATGACTTCTACTACCAAAATTTTTATAAAGCTTAATATTTCAACGTTTATTGAATATATAATATAATTTATAAAATAAGTAATAACTTCAAATATAATAGTTGTTCCAAATACCATAAACATTATTGTTATTCTACTATCTTTTGAAAAATTTTTATTAAATAGTATTGCTAATAGCCCAACTATCACTAGTCCTGCTAAATTTATTCCAACATTTGTTTTATATAATAAATCTAAAAATATTCCCGCAACTGCTCCATATATTATTCCCATACTTCTATTTCCAAATAGTCCTATGAATAGTATATAAATTACAAAAAGATTTGGTTTTATCCCATTAATGGTAAACCAACTAAAAAAGTTAGCTTGTAAGAAATATATTATAAATCCTATTAATATTAATGCCAAATTTATAATTGTTTTTTTCACCAAATCCACCTCTTAATTAATTATTTTTTACTACTAATACTGTGTTTAGTTTATTAAAATCTACAGCTGTTTCTACTAGTGCATATCTATCTGTCATATTTTTTGTAGATACTATTTTTTTAATTGTTCCTACATGTATTCCTTTAGGGTATATTCCACCTAAACCTGATGTATCAACACTGTCTCCTTGGACTAGATTAGAGTCTGTTGGAATGTACATTGCTTTTAATTCTGAAGTACTATCTAATGTTCCTTTGCACACAATACTATCTTTACTTGTGCTCATTAAACAACTTATTGAGCTTGATGTATCTACTATTGTTCTTACTTTTGCTGTGTTTTCCGTAACTGATATGACATGTCCTACTAGTCCTTCATCTGCTATTACTGTCATATCTTTTTCTATTCCATCATTTTTTCCTATGTTTATTATTATTGTTTTAGAGTAGTTACTTATTTCTTTATTTATTACATATCCTGGCACTGTTTTGTATTCTCCGTATTTTTCCGTTAATCCTAAATATTCTTTCAGTGTTTCATTTTCTGTTTTTATGTTTTCTAGTTCTCTTAAAGATTGTTCTAATTTACTGTTTTGCTCTTTTAATTGTTGATTTTCTGTTTTTAAATTACTTATATCTGTAAAAAACGTAGAATTTCCACTAACTTTATTTTTTAAATATGTTAGTCCATTTTGTATAGGCATTACTAATTTGTTTGCTACATTTTCAAAGAATGAAGTATTTGCTTCTCTGTTAGAAAATATTACTATTAATATTAAAACTACTATTGTTATAATAATTCCTAATAATCCACTTTTTTTATTTCTATACATATTTTTTCTTTCCTTTCTTAAAATATAAGTTAATTTAAAAATTACAATCTACAAAATTATTAATTTTATAAAAAGGTTGTATATATAATATTTTAAATTGAGTTTGACCTGATAATTTTGTTTATTTTTTTAATTCTGCAATTTATTTTTTATCTTCTTTTTCTTGAATTTACCAAAACAGTCTTTAATCTTTCCAAATCATCTAATGTTTTTCCTGCTCCTCTAACTACACAGTCTAATGGTTCTTCTGCTACATATACAGGCATTCCTGTTTCTATGCTTAACAACTTGTCCAAGTTTTTTATTAATGCTCCACCACCTGCAAGTACTATTCCTTTTTCCATTATATCTGATGCAAGTTCTGGTGGTGTTTTTTCTAGTGTATTTTTTACAATATCTACTATTTTTGATATTGATTCTTGTATTGCTTCTTCTACTTGAACAGATGTTATTTTTTCATTTCTTGGTAATCCATCTGTTAAGTCTCTACCTCTTACTTCCATTGACATTTCTGTCATTAGTGGCATTGCACATCCTATTTGCATTTTTATTTGTTCTGCTGTTGTTTCTCCTATTGCTAAATTCATTTCTCTTTTTACATAGTTTACTATATCTTCATCAAGTTCATCTCCCGCAACTCTTAATGAATGGCTTACAACAATTCCTCCTAATGATATTACTGCTACTTCTGTTGTTCCTCCACCAATATCTACTATTATACTTCCACTTGGTTCTGCAACATCTAATGATGCTCCTATAGCTGCTGCCATTGGTTCTTCTATTAAATAGACTTCTTTTGCTCCTGCTTGTAATACTGATTCTTCAACAGCTCTTTCTTCTACTTCTGTTATTCCTGATGGTACACCTACAACTACTCTTGGTCTTCCTACATTATATTTTTTTTCTACTTTTTGTATTATATTTTTTAACATTAGTTGTGTTGCTGTAAAGTCTGCTATTACTCCATCTTTTAAAGGTCTTACAGCTTTTATTTGTTCTGGAGTTCTTCCTAACATTTCTTTTGCTTCATTTCCTGTTGCCATTATCTCGCCTGTTCTTCTGTCAATGGCTACTACAGAAGGTTCTTTTAGAACTATCCCTCTTCCTTTTAATGTTACTAAAATATTGGCTGTTCCTAAGTCTATTCCAATATCTTTTGAACCAAATGTAAAAAATTTCATATTTTTCATCCTTTCTAATTTTAACGTCCTTATCTTTTTGATTTTTCTATCATTTTTTTAGTTTCTACAAATATGCTTTTAAAATTCATATTTCCTATAACTATATGGTCTATTAATTCAATGTCAAACATCTTAGCTGCATTATATAGTCGGTCTGTAAAGGTTATGTCTGCTTTGCTTGGGGTTGGGTCTCCTGTTGGATGGTTATGCACTAATATCATTTTTGGTGCTTTAATTTTTAATGCCTCCCCTATAATTTCTTTCATATTTACATTTGCAAAGTTCGTCCCACCAATTGCTGTATCTATGTTTTTTAATATTTCATTTTTGTTGTTTAACAAAAACAATTTTACATATTCCCTTTTTTCAAATCTTAATTCTTCCATTACTAAATTTGCTAATTGTTCTGTACATTTTATCTGAATTTTTTTGAAGTTTGATGGTTTTGACATCCTTATTGCTAACTCACATATTGCTTTTATTTGTATTGCTTTGACTCTACCTATTCCTTTTATTTGCATTAGTTCTTCCATTGTTATACTTTTTAGAAAATTTAATTCTCCCATTTGTGGATCATAGTTTAGGTTAAGTATTCTTTGTGCTATTTGTACTGATGTTTCTTCTTTTGTTCCTGTTTTTATTATTATTGCTAATAATTCTGCATTTGATAATGCTTTTTCCCCATATAGTTCGAGTTTTTCATACGGTCTTTCTGTTTCTGGTATTTCTTTTATTTTTAATGACAAATTAAAACTTCCTTTCGTTTTGTATTTGTCCCACTTTTTTATATTTTTTTGTATATAAATATAGCTAGTACCATTCCTATTATGCTTGCAATGTTTATTTTAAACATTAACCCAAATGTTAGTTTTAGTACACTTAGGTCTAATACTATTGGTGTTTCTAGTCCAAATTGTTGTTCATATGATAGCCACCAAAGCCATGATACACTTGATGCTAGTTTTCCTAATAGTCCCCCTATTACTAATCCTGCTAGTAAAAATACTAACAATATCCATATATTTTTTTCTCTTGTTGCCATTTTTTTACCTCCATCTTTTTTTCTTTTGTCCTTACGGATACACCATTTTTTTACATTTGATATTATATCTTGATTTTGCTTTTTTTTCAAGAGTTTTTACAAAATTATATTATTAATACTTAGGTTTAATTATAGTTTAGTAAAAAAAGATTATACTCCTTATGTATTAATATTAAATTACAATTAGTTACCATATTTTGTGTCTTTAAATATAATAACAATAGTAGTATAATAAAATTATAAATAGTGGAGGTATCTAAATGAAAATAGAAAAACTAACTGAAAACAAAATTAGAATTATATTGAAAAGAGAAGATTTTAAAGATAAAACTATAGATATTAATCAACTTTTTTTAACTACCCCTGAATCTCATCAATTATTTTTGGAGCTCCTAAATAGAGTTGAAAAAGAGGTTGATTTTGATACGACAGGTCATAAGTTATTAATTGAAGCTTCTAGTGAAAATGAGGATATTTTTATCTTTACAATTACAAAATACATAGAAACAGATATAAATGTTAAAAGTAAACATAAAAAAATTTTAACTATAAAGAAAACTTCTAACATATTTAATGCTTCTTCTTTAATATATAAATTTAATGAATTTGAAGATTTTTGTGAATTTTGTGATTTTGCTAATTCAAATGATAACATAAATATTAAAAAATTGTATAAAAGTTCTATATTGTACTTATACAATAATACATATTTTCTAGTTATTGATGGAATAAATTTGACTAACCACTCATTGTTAGCTTTACATTCTAATTTATTAGAGTTTTCAATTTTGACAAAATATACTAAAAACTTTAAGTTTAAATTAAAAGAACATGGTAAAGTTATTATTAAAAATAATGCTATAAATACTGGTATGAAATATTTTTCTTATAAATCTTAACATAATATATTATAAATTTTCTACAATATAAAAAGCGGGATTGGAGATTTATTTTCTCCATAATCCCGTTTTTTTAATATAAATAATTTTGTGGATTATATGCTATTCCGTTTACTCTTATTTCAAAATGTAAATGTGGCCCAGTTGAGTTTCCTGTTGACCCTACGGCTGCTATTGTTTGTCCTTGTGATACTTTTGCCCCAGCACTTAAATATAATTTACTACAATGGCCATAATATGTTTGAACTCCATTGCTGTGTGTTATAACCATTAAATTTCCATAAGAGCCTTTCCATCCTGCAAAAGTTACTGTTCCAGCTGCTGCTGCTTTTACAGGTGTTCCTGTTGATGTAGCAATGTCTAACCCTGTATGTGCTGAACTTCTTATTGAACTTCTTACTCCAAATCTGGAAGATATTATTCCTGAAACCGGTTTTGATAATGATATTCCTAATGCTACTTTTGTTCCTGAAATTGTCATAGCTGTATTTACTGTTCCTGTTGACTTTCTACTTGATGTACTTTTTGTTGAAGCAACTGTTACTTTTGGTGTTTCAACTTTTTCTGGTTCTGAATATAAAGTTGAAACAGCATCATCTACATTGTCCATTACTTTTAATTCTGTATCATATTTTTCTGAAATTGTTATGTTGTCTATGTTTGCACTATTTTTTTCTTTTAATTGATTTACTATTTCTTCCGCTTCTGTAAAATATGGTGTATATACTTTTTCTTCTTGGTTGTCCAAAATCGCATAATATCTGTAGTATGTTGTTCCTCCTGATTTTATTGTGTTAAATATGCTTTCATCGTTCGAAGCTACATCTCTCTTTAGTAAACATATTTTATATTGTGGTAAACTATCTATTTGAACAAATGCTGTATTTTGATTTTCACCTTTCTCTATGTATTCGTTTATTTGTGCTTGTAGTTTACTTTTGTTATCTGTATATCCTAACATTTGCCCATCTAAGCTTACGCTATAACTTATTTTATAAAATGATGCTACTATTGCTAATATAAATAAAAGAGAGACTGCTATTATTATTATTAATTTCATTGATCTTCTAGTATGTATTAATACTTTTTTAAACATTACAAATTCTCCTTATAATATTATGCCATCATTTTATAATGTTTTTTGTTTTTTTGCAATAGCTTATTTTTATATTTTCCGTAAGTTTTGTCGTTTTTTTGTTGATATTTCTCTCGTTTTTTTATTTTTTCTAAAATTTATTATTTATATTTTTATTTGCTATAATTTGCAGTAAATACAATTAAATTTTAAAGTTTAATAACATATTTTAATTGTATTTTAGTGAAAATGCCAAAATAAATCCCTAGTGCTAATATATTAAAACTATTAACATTAAGGATTTAATTTTTTCTCTTATTGAATTATATCTACTTTTTAAAAATATGAGTTTTTTATTGTTGTAATTCTGTTTTTACTGTTTCTACTTCTGTTTGTGATGCTTTTTGTGCTGGTTTATAGTATCCTTTTACTTGTGCTATTTTGAAAAGTTCATATTGAAAACTTTCATCATTATTTCTTATTTGTTGAAATGTTTGTCTTAGTCCCATATTTTCTGATTCAGATATTGCTGTTTGATATGCTGTTAAATCTGATTTTACTCCTGATAAAATATCATTTACCATTGTTTTTTCGTCCATGGTTTTACCTCCTTCTAATTATTTAAAAAAGACATTAATTTTTGTTTTGTGTTTAATGCGTCTTGAGCTGATTTTGTAAATATTTGTTTAATTTGAGGATCTACTGCTTGGTTTGAGTAAGTGTTTAACTTTTGGTATGCTGTTTCGTGTGCTCCTATTAAATGTCTTAAATGTTGTAATTCTAATTGATTTAAGTCTGCCATTTTTATCACCCTTTCTATACTTTTTATAATTTAGTATTTCCTCTATTTTTAAAATTATACATGTATGAAATATTTTCAAAAATTTAAAATTAATGACTATGATTTTTTTCTATATATTTTTGCATATAAAATGAACCCTCCTTATTAAATTTTTTTGTCTAATAAGAAAGGCTCACCTCATGGTAGTTCTTCAATCCCACTTTTTTATATTATTTCTAAATTAGCAAATTTTGCCATTAGTCGTTTATGTCCAACTTTATCAAAGTTTATGTCTACTTTTAAATCATCACCTTCGGGCTCTACATTGCTGATTATACCCTCTCCAAATTTTTTGTGATATATTTTTACTCCTGCTTTGTATTTAGACAAATCTACATTTGTTCCTGCAGCTTTTTTAGTTAGATTGTTTAGGAAGCTTTCTGCCGTTCTAAACATAAATCCATTATTATTTGAGTTACTACTTGCTGCTGCAACTGACGGTTCTTGTTTATCAATTTTGTATGTTTTTATATTTCCATTGTCTTTACTTCCATATGTCCAACTATATTTTGAATCTCCAAATAGATTATTGCTTTCTTGTTTTTCTCCTAATGCTTTATCATATCCATCTAATAAATCACTTGGTATTTCTCTTAAGAATCTTGATACTTGGTTACAACTTGTTGATCCAAATATTGTACGTTGTTTACTACATGTTAAAAATAAGTATTCTTTTGCTCTTGTTATTCCTACATAGCATAAACGTCTTTCTTCTTCTAGTTCTTTTGGCTCTCCTATAGATTTATAGCCTGGGAATATTCCTTCTTCCATTCCTACTAAAAATACTACTGGAAATTCTAGTCCTTTTGCACTATGTAGTGTCATTAGTGTTACTGTTTCTTCTGTTTCCTCCATGTTGTCTATATCACTTGATAATGTTATTCCTTCTAAGAAATCACTTAATTTGTTATCTGCTGATTCGTCTTCAAATTCAATTGCTACTGTTAAAAATTCGTCTAAGTTCTCTATTCTATTTTCTGCTTCTATTGTATTTTCATTTTCTAGGGCTTGTGTATATCCTGATTTTTTAAGTGTTTCTTTTATCAAGTCTGATATTTTTATGTCATCTTTTTTTGTTCTTAGTTCTTCTATTGCATTTACAAATTCTCTTGAATTTAAAAATACTCTGTTTAATCCATATTGTTCTGCATTTTTGATAATTTCATACATTGGAACTCCTGTGTTGTTTGATAGTTCTTCTATTTTATCTAGGCTTGTTTTTCCTATTCCTCTTTTAGGTTCATTTATTATTCTTTTTAAGCTTAAGTTATCTGATGGATTTTGTATTAATCTTAAATATGAAATTATGTCTTTTATTTCTTTTCTTTCATAGAATTTTAGTCCACCTATAATTTTGTATGGTATACTTTCTCTTCTTAATATTTCCTCTATTGCTCTTGATTGAGTATTCATTCTATATAAAATTGCAAAGTCTGAGTATTTGTAATATTCTTCTCTTCTTAAATGCTCTATTTGTTGTGCTATGTATGTTCCTTCATCATATTCATTACTTGCTGAATATACTGTTGGTAATTTGCCTACTTCATTTTCTGTCCATAATTCTTTTTTATATGTAACTTCGTTGTTTTTGATTACTGCATTTGCTGCCTTTAGTATGTTCCCTGTACATCTGTAGTTTTGTTCTAGTTTTATTATCTTTGTTCCTGGAAAGTCTCTTTCAAAGTTTAATATATTTGAAATATCTGCTCCCCTAAAGCTGTATATACCTTGGTCATTGTCTCCAACAACTGTTATGTTTCCATTTTTTGATGCTAGTAGTGTAACTAATGTAAATTGTGCCTTGTTTGTATCTTGATATTCGTCTACTAATACATATTTGAATTTGTCTGAATAATATTCTAGAATATCTGGATTTTCCATTAAAATTTTTATTGTATAGTTTATGATGTCATCAAAATCTATAGCATTATTTTCTTTTAATCTTTTTTGGTACATTTCATATACTAATGCTATTTTTTCTTTTCTGAAGTCTCCATTTGCTCTTACTGTATATTGCTCTGGCTCTAACATTTCATTTTTGGCATTACTTATTTCTGATAAAACACTTCTGTCCGTAAACATTTTGTCATCTAATCCTATTGCTTTTATACATGTTTTTACTAGTGTTCTTTGGTCACTTGTGTCAAAAATAATAAATGATGAGTCAAATCCTATTCTGTCTATAAATCTTCTTAATATTCGTACACATATTGAGTGAAATGTTCCCATCCATATGTCTGCAGCTACGTCCCCTACCAAGTTTTCTATTCTTTCTTTCATTTCATTTGCAGCTTTGTTTGTGAATGTTATAGCTAGTATGTTCCATGGTTTTACTTGTTTTTCTCCTATTAAGTATGCTATTTTGTGTGTTAGCACTTTTGTTTTTCCACTTCCTGCTCCTGCTATTACCAAGCATGGTCCTTCTGTTGTTACTACTGCTTCATATTGTTTATCATTTAATCCTTTTAATATATCTTGCATTTTTTCTCTCCTATTTTTTGTCCAATTATATAATTTTAAGTATTAAAAGTCAATAGATTTTCAAAGTTTTTTCAAACATCTTTTCGCACTTTTTTTTTAAATTTCATATAGCAAATTTGGGCAAAAAAACTCAAAAAATGAGACAAATTAGGAGTGCCCCTATTGTCTCACAATTGAGTTGCAAAAATTCCTATTATAAAACCTATCATATTTCCTATAGCTGACATTCTGCCTTTATATAATTTGTTTGATTCTGGTATTAGTTCGCCTGAGACAATATATAGCATAGCTCCTGCTGCAAAACTTAGGCATATTGCAATGACTGCTTGGGATATTGAGCCTACTATTGCTCCGAAAAATGCTCCTATTCCTGTTGTTATGCCTGATAGTATTACATAGAAAATTACTTTTGTTTTTGACATGCCTCCATTTTTCATTGGTACTGCCATTGATATTCCTTCTGGTATATCATGTAGGCATATTGCTATTGCCAAGCCCAGTCCCAAACGCATTGATGCTTCAAATCCTGAGCCTATTGCTAATCCTTCTGGGAAGTTGTGAATTGCTAATCCTATTGAAACTATTATTCCTGTTTTTAGCAAGTCATTTGTATTAGAATATTTTTGTTGATTTTGGCTGAATTTTTTTTGTACTATTACGTCACAAAATATCATTGATATTATTCCTATTAGTATTCCAAATACTATTCCATATATACTACTAATACCTAAGGCTTCTGGTATTAAATCAAAACATATTACTGACATCATCAGTCCTGATGCAAATGATAGTATAAAGCTTAGAAATTTGTTTGAGTTTTTTTTGATTACTATTCCTAGTATTCCTCCTATTGTTGTTCCAAATGTACCAAAAAATAAACCTAGTAATGTTGTTTTTAAGATTTCGTTCACTAAAAAAACACTCCTTATAATAACTTTATACTATTTTATTTTAAATATATAAAATTATTACAAGTGTGTTTTTTTAATAATTTATTCTTCTTCACCTTTTAATCTTTCTGCTCTATCAGCTGCAATTAGATTATCAACCATTTCGTCAATATCACCATTTAAGAAATTTTCCATTTGATAAATACTCATACCAATTCTATGGTCTGTAATTCTACCTTGAGGGTAGTTATATGTTCTAATTTTTTCACTTCTATCACCAGAACCTACTTGAGATTTTCTTGCACTTGATATTTCATTATCTTGTTTTTGTTTTTCCATCTCATATAATTTTGTTCTAAGCATTCTCATAGCATTGTCTCTATTTTGGAATTGAGATCTTTCTGTTTGGCATTCTACTACTATTCCTGTTGGTTCATGGATAAGTCTTACGGCTGATGATGTTTTGTTAATATGTTGTCCTCCAGCTCCTGATGAACGGAAAACTTCCATTTTTATATCTGCTGGATTTATTTCAATTTCTACATCTTCTACAACTGGAAGAACTGCAACTGTTGCTGTTGATGTATGAATTCTACCACTACTTTCTGTATCTGGAACTCTTTGTACTCTGTGAACTCCACTTTCAAATTTAAGTCTACTATATACACCTTTTCCTGTAACCATGAATGTTATTTCTTTGTATCCACCTAGTCCTGTTTCGTTTTCATTTAAAACTTCCATTTTCCAATGTTTTCTTTCTGCATACATTGTATACATTCTAAATAATGTTCCTGCAAATAGTGCTGCTTCTTCTCCACCTGCTCCTGCTCTAATTTCACATATAATATTTTTATCATCATCTGGATCTTTTGGGATTAGCAAAAATTTTAATTCTTCTTCTAATTTTGGTAATTTTTCTTTATTATCATAATATTCCATTTCTGCTAATTCTTTAAGTTCTTTGTCTTCCATCATTTCTTTTGCTTCATCCATTGCTTGTTTTGCTTTTTTATATTCCCTGAATTTTAATACTATATCTTCTATACTTGCGTGCTCTTTCATTAGTTTTTGCCATTCTGATTGATTTGATATTACTTCTGGGTCACTTATCATTTTTGTTAATTCTTCATATCTTTTTTCTACTGCTTCTAATTTTTCAAACATAAATATTCTCCTTTCACTGCACTTCGCTCCGTTCATCGTCATCCAAAATTTTTTGAATTTTGTTTGCCAATTTTATATACTTTTGGTATTATACTACAATATTATAAATTTTACAAGAAATTCTTTTAACATTTAAAATTGTCCATAGTTAAATATCAAAAAATCAAAATTTTAAATATTATATACAAGTTTTTAAAATATTACACTAATATTTACAAATTCAATTTTGCATGTTATAATCTATTACAATATTGTGGCACAGAGGAGGATTCATTATGAAATCATATACAAAAATAAGGAACTCTGTTCCTGATGAATTCTACGAATATTTAAATTCACATTTATCATCATCTTATAGTGACGATGAAAAACAGATTATACGGCTAGTGTTTACCTTAGGTTATTTAGGTACAACACGACAGTATTTTCTACTGGCAGACACTCCCCTAGAAACCGTATATAATTATACTAGGAAAGATATGCTTGATATTTGTGACAAGTTCGTAAAAGAATCTTTAAAGGAAGAAACAGAATTATTTAAGTTAACAGGTATTCTTCGTAAAAAAATCCAACAAAATATCCCACTAAATTAGTGGGGTATTTATCATTTTTATATTTCCATATAATTATAATTAATATTTTTATTTTCCAAAATATTTTTTTCTCTATTAGTACATGTAAAAATAATAATTTGTCTATTTTTAAATTTTGTATTTAAATATTCTAAAATATTTTTTAATCTATCATCATCATAAAATGCAAAAACTTCATCTAATAAAACTGGTACACTTTCTTCTGAAAGTTCATCTATCATTGAAAGTCTTAATGACAAATATAATTGATCTATAGTTCCAATACTAAATCTATTTACTGGAATGCAATCTCCATTTTCAAGTTCAACAATTAAGCCTTCTTCTTCATTAAACATAACTTTGTTGTATTTTCCTTCTGTTATGCTGGAAATGTTATGTGAAAGGTTCTGTGTGAACTTAGGGGTAACTGAATTTTTCATTTTTTCATATGCATTATTTAAAACTTCTTTTGCTAAATTCATACTCATGTTTAAGTTTTGCAAGGTTAACATTTTTCCATTATTGTTAACCAAACCTTCTTCTATTTTTGCCAAATTATCTAATTGTGGTTCTATATTTTTTTTGTCTAAATCTAAAGTATGCAATTTTAATTTTTTATTATTTATATCATTTTGTATTTTTTCAATTTCAAAATTTATATTTTCTAAATTATTTAAATTTAAAAAATTATCAATTTTGTTTTTTTGTATTTTATTTAAATATTTATTTTTAATTTTTTCTTTTTCTAAA
>URWN01000020.1 GCA_900551615.1 uncultured Clostridium sp.
TATAAATTAAAGATTTCTTTTTTGCAATATAATTTTAAAATGTAATATAAATGTAATATTTGGTAATACATTTAATTATTCTATATTAAAATATTATATATAAACTTATATTTATTAAATATTACAATGTCTTTATTGCATTACGTGCCATTTCATCACATCTATTATTAAACTCATTATCTGCATGGCCTTTTACTTTAATAAATTTCACTTTATGTATTTGAGTTAAATTATATATTTCTTCCCAAATCTCTTTATTTTTTACTGGTTCCTTACTTGCAGTTTTCCAATTATTTTTTTTCCAATTATAAATCCATCCTTGCGAAAAACTATTTACTAAATATGCGCTATCACTATACAATTCTACTTCACATGGAAATTTTAACATTTTCAGTCCCTCTAATGCTGCTGTAAGTTCCATTACATTATTTGTTGTATTATTTTTAGCACCAGATATTTCTTTTTTATTTCCATTATACATCAAAATTGCTCCCCATCCTCCTGGACCAGGGTTTCCTGAACAAGCTCCATCTGTATATATAATAACTTTTTCCATACTCTTATTTCCTCTCTATACAATACAAGGTGCTTATTGGCTTAAACAGCTTGCTTTCCTTGTTTTTTCTTTTATTTTATGTTATTATATCAATATAGTTTAAAAATAACAAGACTTTTATAATTTATACATTAATATTTTGAAAGGAGATACAAAAATGAGCAAAGTTTTAGGAATTATTGCTGAATATAATCCATTTCATAACGGACACCTTTATCATTTAGAAACTTCTAAAAAACTAACTGATGCTGACTACACTGTTGCTATAATAAGTGGAAATTTTACACAACGTGGCTCTACTTCTATTGTTGACAAATGGTCAAAAACTAAAATGGCATTAAAAAATGGCATTGACTTAGTCATAGAATTACCTGTTCTGTATTCTATTTCTAGTGCAGAAAATTTTGCTGATGGCGCTATTAAAATTTTAAATTCTTTAGGAATTGTAGATTATTTATCTTTTGGAGCAGAAACTTCTGATATTTCTATTTTAAATAATATTGCTAATATTCTATGTTCAGAGCATGAAGAATATAAAAATTTATTATCTATTGAATTAGAAAAAGGCTTGTCTTTTCCTAAAGCCAGAGAAAATGCCTTGCTTGATTATATAAAAAATACTGATGATAATGTTCCTGAAAATAAAATTATAGATTTTGAAAAGTATAGCAAAGTTTTATCTTCTCCTAACAATATTTTAGGAATTGAATATTTAAAAGCTTTGAAAAAATATAAAAGTTCAATAAAGCCTGTATGTATTAGTAGATTTGCAACAGATTATAATAGTACTAAATTATCAAAAATCGAGAACTCGACTTCAAATTGTAATCCTCAAAATTTTGCAAGTGCTACCGCAATTAGAAAGCTTATTAAAAATAAAAATTTTGATGCTATTAAAACTGTTATTCCTTTAGAATCATCATCGGTCTTAATGGATTGCATAAATTCTGGCTGTATTGTACCTGATTTAAATTGTTTTGAAAAAGAAATTATTTATACATTAAGAAAGATGTCAATTGAAGAAATTGCTAATATTCCAGATGTTTCCGAAGGACTAGAATTTTCTATTAAAAAAGCTGCTAATTCTTGTAATAATATTAATGAGTTTTTAGATATTGTAAAGTCAAAAAGATATACTATAACTAGATTACAAAGAATTCTTTTATATGCTTTGCTTGGTATTTCTAAAGAAGATATGCAACTTTCTAAAAAAGTAGAAAAACCATACATTAGAGTTCTTGGTTTTAATGATAATGGAAAAAAATTAGTTTCAGAAATTGCTACAAAAAATCCAGAATTAAAATTAATTACTTCTGTTAAAAAGTTTGTGGATAGTAATTCTAATAAAGATTTACAAATTATATTTGATAAGGATGTTTTGGCTACTGATGTATATTCTCTTGCTTTTGAGAATAATTCTCTAGCTAATTTGGATTTTAAAAATGGAGTTATTACATTTTAAAAAGTAGTACAGTTTAAATTGTACTACTTTTCTTTTGTTCCCTTAACTAAAAATCAAGAAAAATATTTCGACAAAAAAGACATAAAAAGTGGAACATTTTTGCACTGTCCCACTTGTTCCATTTTAATCAGTAATCCATTTTACTAAATTAAGGTTTTCTGAATCTAACAACATTTCATGCTTTGGCATAACTCTAAATGTATAACCATAATTTCCACCTGTTCTTAATTCTATTTTTGTTGTATATTCATATATTTTATTTTCTTCATCTTTTGATGTTAACTTCATTGGAATAATACTTACATTTTCAACTATACCATTGTCTAATATTTTTCCATAATAACATTGTGCTTCAATATTATCTACACTTATATTTGGAAGTTTCACTTCACATTTTACTTCAATATTGTTTCCTGCATCCATCGTTATATTATTTAAGTTATTTTTTTGTGTAATTTTTATGTCTTTCCAATTTATATATAAATTCTTTTTCCATAAATTGAATTCTGCAACATTATCAATATTTTCATAATATTTTTTTGTTAGATTACATAATGGCATATATAAGTTATTTGTGTAATCTACAAGCATTCTTGATGTACTGTATTTTCCACCTGTTGATGTTATAGAATTTTTCATTATTCTCATCCATTTTTCTGAAATTCCATTTTCATCTTTATCATAATATGTTGGTATTATTTTTTCTTCTAATGTTCTATACATACTTTGACTATCTGCATCATCTTGTTCTTCATATGATGTAAATTCCGCATTTGTTCCTATTGTCCATCCATTTTCTTGGTTATAGCCTTCAGCCCACCATCCGTCTAATACACTAAAGTTTATAACTCCATTTACAGATGCTTTTTGTCCACTTGTTCCTGATGCTTCCATAGGTCTTCTTGGATTATTTAACCATACATCTACACCACTTACTAAATATCTTGACATTGCTATATTGTAATTTTCTAGTAAGAATATTTTTCCTTTAAATTGTGGCATCATTGATATTTCATGTATTCTTTTTATTAAGTCCTGTCCTTCTTTATCTGCTGGATGTGCTTTTCCTGCAAATATTAATTGAACTGGCCTTTCTGCATTATTTAAAATTTGTGTTATTCTTTCTAAGTCTCTAAATATTAATGTTGCCCTTTTGTATGTTGCAAATCTTCTTGCAAAACCTATTGTTAATGCATTTGGATTTAATTTTGATGTTATATCATTTATTTCTTCATAGCTATATCCTGATCTTCTTAATCTATTTGTTGTGCTTTCTTTTACTATTTCTAATAATTTTTGTTTTCTTTTTTGATGAATTTCCCATAATTCTTTGTTTGGTATATTATTTATATTTTCCCATACTTCATCTTTATAAATATTGTCTTGCCAATATGGTATTAAGTATTTATTATATAATTCTTTTAATGATGGAGCAAGCCATGAACATGTATGTATACCATTTGTTACATATGTTATTGGTGATTCATTTGCTGCTATTTCAGGCCATACATCTCCAAATAATTCTCTTGAAACTGCACCATGCAATTTACTTACACCATTTTTCTTTCCTGCTACTTTTAATGCTAATATTCCCATGTTAAATCCTGGCTCTAGGTCTGTACATGGTTTCATTCCTAATTTTAAGAATTCTTCTCTTTCTAATCCTAATCTAGGCCAAAATTCTTTGAAATATTTTTCTACCAATGCTATTGGGAATATATCATTTCCTGCTGGTACTGGTGTATGTGTTGTAAATACAGTTTTAGAACTTGCTATATCTTTTGCTACTTCAAATGATACTTTCTTTTCTTTTATAATATTTTTTATTAATTCTAATATCAAAAATGCTGAGTGTCCTTCATTCATATGGTATACAGTTGGATTTAATCCTAATGCTCTTGTTAATAAGTTTGTTCCTCCCATTCCAAGAACAATTTCTTGTTTTATTCTCATTTCTTGGTCTCCACCATATAATTTTAAAGTAACTTCTCTATCTTCTGGTTTGTTCTCATCTATATCTGAATCTAATAAATATAATTTAATTCTTCCAACATTTATTTGCCATACTTTTAAATATATTTTTCTTTTTTCAAATTTTACATATATTTTTAGTTCATCACCGTTTTCATCTTTTACTGGATTTATTGGTAAATTACTTAAATCTATATTATTGTATTCTGTTTCTTGGTCTCCATATCCATTTATTTTTTGATGAAAATATCCATTTTTATATAATAGTCCTACAGCTACTAATGGAATTCCTAAATCACTTGCTGATTTTAAGTGATCTCCTGATAATATTCCAAGTCCTCCAGAGTATATTGGGATTGTTTGATCTAATCCATATTCTGCTGAAAAATAAGCTATTAAGTCTTTTTTATTTTCTGGATATTTATTTGAAAACCATGTATTTTTACTTGTTACATAATCGTCAAATTCTTTTGCAAGTCTATCATATTCTTTTAAAAATTCTTGATTTGTTGCTACTGCTTCTAATCTATCTTGTGATACTTGTTTTAAGAATTTTACTGGATTTTTTTCGCATGTTTCCCATAAATCTCTATCTATCATTTTAAATAGCCTTAAAAATTCTGTGTTCCATGACCACCATAAATTATTTGCTATTTCTGATAGTTTTCCTATTCTTTTTGGTAATTGTGGATTTACCGTTATTTTGTTAAATATGTACATTTTTATTTCCTCCTTGGTATTTTTATAAACAATTTTATTTTTTGTTTTATCTTCTTCTACTATCTTCCATCTGAGTTTCTTTCCTGATATCTTCTTTCTTCAATTTTTGCCGAATATTCTTGTGCTTCACTATATTTTTTATAACCTGCTTTTTGGTTTAATGTCTTTTTAAATTCTCTTACCCTACCTCTTTCTGAACCTTCTAAAAGATGAACATTATTTAAGCTTGCTTTTTCTCTTTCATACGCTTGCTGTGGAGTTATCAATTTATCCGTTGTTTCTTTTTTTCTTTTTGATTGCCTTTTTTTCTCCTGCTGCCCTTTTTTCTTCTTTTCAAATTTTTCATCTTTTGATAGTTCTTCTTTGTAATATGTATTAAAAGAATTTATATATTCTATTCTTTTTATTCTATTTATTCTTTTTTCAGCATCCATTGAACTTGTCTCCTTTTTACTGTTTTTCCTTCTTGCTATTTTTTCTTTTATATTATAATAATAATTTTAAAAAAGTACAAGTCTTTTTTTATAAAACTTATACTTTTTTATTTTATTTTTCTACAAGTACTGAGCGAAATCCATCATTAGGATGAGTTATTCCAACGTTTGACCAGAAAGAAAAAACTCCCGTTCCCAAATCAGCCATAGCATAACTAGAACCACGATTTAAAAATGGTGCAATTCCGTACCATATAATTAGAATATTCTTTATTCCAACTATTTGTATTATTAGCCCTATAAGACGTTTCCAAAATTGCATCTCCAAAACCATATACTGTAGATTTTAAATTTCCATAATTACTACCTGTATCCGTTAAATCATAAGGATATACTGTTACATACTTTGTATTCCAATTCTTATACCCATTTTCATTTACATTTAAATTAGCATATGACGCCCCGTAATTATTTATACTAATACTTCCATTTGATATATATGCTGATACATGTTCCCATACACATCCACCTAAATCAAATATGCCACTCATATTATTGGTACTACTTGCCGATACTCCATTTGGAGTTTTATCTGAATATCCAGTAACCGCATATATTAGCTTAGAATTCAAATTATTTAAATTTTGTTTATTTGCAGTTACCTCTACTCCATTTCTTCCATATATGCTTTGTGTTAAATAAGCAACAGCTCCCCACTCACTATTCTTCATTTGATGAGAATCAGTTTTGTTAGAATTTAATCCATAAAAATTGCTTGCTTTTGCTATTTCTTGCGATATTGTATACGCATCTCCAGTACTTATCATATTATAAGCATATGTTAATGGTTTAAATACTGGATATGATAGTTTTTGATTTGAATACGCTGTATTTGAAAAGTCTTGAGACAATGCATTCACTTTAAACTCTTCATAATATGATGTATAATACTTATCTGAATATTTTACATTTGCTATATTTATTGTTGGTTCTATTATTGTTCCATCACTTGAAACTGTTTGTGTACATTCTTGGAATCCTGCTGCATATTTTGCAACCCAATATCCTGGTATTTCTTTATCCCATTCACCATTCATAAAATGATTATTTTTTCCTTTTTCTGAACCATCTGTAAAACTTGGATGTACCACATATGCTGACATTGTTTCACCTGTTGTTTCCGGATATGTTTGGCTTATTTCTGTATTATTCTCATCTTTATTTGATGTTCCTTGTAAAAATTTTACTGATATTTTTCCTGCTGTACTTGTATAACGTCCACTTTCTATTTTATATGCATATCTTGGTATCCATACCCAATATGCTGTGATATTTCCATCACTATCTTTTGTTACTGCATTTGCCCATTCTTGTTTACTATAATCATACCAATTATCTTGGTTGTCAGCATTTACTTCAGTTTCTTTTCCAGATTCATCCCAGTATATTCCGGTCATTCCATACATTAATTGTGGACTATTAACTTTTTTTGTATTGTTCCAACTACCATCAGCATGTAATGTTTTCACATTTCCTGAAACATATTTATTTAATTCATCTTCATATTCATTTAATGTTTTTGCTTGGTTTTCTTCAGCATTTTGCATTTTTTCTTTAGCCTCATTTGCTTTTTGAAATAATCCTGTATTTGTCAATGCTTGTATTGATATTGTTGCCAAAATAAGCAATATAATTATTGTTATTACCAATGCTACCAGTGTAATTCCTTTGTTAAATTTATCTTTTGCTTTCATATTTATTCCTCCTAAATTAAAAATATTTTTTACTAACTATAAATTTTACTCATAATTTATTTTGTACATTTTATAAATTTATATACTAATATACAATTAATGATTTTTCCTTATAAATATCACCTTCTTATTTAAAAAATATATTACTATAAATATACTAACATTAAAAAAGAAAAAGTGCAATACTTTTGTCTGGTATTTTTTAAAACATTTTTGTGAGACAATTATTACTAGCAACAACATGCTAAAAATAAAAATATCGGAGGAATGAATATGTTTGAAGTATCAAAATATAAAAAAAGTAATGTAAAAATATCAATAAGATTACCTGAAAATATGAACGAAACTTTAAAGAAAATAGCCAAAAAAGAAAATATGAGTTTTAATAATGTCATTGTTAGTTGTATTCAAAATTCACTAGATGAAATGGATTTAAATAAGTATAAAAATGTCGAAATTATAGAATCCAAGGAACTTAAAGTTTAACTATAACTTATCAACTTTTAATAGCATTGCATATGAATTTTAAAACTTTTTCAAATATAAAAAGCACTCCATAACTACAAAAATAGTATGTTGTGCTTTTTTATACACTTGTTCTATTCTTCTCCACCATTGATTTTAAACAACTTAAATATTTCAACAATAACAATTGGTGCCAATACTAAACAAACAAGTTCAACAATATTTTCAGTTGGTAAAACTGGAATACTAAATATTTCTCTCAATCCAGGAATCCATAATATAACAAATACTAATAATGCAGATATTACTACAGCTCCAATCAATTTCATATTATTTAATATTCCTGTTTTAAATATTGATTTTTTATTATTTCTTACATTAAATACATGTGTTAATTCTGAAAGTGCTAAAGTTACAAATGCCATAGTTTGCCCAACTTCTATCTTAGATTGGTCAAGTGTTAATCCATTTATAGGTGTTTTTGTTGTTCCAAGTCCTATCATAAATGCAGCAAGTGTAAGCCCACCTATCATTATTCCCTGATATATAACTCTCCATGTCATTCCTTTTGTAAATACTCCTTTACCTGATTTTACTGGTTTTCGTTCCATTATATCACTATTTGCCGGGTCAAATGCCAATGCTAATGCAGGTAATGAGTCTGTTACTAAATTAATCCATAAAATATGAATTGGTAACAATATTTCCAAACTGTTGATGTCTGTTATTCCAAACCATTTACTAAATAATGGTGTTAATAATGTTGCAAAGAATAACACAATTATTTCACCAACATTACTTGAAAGTAAGAATTGGATTACTTTTAAAATGTTGTCATATATTCTTCTACCTTCTTCAACAGCTGATACTACTGTTGCAAAATTATCATCTGTTAAAATTACATCTGCCGCTTCTTTTGCGACATCTGTTCCAACAATTCCCATTGCACAACCAATATCTGCTTTTTTAAGTGCTGGGCTATCATTTACACCATCACCAGTCATTGCGACAACTTCACCATTTTTTTGCCAAGCATTTACAATTCTAACTTTATGTTCTGGAGATACCCTTGCATAAACCGAATATTTTCTAACATTTTGTGCTAATTCTTCATCTGTCATTTTTTCTAGCTCTGCACCTGTTATTGCTTCATCATCGTTTTCAAGTATTCCTAATTTTTTAGCAATTGCTGTCGCTGTAATTTTATGGTCACCAGTAATCATTACAACTTTTATTCCAGCAGTTTTACATTTTTCTACTGCAACTTTTGCTTCTTCTCTTGGCGGGTCTATCATTCCAACCATACCTATAAATATCAAGTCGTTTTCTATTTGTTTCATTTCTTCTTTTGAAGGAATATGGTCAATTTCTTTATATGCACAGCCTAGTACTCTTAAAGCGTCTTTAGCCATTTCTTCATTTTTTTCTCTTATTTGATTTACGTGTTCATTTATATTTTGATGTACTTCATTATTAATTTCATATGCAGAACATCTTTTTAATAATTCATCAATTCCACCTTTTGTAAATACAACATATTTTCCGTTCATTTCATTTACAGTTGTCATTAATTTTCTATCTGAATCAAATGGTATTTCTTGAACACGTGGAGTTCTATCATATATACTTGGATCAAAGTTTAAATTAAATGCCATATCTACTAATGCCGTTTCAGTTGGATCACCTGTTAAAGTCCCATCCTGTGATATTTTTGTATCATTACATAACATATTTGCATATACAAGTTTTTTTAGCTCTTTATCAATTTCATCTTCCTGAATATTGCTTAAATCTCTTATTGCATCATTCCAAAAAACTTTTTCAACTGTCATTTTATTTTGTGTTAATGTTCCTGTTTTATCTGAACATATAACTGTACTGCTTCCTAATGTTTCAACAGCTGGTAATCTTTTTACAATAGCATTTTTCTTTACCATTTTTTGAACACCTATTGCTAAAACGATTGTTGATACTGCTGCTAGCCCTTCTGGTATTGCTGCAACTGCTAATGATACAGCTGTCATAAACATTTGAATTGGTTCTTTTCCTTGTATAAGGCCTACCACAAATATTACTACACAAATTATTAATGCCGCTATTCCTAATGTTTTTCCTAATTTATTTAATTTTTGTTGTAATGGTGTTTCTTGTTTTTCTGTTGAATTTATCATACCTGCTATTTTTCCAACTTCTGTTGTCATACCTGTTTCTACAACAATTCCTTTTCCCCTACCATATGTTACCAAACTTGATGAAAATAACATATTTTTTCTGTCACCTATTCCAATTTCTGTCTCTTCTATTATTTCTGAAGTTTTTTCAACTGGCACAGATTCTCCTGTTAATGAGCTTTCTTGTGATTTTAAATTTACTTCTTCTACAATTCTTAAGTCTGCAGGTATATAATCTCCTGTATCTAAAACTACTAAATCACCTGGTACCAATTCTTTTGCAGGAACCACTTGCATATTTCCATCTCTTATAACTTTTGAAGCATGGTCACTTAATTTTTGTAATGCTTCTAACGATTTTTCCGCTTTACTTTCTTGTGCTACTCCTATTATTGCATTTACAAGTACCACTATTAATATTATTATTGTATCTGTAATTCCTTCTCCTTGATTAATTCCAACAATTCCTGATACTACCGCTGCTATTATTAATATTATTATTGAAAAATCTTTAAATTGGTCTAAAAATCTTTGAAATAAAGATTTCTTTTTTCCTGCTTGTAATTCATTATATCCTTTTTGTTCTCTTATTTTTTCAATTTGTTCCTCTTTTAGTCCATTTTCTTTGTGTGTACATAATTCTTTTTCAATTTCTTCAATTTCTTTGTTAAACCAGTTTTTTTTCTCCATATTATTTCCTCCAAAATTTAGTATTTTGTGTGGTTCCTACATAATTACGTTCTTTATTTAAAATTTTTGGAATTTCGAGGCCACCACTTTGAATCTCTGCTTTTTTTATTTTTTACTGTTTTTGTTATATTTATACATTGCTATTACTTTCATATAAAATGTACTTTAGACAAGTTTTTACGCAAAATCTTTAGCTATGTAAAATTTTATATAATATAAATGAGACTTTTAAAAGGAACCTTATAGATAGCTTTATGCTAAAATTCCTTTTAAAAGTCTCACTTACTTAATTTTATTTAAGCTTACTAACCAGATAATTTCTTATCGCGACTGTTGACTAGTAATTTAAAGCTACTCCCTTTTAATTTTTATTTTCCATTAATTATCTCTTTACTTTTAATATTTTTTTTCATTATTTACTCTAATATTTACAAAAATTCAAATTTTGGTGACCCCTACGGGAATCGAACCCATGATTCCACCTTGAGAGGGTGGCGTCTTAACCGCTTGACCAAGGGGCCACATAAATAACTTTATTATTTATACCATTTTTTTAGTATTTAGTCAAGCAGTTTTATCTAAAATTTCTTTAAGTCTTTTATTTTGTTTTGTCAAATACAAGTAACCAATCAAAGCCTCAAATGCTGTTGAATACATATAGTCTTGAACATTTGCATTTTTTGGTAGATGATGATTTTCTGCATTTCTTCCTCTTCTTACTATATCTTGCTCTTTTTCTGTTAATTCTTCATATATATTCTTTAATGTTTCAGCTTGTGCTTTTGCCTTAACATGTTTAATAGCCTCTATATGTAATGCATGTGGCTTTAATTTTGTTTCATTTACTAATTTTGTTCTTATATATAATTCATAAACACAGTCTCCTACATACGCCCATGTTAAAGGAGGCATTAAATTTACTTCTTGTTCATCCTTTTTTAATTCTATAAAATCATTCATTATTTTTTCCTTTCACCCTGCTTTACTTAGGGTTGTTCTATTGTCATCTTTCCTAATTTTCCATTTTTAAATTCATCTAATATTAATCTTGATGTTTTTTCTTCATCAATTCTTCCACCAGACATTATACATCCTCTTTTTTTGCCTATTTCTAGCATTATTTCATAAATATTATTGTTTTCTGGTTGATCCTGATTCAATGTTTCTTCTACATAATTTTCATCTAATTTATATCTTTCACATAATTTTGTTCTATAATTTTCTAATAAAAATTTTGTTAATTGATATGCAATTTCTACTTTGTCCAATATTTCCTCTTTTATTGTTCCAGTAAAACATAAGTGTAGTGCTACTTCTTCGCTTTCAAATTTTGGCCATAATACACCTGGTGTATCTAATAATTCTATTTTTTCATTTATTCGTATCCATTGTTTTTGCTTTGTAAATCCAGGCTTGTTTCCTACCCCTGCCGTTGTTCTTTTTGATATTCTATTTATGAATGATGATTTACCTACATTTGGTATTCCTAATATCATTGCTCTTATTTTTCTTCCTGTTCTTCCTTTTTCAGCATGAGCATCTAAATCTACTTGCATTATTTTTTCTATTTGCCTAATACATTCATCTATTCCTCTTCCTGAATTTGAGTCTACTAGTACTGCTGGTATATTTTTCTTTTTGAAGTATTCTATCCATAATTTGTTTTGTCTATCATCTGATAAATCACATTTATTTAATACTATTATTTTCTTTTTGTTTTTTGTTATCTCTGCTATATTTGGATTTTGGCTTGATATTGGTATACGTGCATCTAATAATTCAATTACTATGTCTATTAATTTTAAGTCTTGTATTATTTGCTTTTTAGTTTTTGCCATATGGCCTGGGTACCAATTTATATTTGTTTTATTTTCATTATTCATCATTATCACCTTCAATTCTATTTTCTTCCAAGTATTTATTATATAATTGATATTATATATTTTAACACAAAAAAAATATATTTTCAATTAGCGTTATTTTCTCTTTTATAAATAAATTCTGCACAAAAGTTAACAATATTATGACATAAAAATGAACTACAAATCAAGTAGTTCACTACATAGTCCTATAATTATTTTTATCTGCTCTATCATCTAATTTTCTATCAAATTCTTCATTTTTATAAAACCAATCTTTTTTTTTGTCTTTAGGATTCTCTTTTCTATTTTTATCTAACAATAAATCTAATAATACAGCCAACGGTAAAATTATTCCAATTACAGAAAATATAAAATCTGTACTCTGCGCTACTGTCAATTGTCCATTATTAGCCATAATATTTAATTTATCTGTTACATCTCCTCCAAAATATACAGCATGGATTGCAAGGTACAATAAACTACCCACTAATTTCCTTTTTACAATCAAAATAGCACATACCAGTGTTGCAAATAAAATTACTATTTCAAATGTTTCATTTATTGGTGTAATTCCAAGAAAATTACTTCCCATTTCTGCAGATAAAGTAATAACTATTCTAAGAATCCAAAATACTATCATAAACATTACTACTAAATATGTTGAAAATTTTTTCATAACTCTTCCTCCGTTTTCTTTTCATAATATACAACATCTGTTCTTTTGGGACATTTTTGTCCCATCAGATCAGAAACGTCCCAACTGGCCCCTGGCCAAATTGGCCCTGTCCAAAAAGAACCGTCCCCATTGGACAGTTCTTTAAAATTAATCTACAAAGTCAAAATCATCTTTAAATTTTTCTTTGAATATTTCAAATACTTTGTTTAATGTGTCTTCATCTTCTACACTTACATATGATTCTTCTTCTGAGTCTTCATCATCATTGTCTTCTACTTTTAGTATTACAACTTCTCCTTCGTCCTCTTCTCCTTCGTCTGTTACTGGCAATAATACTACATATTCTTCATCTTCTAAGTCTATTAAATCTAAAAATTCAAATTTTACTTCATTTCCATCTTCATCATTTAATATTACTATGTTATCTAAATCTTCTCCCTCATAATTTTCGTCCATAATTTAAATTCTCCTTTCTTTTAGCTATATTAAAGTGCTTACAAACTTTAACTGCTATTTTTATGAATTATTTATTTCATAATTTTATATTTAATAAATTAAATATCGTAATTATAATATCTTATTTTTAATTTTTTTGCAACCATTTTATAAAATTTTTTATATTATTTTTAATTGTTAATATTACAATTTCTATTTATATATGTTTCTAAAATATACACTGCAGATATAGTATCTACAATATCACGTTTTTTATTCTTATTGATGTCTAAAAAGTTCATAGTTTTATGAGCTGCAACAGTTGTAAGTCTCTCATCTATGGTTTCAATTTTTAATTTATTATATTTGCATTTAAGTTTATGTATAAATTGCTCTGTTTTTTCTGCTCTAACAGTTTTTTCTCCCTTTAAATTATATGGCATACCTACTATTAAAGTATCAACTTCGTATTTTTCTAATATTTCGTCTAATCTTCTTAAAACTATTTTATCAGAATTATTTCGTTGAATTGTTTCTAGCCCTTGTGCTGTAATATTTAGTGGATCTGTTATTGCTATTCCAACTCGTGCATCTCCATAATCTATTCCTAATTTTCTCATTATTCGTCCTCTAATCCTAATCCTATATAGCTTTTTACCATTTTTTCTAGTAATTCATCTCTTTCTATTGTTCTTATTTTATTTCTTGCATCATTATAACTTGTTATATAAGTTGGATCTCCTGATAATATATAACCTACAATTTGGTTTATTGGATTATATCCTTTTTCTGTTAAAGCTTGATATACTTCTTTTAGTATTTCCTTTGCTTTAGTATTTTCTTCTCTTTCAACTTGAAAACTCATTGTTTTATCAAAATCCATGGTTTATACCTCCTTTAACTTTATTATATAAATCAGTTTACTCAATTTATATATTAGTAATATCACTTTCTTCTGAATTACAATTGTCTAGATATTCTTCTTGTTTTTTTAGTATTTCTTCAAGACCTGTTCCTTTATAATATGTTGATAGTGTAAAGTTTAATCTAGGATATGCTGATATTTTTTCATTTTCTTCTAGCTTAATTTCTGTATTTTCTATTTTTTCTTTTAAGTCATTTACAAATTCAACAACACCATTTAATTCTACACCTGAAAATACTATAACAAATTTAGGTCCCATATATCTAATATACACATATTGATTTGATATATTAGATTTTATATATTCACTAATTTTTTCTATAACTTGATTTCCTAATTCTCTGCAACATTTATGATTAATTTCTTCTAAATTTGTTATTTTATACATACATACTGTTGAAGTTGTATATTGATCTATTATTTTCCTTCCTTCACCATATAAATATTCTTCTGAATATAATCCAGAAAATAAATCTTTTCTAACAATTGATTCTAGTGTTTTTTGATGTACAACTGTTTTTAATACTGCAACTATATTATCTTTTATTACCTCTAAAACAGTTGTATCAACATTGTCAAAGTCATGTGGTGTTCCACTTTCTATTATCCAATATCCTATATAAACATTATCTATATATAATGGAAAGAATATTGCTGATTTAGCTCTTCCAAATTCCATTTTTTGATATGGTAATCTTTCTTGGTCATTGTTTACTGTAACATACTTAGGGGTTGCTTGTGCTATACTGTCTTTAAACATGTCTACATCTTGTAATGAACGTAATGCATCCCAATGTATTTGATCTACATTTGATGCTTTTATTTCATACTCAGCTCCATTAAAGACAACAATAGTTGAATATTTTATTTCATATTTTTCTATTAGTATATCATTAATTCTTTTTATTTTATCATCTACTGTAGATGTTTCACCTATAGTACTCATAAAATCTTGAACTACTGATAGATTATTTATTTTCTGGTTAATATTTTTATATGTTTGTATTTTTTTATGAATGCTAACATTATACATTATTAATCCTAAAACTGCTATTATTAATATTACTATTACTACTGCTAACACCTTTTTCCCCCCTAATGTTATTTTTTAATATCTATTTTTCATTTGATTAAGTGTTGAATTCATACTTGGTGAAAAAACACTATTTCTTTCTACTGTTGGTGGTACATATGTTGACTTTCCTGATACTACAGGATATACCATATTTGCTAATTCATTTAATATTTGTAGTATATTTTTTGGATATCCTTTTGTTGATACTTCACATTCTATTATATTCTCTAAATATTTTGTATACACTTCCTCATTAAATGGAACTGCTATATATCTTACAGTATTTTTATCAAATAATTCTGTCATAAATGACATTGCTGGATCATTATAATATGCCATTCCTCCTATTATTGTTTTGTCATTTACTCCCCTTAATTTTAATGCTTTATTTAATACAACTCTTAATTTATTTTGATCTAATACATTTCTTGATTTTAATTCTCTTAAAAATGCTGTTAACGCTTGTATTGTTAATATATCAAATGTTTGAACTAAATAAATTTCTTGTGTTTTTTCAAAATATTGTATTGGTGTATCAAAATCACAATCAATTAATACTAATGAATGTTTTTTCAATAAAGTTTGTAATATAGTTCCTGCATTTTCTATTCCTTCTGTTTCATCTGGTAATGATGTATATACTGTTAAATTTTTATTTACTTGTATTCCATTCGCATTATCTTGTAATAAATTTGATATGCTATTCATAGCAACTTTTCTTAATTCTTCATCATTTTTTGTATAAATATAATATGAATTTCTATTTTTTGTTGTATCTAATATTGCTGTATCTATTCCCATTTTTGATGTTATATCTGCAACATTATTAACTATAAATGATGTTCCATTTTTACTTGTTCCTATAAAACATGCTACTTTTTTATCAGATGTCAATAATCGTGAAATATCTACATTTTCATAAGTTTCATTTACATTTTGCAATCTTGTTTCTTGTCGATTAAAGCTATTGTAATTGTTTCCATAATTCAACTCATTACTATAATTCATATTACTATACATTTGGTTATTTTGAGCATTATTTTCTTGATTAATTTGTTGATATGATGGTTGTTCTTGTTGTTCATTATTTACATCAAATCCAGGTAACACATTTTCATTTACATTTGATGTATCTTCTTCAAATCCTGGTAAAACTGTACTTTCTTCTTGTTGATCTCCAAAGCCTGGTAAAATAGTATCTTCTACTTGTGTTTTTTCCTCAACCCCTGGTAAAATTGCATCTTCTTTTTCTTCTTTATTTTCAATACCAGGCAACACTATATTTTCTTGATCTTCTATAACTGGATTTTTTCTTGGTCTTCCTCTTCCTCTCTTTGGTGCACTATTTTCATTTTGAACTGGAACAGGATTTTTTCTTGGTCTTCCTCTTCCTCTTTTTGGTGGTTCAATTGAAGTAGATTCTTTCATTTTTTCTTCTTTTTCTTGAACTTCTGGAATTTCACTATTTTGCATTTGATTTATTCCTTGGGCTTGATTTGAAATTTGATTATTAATTTGGTCATTAAGTAATTTATCTATTTCATCATAAGTATTTTCCTCAAACATAGGTCCAGCAACTTTTGTATTCATATTTTCTTCAAACTTAGGACCTACTTTTCTTACATCTGTTACTGTCTTTCCTTGAACATTTTCTATAGGTTTTACTACATTTTTTACCTTTGCTAATTTCTTAGTACTACTCATATTAACTGAAGATGGAATAACTACAGGTTTAGACAATATTTTTTCATTATTTCCCATATTTAATAGTTTTTCACTTGTTCCTTCTTTTTGTTCCTTCTTTACGCTTTGAGCTCTTAAATTATCAGAAATTTTACTATTAAATGAAATTATTTCTTGATATTTTGGTGATTTTTCTTCAAGAACTGCTCTTACATTTAGTGGCAAAAATTTGCTTATTATTCTTAATTGGATATCATTATATTGTGAAGCAATATTATCAAAACTTTCTACATATTTTTTTTCATCTTTTCCTAATCTTTTATAATGTGCTAAAATATTTTGTATTTCTACTTCACTTACATCATTTTCACTCTCTGCTTGATATGAAACATCATCAGAGTCTATTTTATAGTATGTTTTTGCTTCTTTTTTTAATCTTGGTTTATTTAGTAATTGACAAACATTATCAACACTTCTGTCATTTCCAATTAAGGCATTATAAATTCCTATTCCAAATAATTTTACTAACATTTCTTCAGATTTTTCTCTTCTATCTGAACAAATCAAAATTATTGGAATATCATCACCTTTTAAATTTGATGCTTCATCACTAATACTATCTAATTTATCGAATATAAATTTATCTATTTGTGAATATTGTGTATTTGTAAATGCCTCTAATTCTTCACTTATTACTATTCTGTCATAGTTTTTATCCTTTTGTAATTCTTTTAGTATTGCATTGAAGTAATATACATTTTTGTATGAAATAATTTCTTTATAATTTTTTTGATATCTCTTTACTATTGCCTCAGAGACCTCTTCATTACTTACTGCAAATAAAACTTTCATTTGTTACCCCCTTCCAAATTTTACAAACATTGCAAATGCTAAAGGTAAAATTTGGCATATTATTAATAATGTAACAAAAGTTACAATTAACCCCATTCCTTTTTCTAGTGTATCTAGTTTTCTGATACCTATTACATATTGATGTATAGCCCCTATTGCTATTCCTATAAAGCAAAATGGTATACTATATATTCTTACTAAATTTAAAATATATGCTACTAATCCATATGAATCTGAACCATATTTTTTTTGATAGTCTTCTAATGATTTTGTTTGTGTATCTTTTATTTCTACAAGTTTACTCTCTGTTTTCTCATCTATAGCTTTTTCTTCTGCATACACTTTACTTGAAAAAGTAAATATTCCCATTATCATTACTAATATTGTGAATATTGCTAATGTTTTTTTCATTATTTTAGCCCCTTTCTTATTTTCCTAAAACTACTTATTTTTTTACGTTTTTTATACCTATATATCATACAATAACTTCAAAAAAATATCAAGGAATTTTACAAAAAATTTACAATTTATTATATAAATAATGCATATGAGAAAAAACCGCATTTGCCCAATTTTTATCACTCGCATATTTGGTATTAATACCCTTTAATGTTGCTCCATTATAATATGAACCAACTGCTTTTTCTCCTCCATAAATACTTGTCCCAGCAGGATTCAAATAATATTTTACAAATACCCTTGCTAGCAGATCTATACTTTCTGAATAATTAGAAAAATTATAAGCTCCATTATACGGATTTGAATCATATGCTCCATATCCGAATAAATTATTTTTCTGCACTGCTATTTTAGATGTTCCCCATCCACTTTCATGAATTCCTACAGACGCAACAAATATTCCATTTATATTATATTGTTTTTCTATATAGTAAAAATATTCTGCATTATTTTCAAATATTTTATTTTTATCTTTGCTATCTGATAATACTTTTTTAAATTGTTCTAATGTTAATCCACTTGGTTTGTTTAATTGCATATTTATACTAAGTGTAGCTAATAGTTGTTCTTTTGTTTTTGTTTCTAATATTGTTTGTTTTTGTTCTTCACTTGCATTTGGATTTATGTATATTGTGCATTCAGATTTAACCCATCCTATTATATTTTGATATGATATTTTATACCAGTTTTGAGTTATCTCTAATAATTTTAATTCGTCATCCTTTTTTAGTGTTGTTATTTTTCTACTTTCTTCTTCTGCTTCTGCTCTTACTGCTAATTCATCAGATGTAACATATATTTTATCTCCGACTTTTACTTTATAATTGCTTGTATAACTTGCTCCGCCTATCTCTATTATTTTATTTGCTGATGCTTTTGTTATTGTTGCTTTTGTTTGTTCTTCTTTTATTTGATTTCCATCTTTATCATATGTTGTTTTTATTGTTATTTCTTGTTTTCCTTGTCTTCCTTCTTGTACAACTACTGATATTCCTTTTGGTATCTCTTTGTTTGTTCTATATTGTGTTAAATATTCCAATGTTTCTTCTTTTTTTGTTATTTGTTCTGTTTGTCCATTATTCGTATTTTCATTTATTATTTTTTCTACATCTATTTGATCCGCATTACTTATTTTTTGGCCGTTACTTGTATTTTCATTTTTTAAATTTGTTGTTGTTTCTTTTGCATATGCTTTATTTATCGGAAAGTACATATTAAAAAACATTACTATATATAAAATAGTAAAGAAAGCAAATACTGAATATATTATTGTTTTTAGTGTTATTTTTATCTTGTTTTCTTTTGTTTTCATTTTATCACCTATTTATATTTTAATATTTATGTATAACTTTGTCAAACTATTTTTTATTAATTTATCAAGCATTATTTCCATAATACTAAAACAATAAAGTTCAAACATTGATACTGAAGAAAGCCACAAGTTTTAAACTCATGGCTTTCTTCAACTTAATAGCGATTAATTATTCGTTTTACATACTCTAAGTCAACATCGTTACAAGAAATTCGCATCATACTTTTGTCGTGTTTTGCACCAACTTTCGCCAAAATTTCTACAATCTTGTCATTAATGTCCTTCATTATCGGTTCGTCCTGTTCATAAGAATGAACTACCATATAGACATTCGGCACAAACGGATACGTATAATGATTGTCTTTCATCACCCATAAAATACCGCCAACAACTATATCCTCCAGCATCTGTGCACCACCGTTTGTCGGTGATATCATTGATGTTTTAAGAACATCAAATGCCATTCGGATATCTTCTTTCTTTTTCGAGTATATAGGATCAGAGTTAAATCTCATTTGACCTATTAACCGCTGACTGTCTCTCTCAAAGATATCGAGATAGACTTTCGGATTTCGTCCTTCCTCTCTGTCAATGGTTGATACTCTAAAGAACACCTTGCCTGAATGTTGTAACATAAGACTTCCTCCTTTAATATTAAAGATTTTACTTATATAGTATATCATTTATATTATGTGAAGTCAAATATTTGTCTTTATATTTAAAAATTATATTCCCCCAGTATTATATACCTGAGGGAATTATTTCTATTATTTACAATCATTCATATAAAATTTTTTCTCTGCTAGTTTATCCTGAACTCCACGTAGTGCTTCACCAAATCTTTGGAAATGCACGACTTCTCTTTCTCTTAAATATCTTAGTGGATCTATTACATCTGGATTATCTCTACATAAATCTATCAATTTTTCGTAAGTTGCTCTAGCTTTTTGCTCTGCTGCTAAGTCTTCTTGTAAGTTTGCAATTGGATCACCTTTACATGCTATATATGCTGCTGTAAATGGTGCTCCTGCTGCTGATTGTGGATACACATCAACACCATGGTCTGTATAATATGGTCCTAATCCTGCTTTCTCTATTTCTTCTATTGATGCACCTTTTGTTAATTGATGCACTATTGTTCCTACCATTTCTAAGTGAGCTAATTCTTCAGTACCTATATCATTTAATATTGCTTTTGCATTTTGGTCTGGCATACCAAATCTTTGAGATAAATATCTTAGAGATGCTGCTAATTCTCCATCTGGTCCACCATATTGAGATATTATTACTTTTGCCAATCTTGGATCTGGACATTTTATATTAATTGGATATTGTAATGTTTTATCATAAGTCCACATTAGTTCATTCCTCCTTCCCAAGGCCATGGTTCTTCAAGCCATCTCCATTTATTACAAGGGAAATTTATAGTTAAAGGACCATAAACTTTTTGATATTTATCTTTTAAGTCTTTTGCTTCTCTGCAATATTTTCTGTGTAAGCAAAGTGCTTTATCGTCTGTTGGGTGTGTATCTAAATATAAAGCAAGTTCAGTTATTGCAAAATCGTAGCATCTTATTTGTTGTAACATTTCTTCCTTTTCACAACAATCTATTGTTCTATCTTCTTCTATTGACATTTGTTACAGCCCTCCTTTATAGTATTTGTTGCTGCTATATACTCTATTTCACGCATAGATTGACATGGAGTATATGGGCTAACTAATTCTGGAAATATTGTTCCCATTTTTAGTCCTACACATGGTTTAAATGTTTTATCCATATATTGGATTGGTACATAACTTTGACCTAACATTGGATTTTCTGGAAATACATTGTCTTCTTCTTCAAATCCACATTCACAACAATCCATATATTCGTTTTGATTACAACTAAAATTCATATTGCCTATATTTGAGCATTTATCTTCCATTATGTCGTTTTGCTCTTCACATGAATTGTTTTGATAATTATTATTCATACAATAACATTTTCTTCTTCCAAACATTTTGTTTCCTCCTTTATTTTTATTATATGAGGATTTTCGACATTTGCTACTACTAATTATTTTAAGGATATATACATTTATTATATAATTATCTTTATATAACAAAAATAACATAAAATAAAAACTAGTAGAAATAATCATACTAGTTTTTATTTTTGTAATTTTATTAACTAAATTTTTGCAACACTTGCAACAACTTTGCTTTCTTCAGCATTTGGTAATATACTAGATCCTCCTGAAATTACTATTGTATCTCCTTTTTCTAATATACCTTTATCTTGTAATTTTTTAATTCCATTTTCAACTGTTGTATCAATGTTATCATTTTTTTCAACATAAACTGGAGTTACGTTCCAAGCTAATGCTAATTGGTTAAATGTTCTTCTATTATCTGTTATAGCTAAAATTGGGCATCCTGCTCCAAGACCTGCTAATTTTCTTGCAGAATCTCCTGAATTTGTATAGCATACAATTGCATCTGCTTCCATATTCATTGCTGTAACACATGTTGAATATGCAACTTTTGTTTCAAAATCTGATAAATCCATATTATCATTTTCTTTAAATCTCTTCCAGTAATTAATTTCTGGTTCAACTCTATTTGCTATTTTAACCATTGTTTGAACGCATTCAACTGGGTAATCACCTTGAGCACATTCTCCAGATAACATTATTGCACTTGTTCTATCATAGATAGCATTTGCAACATCACTAGCTTCTGCTCTTGTTGGTAATGGTTGGTGTGTCATTGATTCTAACATTTGTGTAGCTGTTATAGCTGGTTTGCATAATCTGTTAGATGTTTTGATTATTCTTTTTTGAATTACAGGTGGTTCTGTAAAGTCTGTTTCTGTTGCCATATCTCCTCTAGCAATCATTTGAGCATCTGCTTCTAATAATATGTTATCTAAATTTGATATACCTTCAACATTTTCAATTTTTGTTATTATTTGAATGTCTTTTCCACCATTTTCATCTAATACTTTTCTTACTTGTCTTACATCATCTAAGTTTCTTGCAAATGAAATTGCAACAAAATCATAATCATGTTCACAAGCTGTTTTTAAATCTGCTATATCTTTTTCAGCTAAACCTGGTAATCTAATTACTGTTCCAGGTAAGTTCATTGTTTTTCTACTTCCTAATCCATTTCCATGAACTACTGTACAAACTATATCTTTTCCAGTAACTTCGTCAACTTTTAATTCAATTGCTCCATCATCTATTAATATTTTTGTACCTGGTTGTACGTCTTTATATAATTCTTTATATGTTACAGAAACTCCTTCTTCGTTTCCTTCAATATCTTCATTGAATAATGTGAATTTTTGTCCATCTTTTAATTCTATTTTTTTATTTTTTCCTGTGTATAACATTCCTGTTCTTATTTCAGGACCTTTCATATCTAATAATAATGCTACTGGTATATCTAATTCTTTTCTTAATCTGATTATGTTTTCTGTTTTTTCAGATTGTTCATCCCAGCTTCCATGAGAATAGTTAACTCTTGTTACATTTAAACCAGCTTCAAATAATTCTTCTAATTTGTTTTCACTTGCTGGTCCTATTGTTCCAACTATTTTTGTTTTTCTTAATTGTTTCATTTTTATTCCTCCCTTTTTTAACCGATTTCTATTATAGCACAACCAATTACCATTTTTCAACATTTTTTTGAAATTTTTTCGGAATTGAGCGACATGCCGTTACAATTCACAGTCCTTAAAATTATTGTTTGTGTGGCACCCTCTTCACCTTGGGTAATTATATATATTTGAGATTTCGTTCGTTTGATTGGAGTGAAAAATAGAAAATCTTAAATAAAAAACTGAGGAATGC
>URWN01000021.1 GCA_900551615.1 uncultured Clostridium sp.
TTCTTTTTGAACGCAATGAACAGGACGAAATCTCAAATATATATAATTACCCAAGTGGAAGGGGCGCCACACAAACAATAATTTTACGGACTGTGAATTGTAACAGTTTAAATTTTACATTTTAAAAATTTTCTGTAAATCACTTGCCAAAAGTGGAAATATATGATAAAATAGTCAATGTTATAATGAAATATTGACTAAGAGGAGGTGCAAAACACATGCCAAATATTAAATCAGCAAAAAAGAGAGTTAAAGTAATTGAAAAGAAAACTTTAAGAAATAATATGATTAAATCTGCATATAAAACAGCTGTTAAAAAATTCGAACAAGCTATTGAAGCTGGAAATATGGAAGAAGCTAAAACTTTATTTTCAGAAGCTACAAAAAAAATTGATCAAGCTTGTACAAAAGGTGTTATTGTTAAAAACACAGCAGCTAGAAAAAAATCTAGTTTATCAAAAAAATTAAATGCAGCTATGGCTTAGGCTAAAAATGAAAATTATGCATAGTTTTTGTTTTAAAAAGAAGTTCTATTTTTTATAGAAGTTCTTTTTTCTTTTATTTATATCTGGTATGTTTTTCCATTGATATTTATATTTTTTGATGTTACTATTTGTATAGGTGATGATTATGTTAAAAAAAGTTATTAATAGTTTTAAAAATCTTGATAAATTAACAAAACTAATTATGAGCCATGGATTAAAGTTTTGCTTTATGATTTGCTTGGTTTCACTTGCAATTCTTCTTACATATAATTTTACATTTACAATTCCTATACTTTTTACTGTTGGATTTATTTTGTTTAAATTAAGTTTGATTTTTGGTATTGAGTTTGTTATTTGTGGTTTTGTTGTTGATGGGATAAAAAAACAAATTATATAAAGGATTATTGGGCCACCACTATGAATCCCTTTCTTGTAAATCATTTTTGTAATTATTATATATTAATATTTTTAGAAAAAATGCTGTTTCAGGTCTTCCATAATGACTTTTTCTTTAAATATTAATATATAATAATTACTTATAATCTTCAAAAAGAAAAAGGGATTCGGAGTGGTACTCCGTAATCCCTTTTTCTATTTGTTTAATTCAGCTAAGAACATCTCATTTAACATTTTTGGATTTGCTTTTCCTTTTGTTTCCTTCATTGCTTGACCAACCAAAAATCCTAATGCTCTGTCTTTTCCTGCTTTATAATCCGCAATTGATTGTGGATTTGCTTCTAATATTTTAGAAACAACCTCTTTAATTGCACCTTCATCAGAAATTTGAATCCATCCTTTTTCTTTTATTATATCTTCTGGATCTCTTGGATTTTCAAATAATTCTGTTAGTACTTTTTTACCAATACTTGAACTAATTGTACCTTTATCAATTAAAATAACTAATTTTCCTAATTGATTTCCATCAAATGGGATAGCAATTGGCTCTGTTTCAGTTTCATTTAAAATTCTTGATATATCTGATATAATCCAGTTATTAACTGCTTTTGGATTATTACATACCTTTATTGCACTTTCAAATAAATCTGATAAATATTTTGATGCTGTAATAATATTTGCATCTTTTTCAGATAATTCATATTCTTTTAAATATCTTTCTTTTCTAGTCTCTGGTAATTCAGGTAGAGTTTTCTTAATATTTTCAATATATTCTTCTGAAAGTTTTATTGCAACTAAGTCTGGGTCTGGGAAATATCTATAGTCTTGTGCATCTTCCTTGTCTCTCATTGAAAATGTTTTTCCAGATACATCATCCCATCTTAATGTTTCTTGTTCTACTTTTCCGCCTTCTTCTAATACATCAATTTGTCTATCTATTTCATATTCGATAGCTCTTGTAATGCTTCTAAATGAGTTCATATTTTTCATTTCTGTACGTGTTCCAAATGGTGTTCCTGGTTTATGAACAGATACATTGACATCTGCTCTTAAAGATCCCTCTTGCATTTTACAGTCTGAAACTTCAATATATTCTAGTATTGATTTTAATTTTCTTAAATATGCTTCTACTTCTTCTGCACTTCTTAAGTCTGGTTCAGAAACCATTTCTATTAAAGGAACTCCTGCTCTGTTTAAATCAACTAAGCTTCCTCCTCCAAAGTCGTCATGGTTTAGTTTTCCGGCATCTTCTTCTATATGGATTCTTAATAATCTAATTTTCTTTTTGCCTTCTGTTGTTTCAATTTCAATATATCCATGTTCACATAGTGGTTTATCAAATTGTGATATTTGATAAGATTTTGGTAAATCTGGATAATAGTAATTTTTTCTATCATTTTTACTGTCTCTTGATATTTCACAGTTTGTAGCCAAACCTGCTTTTACTGCATATTCAACAACTTTTTCGTTTAAAACTGGTAGTGTTCCTGGCATTGCCATACAAACTGGGCATACATGTGTATTAGGTGCTGCACCAAATTCTGTTGGACATGAACAGAATATTTTTGTTTTTGTTGAAAGTTCTGCGTGAACTTCTAGTCCTATTACAACTTCATAATCACTTCTTGACATTACTCAGCACCTCCTTTGAATTCTGGCTTATAATTGTCTCTAAATTTAATTTCTTGTTCTAGTGTATATGCTGCATTTAAAATAGTTTCTTCTTGGAATCTATTTCCTATTAATTGCATACCAATTGGCATTCCATCTTTGTCAATACCTACTGGTATTGATATTCCTGGAAGGCCTGCAATGTTTACAGATACTGTACATATGTCTGCTAAATACATTTCTAATGGATTATTTGATCTTGAACCAATATCAAATGCTACTGTTGGAGATGTTGGTGTTAATATAACATCATATTTTTCAAATCCTTTGTTAAATTCATTCATAACTAATGTTCTAACTTGTTGTGCTTTTTTGTAATATGCATCATAATATCCTGATGATAATACATATGTTCCAAGGATTATTCTTCTTTTTACTTCTTCTCCAAATCCTTCACTTCTTGATTTTTTATATAATTCTTTTAAGTTCTTGAATTCTGGTGTTCTGTATCCATAACGTATTCCGTCAAATCTTCCTAAGTTTGAACTTGCTTCTGCACATGCAATTATATAATATGTTGCTAGTGAATATTGAGCAATATCTAGAGAAAATTCTTCAACTTCTGCTCCAAGTTCTTTGTATTTTTCTATTGCTTTTTGTAATGTTTCTTTTACTTCTGAATTTATTCCTTCACCAAAGAATTCTTTTGGAACTCCTATTTTTAAACCTTTTACATCATTTTTTAATGCTTTTGTGTAATCTTTTTTAGGCATTTCTGCAGATGTTGTATCTCTTTCATCATGTCCTGCTATTAGATTTAAAAGCATTGCACTATCTCTTACGTCTTTTGCGATTGGACCAATTTGGTCAAGTGATGATGCAAATGCTACTAGTCCATATCTTGAAACTAGTCCATATGTTGGTTTTAGTCCTACTACTCCACAGAAACTTGCTGGTTGTCTTATTGAACCTCCTGTGTCTGAACCAAGTGCCCATGGAACAAGGTTTGCTGCAACCGCTGCTGCTGACCCTCCTGAAGAACCTCCTGGTACTTTATTTAAGTTCCAAGGATTTCTTGTTTTCTTAAAATATGAGTATTCTGTTGAACCACCCATGGCGAATTCGTCCATGTTTAGTTTTCCTAAATCTATCATATTTTCTGCATTTAATTTTTCAACAACTGTTGCATCATATGGTGAAACAAAGTTTTCTAACATTTTAGAACTACATGTTGTTTTTACACCTTTTGTGCACATGTTGTCTTTTATTCCTATTGGAATTCCTGCGAAATCTCCACTGATTTCTCCATTATCTATTTTTTCTTGTACATCTTTTGCTTGCTCTAATGCTTCATCTGTTAGTGTTGTAACAAATGCTTGTACATCTTCTTCTTTGTCATTTATTCTGTCTACATATGCTTTTGTTATTTCCGTTACTGTAAGTTCTTTGTTTTTTAATTTTTCTTGCAATTCATGTACTGTTAATTCTGTTATATCCATCACATTTTCTCCCTTCACTCTTATTATCTCTTATTATTTGAAATGTCCTTTTGGGGACGGTTCTTTTTAGGACATCTGTCCCAAAATGGACATTTCTTTTTCAAAATCTTTCCAAGAATAAACTCTTTTCCAATTTTTTTCTTCTAAAGTTTTATTTATTCTAGAATCCATCATATATGTTTTTATACCAAGTCCCGCAATTTGTTCACAAGTTTTATAACTATCGTCTATGAATACATCTATTTTACATTCTTCTGATATTTTTCTTTTATCTGTATGACCAATAAAAATTTTTGTATAATTTACCTTATTTTTCTTTAGCCATTCTTTTGTTATTTTTGCTATAATTCCACTTTCTCTATCCCATCTAGCTGTAATAATTATTATATTATTTTTTACAGATAAATTATTTATTACTTCAACTGCATCTTCTTTTGGTTTAACATTTTCCATTATTTTTTCATAATATAAATCCCAAAACTTGTCATTTTCTTCATCTGTCCAATTATATAAATGTTTTGCCCACATTGGATCAAAGATTTTTATATTTTGAGGTTCAAATTTTCTTTTCAATATACTTTCTGTATATTCTTTTGCATAAATATCAGTTTCTTCACTAGTTTTTGTGATTGTATCATCTATATCTATTCCTATATTCATATGCTATTTTCGTATAATCAATTATATATATAATTGATTAATCCCTTTCTCATTAAAATTTATAAAATAACAGCTCTATTCATTTTCAATGATGTCCTTTTTTATCACGATATCCCAAACAGAACCGTCCCGAAAAGGACATTAATTTATGACTTTTGGTATCTTAAACATATGTTGTTCCTCTGATGGTGCATTTTGCAATAATGCTTCATTATCTTCAAATATATTAATCTCATCTTTTCTAAAAACATTTTTCTTTTCATTTGCACCAACTGTAACATCAAGTCCATCAACAGGTGCGTTATTTACTACTTCCGCAAAGTCTAATATGTCTTGCAAATTAAGCGCATATTTTTCAATTTCTTCGTCTTTAATTTCCAAATCTGCTAATTTGGCAATGTGTAATATTTCTTCTTTACTAACTTTCACCTTATCTCTCCTCCTTAAAAACCTTTTTTATTATATACTCAAATGCGTAAAATTACAATAATAAAATAAAAAATTTGACATATAATAAAATATGAGTTATAATACACTCAAGACGTCGAAGTAGTTCTAAAAACAAAAGTAATAAAAAAGACTAGGAGCCTTCCATAGCATTCCTAGTCTTTTTCTTTTTGTCTAATCCCCTAAGTTCTTTACAATTAAGTAAATCAAATAAAGTTTCAACACTTTGAGTAGTTCCTTCAACAAAAGTAACCTCCTCCCTGCCACTAAGCAAGTCGGCAAGTATATATTAACTTATCTGTATGTTTTTGTCAAGAACTATCGAATACTATCTTATATAATAAACACTATTTCTTTATAATTTCAATGTGCACATCTCTTAATTGTTCTCTTCTTACATTACCAGGAGCCCCCATCATCAAATCTTGTGCCTTACTATTTAATGGGAATGCAATAACTTCTCTAATAGTATCTGAATTTGATAAAAGCATCAACATTCTATCAATACCAGGTGCAATTCCTGCATGAGGTGGAGCACCAAATTGAAATGCTGTATATAATGCTCCAAATTTTGTTTTTACTTCTTCCTCTGTGTAACCAGCCATTTCAAACGCTTTCAACATTATTTGAATATCGTGGTTTCTAACTGCACCAGAAGAAAGTTCAATACCGTTACAAACTATGTCATATTGATATGCAAGTATTTCTAATGGATTTTGATTTTCTAATGCTTCCAAACCTCCTTGTGGCATTGAAAATGGATTATGGCTAAATGCTAATTTATCATGGTCATCTAATTCAAACATTGGGAAATCTATTATCCAACAAAATTGAAATACATTTTCATCTATTAAATTTAATCTATTTCCTAATTCTGTTCTTATTTGACCAGCAAGTTCTGTTGCTCTTTTTTCATTATCTGCAATAAAAAATATTGTATCATTTTGTTTTAAATCTGCTAATTCTATTAAAGTTTTCTTTAAGTCATCTGGTATAAATTTATCAATTGGACCTTTAAAGCTCATATCTTCTTGAACTTCTAAGTATCCAAGCCCTTGCATTCCAATTGACATTGCATATGCTAACATCTTCTCGTGGAATCCCTTTGACATATGACCTTCAACTTTTATTGCTCTTACAGTTCTATCTATAAATGGCTTAAATGTACATTTTTTAAAGAATTCTGATAGGTCTATAATATATAATGGGTTTCTTAAATCTGGTTTGTCTGAACCATATTTAAGCATTGCTTCTTTATATGTGATTCTTGGGAATGGATATTTTGCTATTTTTTTATCAGAGAATTTTTTAAATGTATTATACATTACAGGTTCCATTACTTGGAATACGTCCTCTTGTGTTGCAAAACTCATTTCCATGTCTAATTGATAAAATTCTCCTGGTGCTCTGTCTGCTCTTGCATCTTCATCTCTAAAGCATGGTGCTATTTGGAAGTATTTATCAATTCCAGATACCATTAATAATTGTTTAAATTGTTGTGGTGCTTGTGGTAATGCATAGAATTTTCCTGGATGTAATCTACTTGGTACTAAATAATCTCTTGCTCCTTCTGGTGATGAGCTTGTAAGTATTGGTGTTTGTACCTCTAAGAATCCTTGTTCTTGCATTTGATTTCTTAAAAATTGCAAAACTTGTGCACGAAGTTTTAGATTATTTTGTAGTCTTTCATTTCTTAAATCTAAATATCTGTATTGTAATCTTAAATCTTCTCTTATTTCTTGATTTGTATTAATTTCAAATGGAATATTTTTTGTTCTTTTTCCTAAAATTTTGATTTCTTCAATTTTGATTTCAACAAGTCCTGTTTTTAATTTTGGATTTACAGTTTCTTCATCTCTCTTTTTTACTGTTCCATAAACTGTAACTGTTGACTCAATTGGAATATGTGATGCAAAGTCAACATCTTTTGCCTCTCCTGATGTTACAACTTGTGTTATTCCATACATATCTCTGATATCTAGAAATACTAACCCTCCTAAGTCACGGATAGTTTGTACCCATCCAGCAATTCTAACTTTTTTTCCTACGTCTTCTAGACTGATTTCATTACAAGTATGTGTTTTGTACTCGTTCATTTTTAACTACCTCCCAAAAGTTGTCAAAAGGGATGCCCCTTTTTGACAAGATTATTTGTTGTCAAAAAAGGGCGTCCCTTTTGACAAGATTATTTGTTGTCAAAAAAGGGCGTCCCTTTTGACAACTTTTTTGCAATGAGCATCAAAAAACGTCCACTGCAAAATGCAGGGACGAAATAATTCCGCGGTACCACCCAGCTTGAAAATATTTGCTTTGCAAATATTTTCCACTTTATAAAAATTGCTCCAATGTGTTTCACAATTTAGGTTGACCTTAAAGGGCTTTCAGCCGGTGACCCTTTTTCTCTTTTAGTTACTTCTAATTGCTTTGTATTGTTCAAGCGCAATATATTTTTTATTATTATGTTACTTATTTTAGCACCTTATTCAGTTATTTGTCAATAAAATTTTTAATTTTTTTAGTATCTTATTTAATAAATTCATTTTAATTACTCAAAATACTGCTATCTTTCAATTTCAAAACTCTATCCACATTTTGAATAGTAGACAATCTATGAGCAATAATTATAACTGTACTATTTTTTGAAATTTTATCAATAATTCTCTGTATCATCTTTTCTGTCCTCAAATCAATATTAGAAGTAGGCTCATCAAAAATATAAATATTAGCCTTATGGACTATTGCTCTTATGAAAGCAATAACTTGTAATTCACCCTTTGATAACCTATTTACATCAACAACCTCATCTAGTCCATTATCTAATCTTTCTAATAATGGAATAGCTCCAATTTGTTCCATAACATCTAAAATTTGCTTATCTGAAATATCATTTTTTTCTAGTACAATATTTTTTCTTACAGTATCCTTAAAAATATATGAATCTTGAGATATGTAGGTAATATTATTTCTTATTGATTTTATTGATAGTTCATTTAAATCATATCCATCTATTGTGACTTTTCCTTTTGTTATAGGATATAATCTCATAAGAATTTTAGTAATAGTTGTTTTACCTACACCGTGTTCTTCCAACAATTGCAGTTTTTTCTCCTGCACTAATTTTAAATGAAATATCACTTAAAATACTTTGTTTATCATAAGCAAATGAAACATTGTTAAATTCTATATTTCCTTTTAGATTTTCAATATTTAAGCCTTTGTTTATCTCTTCTTTTTCTTGTATTGATAAAATTGTATTGATTCTTTCTAATGATACTTGAGATGTTTGAATCTCTTCTATTTGATTAAATAATTCTTTTAATGGTGAAAAACATTGTCTAATATAATATAGGAAAATATAAACTGTTCCCAATGATATTCCACTATCAATATTTAGTACATAATATAAAATTGCGTACATTGTTATAGCCTCTACTAATACGCTTATTGGCCAAGGAAGTGAATCTATCCAAATATGTTTATACCTCAATTTTAATTCTTCTTTGAGTAATTTATTAACTTTATCTATATTCTTATCCTCTAAAGAAAAGAACTTTGTTAATTTGCTCTTATTATATGTTTCTGAATACTCTTTATTTTGTAAATCACGTTTTTTCACTGTTTGTTTTTGAATTTGCTTTAGTTTTTTTATAATTAAAGATTCATTTATAGCAAATACTATTGTAATTATAGTGCCTATAAATGCTAATTTTGTATTTATTATAAACATAGTAATAAACATAAAAACAATATTTACTATATCATTTAAAATTACTGGTATATCTTCTGAAAATAGTGTTTTTACATTTTCTGCATCAACTGTCAACCTAGTATAAATATCAGAAGATGGAAATTTTTCAAAATCATTAATTTTTAATGATAAGACTTTGTTAAAAATTTTGCTTCTTAATTCATTTAACATCTTGTTAGATAATAAATTTGTTTTTTTATTTCTTACAACTTCAACTAAAATTATTAAAATTCTTGTTAAAATATATAGTGCCACAATAATTAAAATGGATTTACCGAAAGTCATTTGTTGTGATTTTATCAATTATTAATTTTAGAAAATATGGTGCCAAAACATTTAAAATATTGACTAAAACTAATAAAATAGCTATTGTAATTATTGTTATTTTATTTTTCTTTATTATACTAGTCAACTAACTCACCTGCCATTTCATATTGGTACATCTCTTGATAAATACTATTTCTTGATAATAATTCATCATGTGTTCCATTATCTACAAATTTACCATCTACCATCAAATAAATTTTATCCATATCTTTTACATCTGTTACTTTATTTGCAATATTAATTATTGTTTTTTCTTTCATTTGCATAATATTATTTAATATTTCCTTTTCAGTATTATTATCTAATGCAGAAAAAATATTATCTAATATAATAAAGTCTTTATCAGTAATTAGATTTCTTGCTATTACAACTCTTTGTTTTTGTCCTCCTGATAATTTATGTCCATTCTCACCTACTATTTCTTCAAATTCATTTTCCATTTTAAAAATGTCTTCTAAAATGCATGAATTGTTTGTGGCGTTTATAATTTGCTTGCCATCATATGTATTTTCTAATGTAATATTATTTTTGATTGTATCATCTAGAAGGATTACTTTTTGTAAAATATAACTTATATTATTAAATACACTATATTTATTTATTTTTGTTATATCAACACCATTAATGAATACTTTATTTTCTTCTATTTCATATAAACCTGATATAATATTCATAAGTGTTGTTTTTCCGCTTCCAAATAATCCTATAATTCCTATTTTATCATTTTTATTTATTTCAAAATTGATGTCTTTTAATACATATTTGTTATTGTTTGGATATTTATAACTCAAATTATTTACCTTTATGGTATCTATTTCATCTATTATTTGTTTATTTTTTGTATTATATATATCTAAACTCATAATTTGATCCATCCTATTAACAGATTGCTTAAAATATACAATTGAACTTGTAATTTTATTTATCCTGTTACTAATGCCTCCAAACATTTTATCTATAAATGCTATAAAAACAGTTAAGTCTCCAACTGTCATTTGTCCATTTTTTATACAAATTACACTATATATTACTGTCAAAATGTATGATAAGCCTTCTGCTATATTGGTAGTATTATTTATTGTATTATCTATTTTTCCAACTTGATAATCTTTTTCTTGCATTATTTTATTGTTTTTGTTAAATACTTTTCCTTGTTCTTCTTGATTGTTATACAATTTTATTAATGTAAAATTACTGGTATTTTGTTCGATTACATTTGACATATTTATATATTGTTTTCTAGACTCTTCTACTAGTATATTTTTCTTTTTATATAATTTTAATATAATGATTAATGTTACTGATAAAATCGCTACTAACATTATAGATAGTCTTATATCTAGATCTTTACCTGATATTACAATTACAAGAACTGGTACCATAACTAAATGGGTGATATTTTGAAAAAATTCACCAAGAAATTTTTTTATCATTGGTATTTCTTTTGTTAGATATGCTAAAAATTTTCCTTTTTCAGTAGTTTCGTAGTAATCTTCTTTTACGTATTGTAATTTTTTATAGATTTCCCTTCTTAATTTCATATCAGATGTTCTGCCAACTGCATAATAAAATAATCTTTTTATTAAGTTTGGTAATATTATAATTGCTGACCAGAATAGTAGTATATATATTTCTTGCATTATTTGTTCTTTGGCTATGTTTGTTTGTAATATCATATCTAATATTTTACCGGTTATTTGTGATATTAATAATGAAATATATGATGCTATAATTTCAAATATCATCCCCATTATATATAGTGGAAATGTTCTTTTAAATTCGTCTATTATTAATTTACTATGTTTTCTTTTTTTCATCTTTTGTCTCCTTGTGTGCATTAATTTAATCATAAAAATTATACTATTTTTTAAATATTTAAGTCAAGGTTTTTTTCATGCATAAAAAAATAATCTTTCTTATTTTTTAAGAAAAATTATTTTAAAGATTATATTATTTACATTTTACTTTTATTAAAGTATATTATTAAATTTTCAATTGTTTCTTTGTCTTTTTTAGATAGCTTATCAAAACCTGCTAAAGAATATTCCATAGTTATGTTTTCTTTAGTATGTATATATTCACTAAAGATTTGGTCTAGACTAATTTTTAATACATTACAAATTTTGATTAAAACTTCATATGATGGCTTTGATTTGTCTTGTTCAATGTCACTTATGTATCTAACAGATACTTCTATTTCTTCTGCTAATTTTTCTTGAGTATATCCGTAGCTTTTTCTGATTGTTTGAATATTTTTTCCGATTTTTATTACACTTGTTTTTTTCATTTATACCACCTAACTTTTTTGTTTATATTATCAAAATTTTTGAATTGTATAAATGAATTATATTCGTATGCTATTGTATTTTATTTCTATTTAAAATTTTCTATATATTCTTTTAATAATTTATCTAACTCTTTTCTTTTATTGTCAATTTTTTGATATTCTCCATTTTCAAGTAATTTTTCTATTTCTTTTAAAAGGTCAGAAATTTGTTTTTCTAAATATTTCACTTATACCACCTCATCATTAGTCTATTATACCTTTCCTAAATGTATTTTATACATTGTTTACTAATCTGTCAACATTTATTAGTAAAATAAATTAAATAATTATTATACAACTCAATTAAGTTCATGTAAAACATGAACTAACATAGATGTGCACAAATGAAATATCATGAAATATTAGGAAGTTTATATACTACAATAGTTATAGTAACAAGAATGAAATCAACACCATATGAATTGGAAATAAAATACCTTTATTTTTCCTTATTCATATAGTCATTATTTATAAGTAAAAAAAGAAGACCATTTCTAGTCTTCTCCTATACGAATTCATATATTTATATATTCACAAATTATTTATTATTATTTACTAAATCTTTTAATGCTTTACCAGCTTTGAATACTGGAGCTTTTGATGCAGGTATTTTGATTTCTTCTTTAGTTTGTGGGTTTCTACCTTTTCTAGCAGCTCTTTTTCTAACTTCAAAAGAACCAAATCCAACTAATTGAACTTTATCTCCTTCTACTAGTGCATTTGTAACTGTTTCAATAAAAGCGTTTACTGATGCTTCAGCTGCTTTTTTTGTGTCACCTGTTTTTGCAGCTATTGCTGCGATTAATTCAGCTTTGTTCATTTAAATTACCTCCTATAAGATTTAAATATTTATGTACTTTTATCGCCTGAACTAAGCAATAACTGTACTTACTATTTCTATTCGCCAACTTTCGATAAAATCCTTCTTTTTTTCTAATAAATTTTAAATTTTTCTAAAACTTTTACTATTTTATCACCAGCTGGAAGCATTTTTATCTCTTCTTTTGAAAAAACTTTTAAAACTACTATTGCTAGTGCATATATAATAACTGCAAAGATTATTGCTATTATTGTAGCCAATCTTTCTATTATTATTCCTTTTAATGTTAAATATATAAAATATGAACACACTCCCATAATCGCTGTTGCAATAGTTGGTTTTATAACAGATTTCGTAAATGTTAAATTTAATTTTATATTTTTTCGTAAAGCTGTAATTGCTATACAAAATGCTACTAAGTGGCAGACCACAGAACCTATTGCAGCCCCATATACTCCAAATTCTGGATTTGGAACTAGTGTTATATTTAATATAAATTTAACTACTACACCTGTTGCTAATGAAATTGTTGGTATCATTAGTTTTCCATATCCTTGTAATACACCATTTATTGTTTGGTCTAGTATTGTAAAGATTATTGTTAATGCACTTATTTGTAATATTAATGCACCATCACTTGCATTTGGGAATAATAGATTTAATATTGGCTGTGCAAATACACACATTCCTACAGTACAAGGTAAACCTATTAGCATTGATACTAATAGTGAAAATGATGTTTTCTCTTTTATTGTTTTGGTATCGTTTTTAGCCTTTGCTGCTGATATTGCAGGAACTAGTGCTGTCGCAAATGCTACATTTATTGCTAATGGTAAGCTTGTTAATGTATCAACTTTTCCTCCTAAAATTCCATATAATGCTGTTGCTTGGTCTTCTGGCATAAAGTTTTTTAAATTTCTTACAACTGTAAATGAATCTACGTTTTTATTTATAGAAGACATTATAGCTGTTAATGTTATAGGAATTGATACAAATAAAATTCTTTTTATTATTGTTGATACTCTTTCGTATTTGTAATTTACTGTATTTTTTATTTCTGCTGCGACTTCTTTTCTTTCTATTTTGTAGTATAAAACTAAATAACTAAATCCTAAAAATGTTGCAAGTGTAGTTGCCAAGTTTGCTCCTGCTGCCATCCACTCTGTTGATACATTTGATAGTATTGCAACTATTTCTACTACTATAATTGTAAGTAATGTTTTAAAAACTTGTTCAAGTGTTTGTGATTTTGCTCCAACACTGATTTTTTGTCTTCCGTTAAAATATCCTCTCATAACTGATGCTACTGTAACAAAGAATATTGCTGGTGATAATGCAACTAATGTCATTTCTGCATCTGGTATTTGAAGCCATTGATTTGCAATTATATTTGCTCCAAAGAATAATAATAAACTTCCTACTAACCCTATTATTGCAAACGTTGCAAATGCTATTTTAAATATTCTATGTGCTCCTTTGTTATCTCCAACTGCAACTCTTTCTGATACTAACTTTGAAATTGCACTTGGTACTCCTATTGATGATATTGTAAGTAATAATGCATATATTTGATATCCACTTGCACATATTCCATTACCTTTGTCTCCAAATCCTGGCCTGTTTGTTAAATATAATGTATATACTAATCCTAAAATTTTTATTAATATTTGTGAAAACATTAATGTTATAACGCCTTGCATAAAGCCTTCTTTTTTCGGCTTTTTATCTTTAATATGTTTTACATTTTTTTCCTTGTTTATTTTTATCATATATTTTTGTATGGTTTTTGCCCTTATCCATACTCTCCTTTCTGCATTTATTTCTTTATTATAATTTTTATTTTTATAAACTTTTTAATATGCTTGATTGACTGTATTTTTCTAAATTATAATTATAATTTGAATTTTTATCAATAGTTTTCTAAAAAATCTTTGGTAAAATAAAAATTTTTATCTTATTTAATGTATTATTTTTGTCTTGATTTTTTGAATATTGGAATTTGATTTTTGAATTAATTTTTTGAATTAAAAGTAAATGAAAAACTAAATCTATAATACTATAAAATATTATATTTTGCAAGAACTTTTCATCGCAAAATTCGACATTTAAATTTTATTGGCTGTGAACTGTAACTTGATTATTGCAATTTTTGTTAAATTTTCCAAAAATCATTGACAAAATAGCTTTTTTGTAATAAAATGTTTAAGCATTATGTAGAATATGATTTAAATATAAACTTCTCCCCGGTGGTTTTTATTTAAATGTCATATATAAAATAAAAAATTAAATTATAGGGAGGGTAATTATTACCATGAATAATACAACATATAGCCCAAAAAAGGCTGAAATAGAAAGCAAATGGTACATAATTGATGCAGCAAACAAACCATTAGGTAGAGTTGCAACAGAAGCTGCTAAATTATTAAGAGGAAAACACAAACCAACATTTACACCTAACATTGATACAGGTGATCACGTTATAGTATTAAACGTAAAAGATGTAATTTTAACAGGAAACAAAATGGATCAAAAAATTTATAGACATCACTCAGGATACATTGGTGGAATGAAAGAAACTCCAGCAAGAGTAATGTTAGAAAAAAATCCAGAAAAAGCTATGACATTAGCTATTAAAGGAATGTTACCACACAACTCTTTAGGAAGAGCTCAACTTAAAAAATTAAGAGTTTATGCAGGAGCAGAACATGAAAATCAAGCACAAAAACCAGAAGTATGGGAGGTAAAATAATATGGCTAAATCAGGAAAAATAGTTTACACTGGAACAGGAAGAAGAAAATCTTCAATTGCCAGAGTTAGATTAGTTGAAGGATCTGGAAAAATAACTATTAATGGTAAAGATATTGATGAATTTTTCGGATTAGAAACTTTAAAAGTTATAGTAAGACAACCACTTACAGTTACAAATACAACTGATAAATACGATGTTATTTGTTCAGTACAAGGTGGAGGATTTACAGGTCAAGCTGGAGCTATCAGACATGGTATTGCTAGAGCTTTAAATGCTGCAAATATAGAATTTAGACCTGCTTTAAAATCAAACGGATTCTTAACAAGAGATCCTCGTATGAAAGAAAGAAAGAAATACGGTCTTAAAAAAGCTAGAAAAGCTCCACAATTTAGTAAAAGATAATATTTTAAAAAGAAAAAACATTATATGTTTTTTCTTTTTTATTTTATAACTTTTCTGATTATATAAAAAAACTCTGCCTGATAAAACCAAGCAGAGTAACCACCTTAATAAATATTCCTCTTTTCCCCAATACATTATAAGTCACGTGTTTAACTAACAGAGAAATATCTATTTTCTTCTCTCCCTATGTAAGTGGTGTATATACGTTAGTTAAACCTCTTTTATTATAGCATCATTTTGATATTATGTCAAATCTTTTTACATTTTTTTCCATTATAATTGTTACTGGTCCCTCATTTATTAAACTAACTTGCATATCAGCTCCAAAAATTCCAGTTTCTACATTATCAATTTGTTTTCTACATTCTTCTATAATATATTCATATAATTTATTTGCCAAATCTGGTTTTGCAGCATCTGTAAAAGATGGTCTATTTCCACTTGAGCAGTTTGCATACAATGTAAATTGAGACACTAAAAGTAATGAACCATTAACATCTTTTAAGGATTTATTCATTTTTCCATTTTCATCTTCAAAAACTCGTAAATTAATTAATTTTTTTACTAAATAATCTGCTACTTCTTTTGTATCTGTATGTGTTATTCCAATTAATACCATGAAGCCTTTATCTATTTTTCCAACTGTTTTTCCTTCTATATCAACTTGTGCATTTTTTACTCTTTGAACTACAAATTTCATTTTTATACCTCTTCCCTAGTATTTTTTTAAGTTTGTTTTACTTCTATATTTAAGACAGTTATATCATAAAAGTGGATTAATTTCAAATTTTGAAAAATTAGAGCCCAGTCCCCTAAATTTGTGTGGTGACCACATATTCTTGTTTTATTCAATAATCTCCAAAGCACTATTAGAATCAAAGCCTTCAAGATTATAATAAGTACTTGGAATTTTACCTACAATAACATTTTCAATAAGCAAAACTTGGTTGCTAACCTTTTCTGTAATGCTATTATATGGAGTTAATATGCTTACTTCGCAATCTACTTGCAAATACACTCTATGCAATGTTTGATTTATTCCTTTTTCTGAAAATTCACTGCGTAAATCTGTTTCTACATTACCTATTGATGATATTTTTATTGGCACTCCTGGTCCTTTTCCAGAAAGCAATTTAAAACCTGTGAAACTTCCAAGTGCTATTTCTATGTTTTCTCTTCCCCTTTGATTTATTTTATTCTGAATTTTTACTGCTACATCTGATATTATTTCGTTTATAGCAATTATATTTGATTTTATCATTGTTATATTTCCATCTTTATCTTTTTCTAATGTAAATAGTTCATCATATGTATGTTCTTTCATTACATTTGTTGCTTCTTCGTTTGCTATTATTGTTGCTATTGATTTTGCTTTGTCTTTACACAATGTATCAAATATTGGCAAAATTGCATCTAATACTATTTTTACCGTACTAAATGCAATTACCATTATTATAAAAATTTTTACTATCTTTTGTTTTCTTTTTAAATTTTTATCACCTATATTATTGGAAAATATAGGTGGTATCTTGATTCGTGGTCTTGAATATATTTTACTATTCATAAGCTTTTTCCGAAATTTTTTCAAATTTTGGTATATATAGTTTTTGTCCTGGATAAATTTTGTTTCTATCTTCTATTCCATTTGTTCTTGCTATTCCATCAACCGTACTTCCAAATTCTTTTGCTATGTTCCATAAAGTATCTCCTTTTTTTACAATATAAATTACTAAGCTATAATCTTGTTCTTCTCTTTCACCATCTTCTTGTATGCTATCTATCATATTTAAATTTGCTGTTCTATACATGCTTGTATCTGCTTGAACATCAATATTACAATTAATATCTCCTCCGTCTTGAATTATAAAGTCTTGTGATTTTATTCCCATATCACAATTTGTATTTAACATTTCTCCATTTTGTAAATTTTCTATTGTGTATTCAAATGGTATTTTTGCATCTTTTATATTGATTTGCTTTTGAGAATTTTCAAAAATAAATTTCATATTTAATTCGGCTTCATACATGATTTTTGTGTTTATTTTATTTTCGTTTAATATTGTTGGAACTGTTTCAACATCAAGCAGGTTTAATCCTTGTATATCATTTAAATTTACTTTTTCTCTTATTTGTTTAATATTTGTTACATTTTGTTTGTTTGTCATTGTTGTTATTTGCTTTTTTTCAAAAGTTAAATTTTGTGTTGGACTGTACATGTCTTGAATTAAATTAATTTGTTTTTCTTCATAAGCACAGCATGTTACTTCTATTTCTATTTCTACATATATTGAGTGCTCATCTTGTGAATTTGGCTTTATAATTATATTTTTTATTTCATAATTTACATCACAAATATTTTCTTCAGATACATCTGCTATATCTATAAATCCAACTACTGGTATTTTATATGTAACAACATTTATTCTATTGTCTTCTGTTAAATACATTATTTTTATTTCTGCCTCTGCTTTTGTTAAAACTTTGTTATAACTAATTTTTATATCCTTATCAACTAGACATACTTGTGCCTGTAAAATCTCTGCTAAATTATCCATACTATCGATTTGAATATTGTCTTTGGCATAAATTTTTGTGGTTCCTGTACCTACTAAAGAATTTAATTTTAAATCTTCTTTTAAAATTTGAACATCTTCTTCATTTTGTACTTCATTTATTATTTCTACTTCTTCATTTGAATATATTTTTAAGTTCACTTCCAATGTTGCCTTAATTCCTATTTTTCTTCCATTTATTACTTTTGCTTCTATTGATTTTATTTTAATATTTGAAATTGCTTCCATGCCTTCTTGGCAATTTGGTATATTTAAGTTTTCTGAAAAATCAACACTTGTGTTTAGCCCTCTTACTGTGTCATCTGCACCGTCTGGCATATACATTATGTAGGCATTTACAGTTCCGTCTAGTCTTACTTTTTCACTTTGTACCTCTTTTTTGTAAATTGATACAACACCACTTGTACTAATTGTGTTTAAAATATCAGGTTTTGAATCTGGTACTATCATATCTCCTTCTGCAAATATGATTTCTTTTTTTTCTGCTATTAATTTATTTATACTTAAGTTTTCTCTTTGTGCTTCTATCATTTTTTACCTCCTTACAGTTTTTCTTTATAAATGTATATGAGGTTGTTTTTTATTTATGATTGTTTTTATAAATTTTTTATGGTGTTATTATAATATTTAATTTGTTATCATATTTGTATTTATTTATTATATCTTGTGAAAAACTTGCTAATTCATTTGGAATTATGATTGTTGTGTATTTCTCCTTTTTTAAATTTTTTATTGCTTCATCTATTTCTTCTGGTTCTTGAATTTCTTCTACTTTCATTCCTAATAGTTTTGGAATTTGATAATTGCTTTCTTTTTCATATTTTACAAATGATATTTTCATTTTTTCACTTTCTTTCTTTTTTTGTCTTTATTTTATTTTGCTTTTTTATAGATTTTTTATACTTTTTTATATTTGTTTTATGGCAATTTGACTTTTTATGTAAATTGAAGTATAATATTAGTATATGCAACATTTAAACTATAGCACAAAAAGTCCCTCCAAATAACTATAGGAGGGCAGAAAGAGGTAATTATGGGTTCTGTAGACACAACAAATTTTTGTAACATTTGCAAAGGTACATGCTGGGATTCTTCCAGTAATGCCAAGACTCATGCAGTAGCACATAAGAAGTTTGGTATCATACCAAACAACTGCGTAAATGACGAAAATGGCACTGTACGTTGCCCATACGCAGCAAAATAAGTAACTTTTGGAGAGTTTAGCTTAATAAAGCTTTTCTCTCCTCTTTCTTTTTTTGAACCAATGGTGACTTTGTTAATTTGGTTCAAAAACGTCTCCATGGTTTATATCTTAACAACTAATTTATTAAATTTTGAATTTATATAATTTTCAAGTTTAGTCATAAACACCTGTGGTTCAATTTCTTTTTTAGCAACCATATCTAAGCCTTTTTCCCAACTTGCAGTAAGTTTAGGATTTAGCATATCTGGCATAGAAAAATTGACAATATCATATATAATTTCTCCTTTATTTGTAGGAGTAATAATTTGAGTTTTTTTATTTATTTCTATGTATTTTATTCTTTCTAATTTTTCTATAATTCCACCACGAGTAGCACTTGTTCCAATTCCTGCACCTTTTATTTGTTCACGAAGTTCTTCGTCTTCTATAAGTTTTCCTGCGTTTTCCATTGCAAGAATTATAGAACCTGAATTGTATCTTGTTGGCGGTGATGTTTCCGCTTCTTTTATTTCATAATTTTTTACTAATGCTTCTTGGCCTTTTTTCAATTTTTTTAAAATTTCTAGGTTTTCATCCTCTGATTTATCCACATTTTGTGCATCTTCTGTGGATTCTTTGCTTACATTTTTATTTGATGATTTTGCTATTTCTAAATAACCTTTGTTTACGCAAACCTTTCCACTTGCATAAAAATTTTCACCTTCTACATCAACTGTTACTTGTACTTTGCTGTATTCTGCTGGTGGATAAAAAATTGCTAAAAATCTTTTTACTATAAGTTTATATATTTGTTTTTGTAATTCTGGTAGTTTTTCGTAGTTTTCATATCCTTGTCCTGTTGGAATTATTGCATAATGGTCTGTAATTTTGCTGTCATTTACATATTTTGTTTTTGCTAAATTATTTGTAGGATATTTTTCTTCTACCATTTTCTTTATATATCCTCGAATTTCTTCATCTTTAAATCCTTTGGCTATTCCATTTAAGTTTTTTGATATTTCTTTTGCAACTGCTGTTGATAATACCCTTGCATCTGTTCTTGGATATGTAACTAATTTTTTTTCATATAAATTTTGAATAACATCTAGCGTTTCTTCTGGTTTAATTTTGAATCTTTTTGTACACTCATTTTGAATTTCTGCTAAGTTAAATAATAGTGGTGCATTTTCTTTTTGTTTTGATTTTTTAAGTTCCGTTATTATTGCCTTTTTTCCTTGTAATGAAACAATAAAATCTTTTGCTTTTTGTTCATTTTTGAATCCTGATTCATTATATAGTAGTGGTGATTCGAATAATTTTGATTTTTCATTTACTTTCCATTCTGCTTTGAATGCTGAATTTTCGTCTCCAAATTCTCCTACTATTTTGTAATATTTTGTTTTGACAAAGTTTCTAATTTCTCTTTCTCTTGAAACTATCATTCCTAAAACACATGTCATAACACGTCCAACTGAAATTGATGCCTTTTCTTCATTTATTTTATTTGCCAGTGTTCTTCCTTGTGTTATTGATAATAGCCTTGAAAAATTTATTCCTATTAAGTAATCTTCTTTTGCTCTTAAATATGCACTGTCTGATAAACTATCATATTCTGATGAGTCTTTTGCTTCTCTTATTCCTCTTAATATTTCTTCTTCTGTTTGTGAATCTATCCAGACTCTTTTTACTTTTGCTTTTGGATTTGGATGTGCCATCATTAATACAAGTCTTTGGATATATTCTCCTTCTCTTCCAGAGTCTCCTGCATTGTATATTTCTTCTATGTCTTCTCTTTGCATTAAACTTTGGACTATATTAAATTGATTTTGAACATTTGATATTACTTCATATTTCCATTCCTTTGGTATAAATGGCAATGTATCTAATCTCCAAAACTTTAATTTTTCATCATATTTATCTGGATAACTCATTGTTACTAAATGTCCTACACACCATGTTATTATCCATTCCTCTGATTCTATATATCCATTTTTTCTGGGAGCCGTTATTTTCAATGCCTTCGCAAATTCCATTGCTACTGATGGCTTTTCTGTTATCAATAATTTTTTGCTCATTTTATCATCCTTTTTCTTCTATATATTGTTTTGCTTTTTCATATATAACTTTAAATTTTTCGGCTGTATCTTTGTTTGTGAAACTAAATCTGTTATATAATTGGTCTACATATTTTTTATCTTTGAATATTTTTAATGCTGGTTTAAAATATAAACCATATATATATGCAAAATGTCCTACTAATATATCTCCACTTGTTTCCATATTTTTAAATTTTATATGTTTATCTTCTATAAATTCTCTGTATATTTCATTTGTTACTATTTCATTATTCATGTTGTCTGTTTCCCATATTGTTTTTTCTTCTCCCGTTATTAGTATATAGAATATATCTGTTCTGTCTGCATCTCTTATTAATTTTGCATGTAATAGTTGTCTTTCTGTTAGATCTTCTTCTATGTCATCTCTGTTATGATTTATAATTGATAGTCTTATTATTTCATCAAATTCATCTGTTTCTATAAATTTTCTAATTAGTCCTTCTTCAAATAATACTTTTGCTCCAAGCTCACCATGATTTATACTCTTTTTGTCAATAAATGTGTGATAAATTCTAATTTGTTCAAATCTTCCTATATCATGTAATAGTCCTATTAATTCTGCAAGTTTTATATCTTCTTCATCTAATTTTAGTTTTTCTGCCATCTGTTTGGCTAATTGTGATACTCTTTCTATGTGTTCAATTTTTAATTTTACTTTTTTATCTTCTGGGTCATAATTTTTTACATATTCTTTAAATGCTTGTTTTGCTTTTTCTATATCTATTTTCATTTTTATTTTTCCTCCATTATTTTCTCTTTTATATATTCATTTGCTATTTTTTTTATTTCATCTACTTTTGTTTTTGTGGATTGATCTTGAAATTTGTATCTATCTAAAATTTTATTTATATAATCTTTTTCTTTTATAATTTCAAAGCTTGTCTTATAATTTATGTCATAAATAAACGCTATTACACATGTGATGTCATCTATAAATTTTAATCTAACATTTTTTTCTTTTTTTATTGTAGCCTTCTTTGTAAATTCATTATATATTTTTTCTGATAGTACTGATTTGTTTACTTCTTCTTCATTGTTTTTATAATAAATATCTATTGATTCATATAGAATGTCTATTTTGTCTGCATCTCTTATTAATTTTGCAAATAATAATTCCTCTTGTGTTAATCCTGCTTCTATAGAAAATTTATTGTGGTTTTTTATTGATTTTTTTATTATTTCATCATATTTATTTGTTTCTATAAATTTTCTTATTAGTCCTTCTTTAAATAGTAATTTTGTTCCATAATCTCCATGGTCAAATCCTTCTAAATTGTTGCCTAATCCTATATCTGTATATTGTTTAAATCTTCCAATATCGTGCAATAGTCCTATTAGTGTTGCTAGTTGAATTTGTTCTTCGCTTAGTTTTAAATTTGTTGCTATTTGTTCAGCTATTTTCATTACTCTTATTGAGTGTTGTTGTTTTCTTTTTACGTTTTTGTCTTTTGTGTTGAAGTTTTCTGTGTATTTTATAAATTCTTCTTTTGCTTCTTCTATATTTATCTTCATTGTTATCACCTGTTTGGTATTTTATCACATTCTATTTTATTTGTAAATTTGATTTTGATTTTTATAAAAATTCATGTTACAATTCACAGTCCGTAAAATTATTGTTTGTGTGGCACCCCCTTCCCCTTGGGTAATTATATATATTTGAGATTTCGTCCGTTTGATTGGAG
>URWN01000022.1 GCA_900551615.1 uncultured Clostridium sp.
TGAAATTTACATTTTTAAGTGCTTGTATTTCGTCTTCTTTATTTTGATATTTTTTTCCTATATTTTTGACTTCTAGTATGTTTTTCATAAATTGCCTCCTTTTATTTATCCTAGTATATTTTATGTAAAATTCAAAATGGTTGTTACTTTTATATTTTAATGTCGAACCTATAATTGCATATGATTTAATTTAGAATTATCTCGTTTGATTGAAATAAAAAAATAGAACTTGTCAAATAAAAAAATGGGTAATGTTCGCTTGCAAAAGTGAAAAGGTCCCAGTTTTTTATACTACAAGTTCTTTTTTTATGTAATGAACAGAGATAATTCTAAATTAAATCATATGCAATTATAAGTTCAACAAAAAAGATGTAATTCATTTTAAAAATTACATCCTTTTATAAAAACAATTAGAATATTAATTATTTACACTTTCAAATTTAGTCTTACTAACCAACTCAGAAATTTCATATATCAATTTTTGTTGTTCTGGACTGCATTTATCCAAAATATTTTTAAAATCTTCTTTTAAATAATCTTTAGAAGTCGTATTACTACCTGTTAATAAATAACCTGGTGAAACTTTTAAAACTTCAGCAATTTGAGTTAATCTCCTTAAATTCAAATGTGCATTACCTCTTTCAACTCTACTTAAAAAAGCTACCGAAATATTAATTTCATCTGCCAATTCCTCTTGCGTCATTTTTCTATCTAATCTACATTGTTTTATTCTTCTTCCTATAACATAATAATCTGGTGACATGCTCTACCTCCTTTTTTCCTTGTTTGTAAATATAACACTTATACGGAAATATGTCAATATTTTTTAATTAATTTGTAAATATTTATTTTTTAATTCTTTGATTTTTCTTGCAACTTCCGATTTCATGTATTTTAAATCATTTTCACTCATTTCATTTATATTTAACACATTATATGAAAAATTTATTCTATTATTTTTAAATCTCACATACTTAATTTTGCCTCGCAATTGACTATTAGAATTTTTCCATATTTTTTCACCTGTATATATTACAATTGGAATCACTATGGGATTTCTTGTATTCTGATTTTCTTTCTCTTTATTCCACCTACTTATTATATTAGTGGAATGTTCAAACATTTTATACGTAATATTTGTATCAATTTCTGATATTTCTTTTATTATTATAAATATTTCTTTGTTTTTAATTTTACATATAACAATGTTTTCGTTTATTCTATCTATTTTGCTTTTTATTTTATTACAATAAACTATATCATTAAGTCCTATTGCTTCATCTATTTCAAAAAAATCTTTTAAAAATTTTTTCAATTCATTTTTGTTTTTTATAATTTCTATGATTGAATTTTCGTTTTTACCTGTTTTGCTTATCTGTTCATATTTTACTACATTTTCTCCCAATTTTCTTACTTTATAAATTTCTCCACTTTGCTCACAATCAACAAAATCGTTGAATGAGAAATAGACCATACTCCCTCCCTTCTATTCTAGTGTCTAACATGTTTCGTTTTCATTGAATTCTAAGATATTAAATTTCTGGACCTATAACATTTTATTTTTAGATTTTAATTTTACATTCATTACCTGATTTAAACTTAATTTTATTGCGAAATAAATTATGAACTAATTTTAAGTTTTAGAAAAAATTCTTTCTGTTTTAATGGTAACATAAAAAAGTAACAATTACAATTATTTTTGTAATTGTTACCCATATTATAATTTTTCGTAAAATTTCTTTGTAGAATTTTGATATTTTTTATATTATTTTGCAATTTTTTGTCTTACATATTCATATAAAATAATCCCAGTTGCAACAGATGCATTCAAACTTTCCGTCTTTCCAAACATTGGTATTTTTATTTTTTCATCTGCTATATCTTGAATTCTTTGTTCAACACCATTTGCTTCATTTCCTATAACGATTACTTTTTTATCAAAATTAATATCATATAAACTATTTTTAGTTTGTAATGAACTTACTACCAACTTAAAGTTATTTTTTTGTGTTTCTTTTAGTGTCTGTTCTATATCCTCACATTCTATAATTTTAATTCTAAAAATTGCTCCCATTGTAGAGCGAACCACTTTAGGATTATAACAATCTGCTGTTCCTTTTGATACCAATATTTGATTTAATCCTATACTATCAACAGTTCTAAGAATTGTCCCTAAATTTCCTGGATCTTGTATATCATCTAAAGCAACTATTATATCTTGATTATAATCTATTTTGTTTTCTTGATTGTTTCTACCAATTATTGCTAGTATTCCCTGTGGTGCATTTACATCTGACATTGTTTTTAATATATTTTCTGTTACATATACACAATCATATTTTGCAATTTCATACATTAAATTTTTAGGAATTACTCCAGAATCTTCACAATTATCACAAACTACAATATGCTTAATATCTGCTTTTTCTTCAATTGCCTCTTTTACTAATTTTATTCCTTCTATAATAAATTCTTGGTTTAAATCTCTGTATTTCTTTTCTTTTAATTTTTTTACATGTTTTACAAATTCATTATCTTTACTTGAAATTACTTGCATAACTTTTTCCTTTCACTATGATTGATTGTCAAAAGGGACGCCCTTTTTTGACAACTTCTTTTATATATCTACACTGCACAAAAAATTTATTTAGCATTGTTGTCAAAAAGGGGCGTCCCTTTTGACAACTTTCTTAGAAATTCAGTAACGTCATTTAAAATCTGTCTTTCATTTGTTGTTCCTATATCTAATGTAATCATTGTTTTTATTCCAGGTGAAAATTTAATTTTATTTCTATATATTTTTAATAAGCCCTGCAAATCTATTTCATACTTACTTTGTTCAAAAGTAAACACTACAGCTGTTTTTTTGCTTGCAATTTTGCTTATTGCAAATGGTTTTGCCAAGTATTTTATTCTTGCTATGTCTAATAGATTTTCTAATTCTGCTGGCATGTTTCCAAATCTGTCTATTATTTCATCTACAACATTTTGGATGTCTTCTTCTTTTTTACATAGTGCTATATTTTGATATACTTCTATTTTTTGTGCTGAGTCTGGTATATATTCATCTGGTATATAACTTGTTACATTTAAATCTATTTGTATGTCTATTTCTGGTTCTACTTCTACACCTTGCATTTCTTTTACTACTTCGTCTAGTAATGTACAATATGTATCATATCCTACTTGCTCTAAGTGTCCTGATTGTATTTCTCCAAGCATGCTTCCGGCTCCCCTAATCTCTAGGTCTCTCATTGCTATTTTGAAACCTGAACCAAATTCAGTAAATTCTTTTATTGCTTTTAGTCTCTTGTCCGCTTCTTCTGAAAGCATTTTGTCTTTTCTGTATGTGATATATGCATATGCCTGTCTGTCTGATCTTCCAACTCTACCACGTATTTGATATAATGCGGCTAACCCCATTCTGTCTGCATTTTCTACTATTATTGTGTTAGCATTTGCTATATCTATTCCTGATTCTAATATTGTGGTACAAACTAATACATTTGATTTTTTATCAATAAAATCTTGCATTATTTCTTCTATTTGATTTCCTGTCATTTGCCCATGTGCATAACTTACAGTCGCTTCAGGTACAAGCCTTGATATTTCATCTGCTTTTTTCTGTATTGTATCTACCCTGTTATAAATATAGAATACCTGTCCGTCTCTTTCTAATTCTTTTGTTATTGCTTCTTTTATAACCTCTTGGTCATATTCCAACACATAAGTTTGTACTGGTTTTCTGTTGTGTGGTGGCTCATAAATTACTGACATATCTCTTATTCCAACTATTGACATATGCATTGTTCTTGGAATTGGTGTTGCTGTCATTGTTAAAACATCTATATTTGATTTGTATTGTTTTATTTTTTCTTTTGCTTTTACTCCAAATCTGTGCTCTTCATCTATTATTAATAATCCAATGTCTTTAAATTCAACATCTTTACTTAATAATCTATGTGTTCCAATTACGATGTCTACATCCCCTAATTTCAATTTTTTGATTACTTCATTTTGATATTTTGTACTTTTAAATCTATTTAATATATCTACTTTTATTGGGAAGTCTTTCATTCTATCTCTGAATTCTTCATATTGTTGTTGTGCTAAAACCGTTGTTGGTACTAAATATGCAACTTGTTTATGGTCCATTACTGCTTTAAATGCTGCTCTTATTGCAACTTCTGTTTTTCCATATCCAACATCACCACACAAAAGTCTATCCATTGGTCTTTGATTTTCCATATCTTTTTTGACTTCTTCTATACATCTTAATTGGTCATCTGTTTCTTGATATGTGAACTTTTCTTCAAATTGTTGTTGCCAAGGTGTATCTGGTCCAAATGCATAACCTTTTGCTTTTTTTCTTTTTGCATATAATTCTATTAATTCTTTTGCAACAGCTCTTAAATTTTTCTTTACCTTTTCCTTTGTTTTAATCCAATCTTTACTTCCAAGACTGTTCATTGGTGGATTTATTGCATCTCCACCTGTATATTTTCTAATTACATCTAACTGGCTTGTTGGTACATATAAAATTGCATCATCTTTATATTTTAGTTTGATATAGTCTTTTGTTGTGTTATCCGCAGTTATAGTATTTACACCAACAAAAAGTCCTATTCCATAATTTTTGTGTACTACATAATCACCAACTTTTAAATCTGCAAATACTACTTTTTCTCCTTCTTTAAATGCCTGATTTGCAAATGTTTTTTTCTTTTTTCCACCATCAATTAAATCATCTGCCGAAATTACAACCTGATCTATTTCGAAGTTTTCAAATCCTTCTGTAATTTTTCCAACTGAAATTGTTACAATATTTTCTGAAGATTTTACTATGATTGTTTTGTCTAATTTTTCTTCTATTTTGCATAATATATCTTGCTTTTCTAATAGTTCTTTTAGCTTTTTGGCTTTTTCTTTAGTTTCAACCATTATATATATGCTTTTCTTTTCATTATTCCATTTGTTTATATCTTCAAATAAATTTTCAATTTCGCTCTTATAATAATTGATTTCTCTATATTCAAAATGATATCTTTGTGCTTGTTTTTTTGTAACTGCATCTTGTTTTTCTAAATATATTGTATGATATTTATTTTCTATGCTATCAAATTCAATTGCTCCTGTACTTGATAACGCTTCTGGTACTATTTTTTCTTTTTCTATTAAGTTTTTACTTAAGTTTTCGATATCTTGTAAGATATTCATTTCTCTTTGTTCAACCTTATTGACCTCATCTACCATAATTAAGCACTCTTTGCTCATATAGTCAATTAAAGTTTCTTGTTCTTCGTAAAATTCATCAAAATATTTATCTATTTTACTTATATAATTTCCAGCTTTTATTTGTTCTATGTCTTCTTCTATTATCTCGTCTTGCTTTCCTTCTGTTAATTTTTGTCTGATTTTTTTACAAATATTTTCTATTTTATCATCTAAAACATATTCATTTGCTGGATATATTTTGGCTTTTTCTAATGTTGATATTGACCTTTGACTACTTATACTAAAGTTTCTGATTGAATCAACTTCGTCTCCCCATAACTCAATTCTAATTCCTGTTTTATCATCAGCTGAAATATCAACAATTCCACCTCTTACACTAAACTGTCCTCTTCCCTCTATTAAATCACATCTTGAATATCCCATATTTACTAAACTTTTTTTGATATCTTCTAAGTTGTATATGTCTCCTACTTTAAATTCTAACACATTTTTAAATAGTGATTTTTTTGATGGCAATTTTTGCATTAATGCTTCTATTGTTGTTACAACTATTATATTTTTCTTTTCTTTAATTTTATTTAAAGTTTCTATTCTTTCATATGGCAAATCTTTGCTTTCTGCCACATAATCATATGTTACAACTTCTTTTTTAGGAAAAAATACTAATTTTTCTTTTTCAAATGTTTGTAAGTTTTGTAATATTTTTTTTGCTTGTATTTCATTATATGTAACTAACAATATTGATTTTTTGTTGTACCCATTTATTGCAGAGATTATTTCTGCCATTCCAACGCTAGTTAAGCCCGATATTGATATCGGACTTTTTTCTTTTTCTATTTGCTTACTTAAATCTATAAATTTCTGTGATTTTCCTAGTTCTCCTATTATTGTATTCATTATATTCCATCCTTTCTAGGTGGTTTTATTTGATTTTTATATTATATCACATTTATATTAAAATATAAACAAAAATTTGTTAATTTTACATATTTTCAATTTTATGTTATAATTAAAGTATCTATTAACAAACATCCAAAAGGAGAACATCATTATGAAAAATTTTTGGTCAGATTTAAAACCTGCAATTTGGGAAGCAGCAACTCTATTTTTAGTGGTTCATCCACAGTGTAAAAAAGAGAGAAAACTTGCAAAAAAAATCTGCGAAAACTAAAAAAGGACGTGTCATAATTGACACGTTTTTCTTTTTCTACTTCTATTACATAGCAAATTGTACATTTTGCACTATTATTATTTTTTGTAAATTGCATAATTTAAATAAATATAAAAACTATTTTGGAAAACCTGTTGTAATTGTTATCAAGTCACAAACTGGATATCCATTATATGCCTTTTCGGGAAATAACGTATATTGGGAAGTTCCAGATAATCTGCCAAAATTCACAAAATTGACAGTTGATGGCAAACAGCTCTATATCCACAGAGCAAATTTTCAAATAATTGATAAAGATTTACTAAAATAAATCAATTTCCTACCGACATAGGAAAACAAAAAGTCAGTTCTTTAATTGAACTGACTTTTATTATTATGCACTCTTTAATTCCAAACGTAATTTATCAGCAATCATTGCTATAAATTCGCTGTTTGTGGGCTTTCCTTTAGCAGCAGAAATTGTATAACCAAAAATATTCTCAACTGTTTTTTGGTCTCCTCTACCCCAAGCAACTTCTATAGCATGACGTATTGCACGTTCAACACGACTTGGTGTTGTGTTAAATTTCATTGCAATTTTAGGATATAAACTCTTTGTTATTTGATTAATAACATCAATATCATTTACAACCATAATTATTGCTTCACGTAAATATTGATATCCTTTTATATGTGCAGGTACACCTACTTCGTGAATAATATTTGTTACCAAAGCTTCCAAATTTTCTTGATTTTTAGTTCCATCCATAGGAATTTCAACATATTGTTGTTTAGTTTCTTTTGAAATAAAATTATTAACATTTTGACTTGGTCTGAAGTTTTTCAATTCTTTTATCCTTTTTATTAATAATTCAATATCAAAAGGTTTAACAACATAGTATTCAGCTCCTAAACCTACTGCTCTTTGAGTAATTTTATCTTGTCCAACAGCTGAAAGCATTATGCACATTGGCTTTTTATCGCATTTTATTATATTTAATTTTTCTAATACTCCTATTCCATCTAAATGTGGCATAATTACATCTAATAATGCTACATCTGGCATTATATTTGTTATCATATCAATAGCTTCTTCTCCATCTTTTGCTATTCCTATAACTTCCATATCATCTTGCTCATGTATGTATTTTGCTAATGTTTGAGCAAATTCTTGATTGTCATCTGCTATCAAGATTGTTGTTTTTTCTTTCATAATTTTTCCTCCCTATTTCCGTTATCTTTTCATTTGTTTTATGTTGATTGTTCTTTCAAATCTTTTATTATCAACAAATTAAAGAACTGTAAATTTTTTACAGTTCTTATTATAGTATCTATTTAATTGTTTTTCAATTATATTTTCCAAATATTTACAAAAACATTATTTTATTATACTTTTCTCTATTAATTTTTTAGATAAAAACTTCAATTTTATCAAATTAACTTTTTTTGTATTAAAATCAGCTATTAATCTATCTTTACTACATTCTTCTAACTGAATTCTACAAATAATTTTTTCAGAATATTCGTAATCTTTTATATAAATATTATTTTTTTTACAATAATATTTAAAAGTTTCCAAATTATTATATTCTACTTCTGCTTCTGCTTCTATTCCTATAGTTTTTTCAACTTTTTCTATACTATCTATAGCTTGTAATGTTACATCTGAATAAGCTCTAACTAAACCACCTGTTCCAAGTAAAATTCCTCCAAAATATCTTGTTACAACAACTAAAATATTACACAAATTATTTTTTTGTAAAATATTTAACATTGGTCCTCCGGCAGTCCCTGATGGTTCTCCATCATCACTTGATTTTTCTACTATTTGCTCATTTTCCATAACCCTATATGCTACACAATTATGCCTCGCATCATAGTATTTTTTCTTCATTTTTTTTATCATATTTTCTGCTTCTTCTTGGGTCTCAACTTTTATAAGATTACATATAAATTTAGATTTTTTTACAACTAATTCAGTTTGTATATTATCCTTAATTGAAATAAAACTTTCCATATTTCTCCTCTTTTGAAACAAAAGGGACAGTCCTAATTTGTCTCATATTTTTTGTCATATTTTGTCGCCTGCTACGTATCCAGTAGAATAAGCAATTTGAAGATTAAATCCTCCAGTATATGCATCAACATCAATTATTTCACCTGCAAAATATAAGCCTTCTACTAATTTAGATTCCATTGTTTTAGGATTTATTTCTTTAATATTTATTCCACCACTTGTTATTATTGCATCATCAATAGGTCTAAACCCTTTTATTATAACTTCAAAATTCTTTAATAAATTAACAAGTCTATGTCTTTCTTTTTTGTTAATTTCATTGTCCTTTTTATCAAGATTTATCCCACTTTTTTCAATAATTACAGGTATCAATTTTTGTGGTAATAATTTATCTAAACTATTTTTAAATTGTTTATTTTTAAATTCGTTAAAATCTCTTAATATTCTTTCATCTAATTTTTCTTCAGATAAAGCTGGTTTAAAATCTATGTTTAAAATAATTTTCTTGTTTTTCAAAAGTTCATCAATATTTTTATATCTAACTAAATGTGCTGAACTACTTAAAATTGTAGGCCCTGATACACCAAAATGAGTAAATAGCATCTCTCCGAAATCTTCATATATTAATTTATTTTTTTCTTTATCTTTTAATTGAATTTTTACATTTCTTAAAGATAACCCTTGCAACTCTTTACACATATTTATATCAAATGATTCTAATGGAACTAATGAAGGTCTTATTTTAGTTACTGTATGTCCTAATTTTGTAGCAATTTCGTATCCATCACCAGTAGAACCTGTTAAAGGATAACTTTTTCCACCTGTTGCTAGTATCACTTTTTCAGCTTCAAATACTTTATCTTTATGAATATTTTTATCCATTTCTACAGCAATCACTTTTAATTTTTCACTTTCATCTTTTGGCACAATTTCAGTAACCTTCATATTATATTCTATTTTAACATTTAATTCTTTCAATCTTTTTGTAAAGCACTTTAATACATCTAGAGATTTATCTGTTATTGGAAATATTCTATTTCCTCTTTCTTCTTTTACTTCTAAGCCTTCATCTTTAAAAAAGTCAATTATATCAGTATTTGTATAATTTTTAAAAGCACTATATAAAAATTGCCCATTTCCTGGTATATTTTGTATAAATTCATCTATTGGCAAAGAAGATGTAATATTACATCTTCCTTTACCTGTAATCAAAAGTTTTCTACCAAGTCTTTCCTTTTTTTCTAATAAAGTTACATTATTTCCATTTTCAGCAGAGGTAATTGCTGCCATCATTCCAGCAGGACCACCACCTATTACTACAACATTCATATTTTTCTCCCAAATTTTTGAGGATTAAAGACCAGTCCTTCAATCCCTTTTTTATTAATTTTTCATTTTTTGAATTGCTTTTAATATTCCAAATTTTCCATATTCAAAAGTAAGTCCCCCTTGCATATATGCAATAAAAGGTTCACGTATTGGTCCATCACAACTTAATTCAATTGTTGAACCTTCTGTAAACGTTCCTGCTGCCATTATGACTTTATCTTCATATCCTCCCATATCACTTGGGAATGGAATTACATTTGAATCTATTGGTGAACCCATTTGGATTCCTTGACAGAATTTTACTAAATTTTCTTCACTTCCAAGTTTTATTGTTTGTACAATATCTGCTCTTACTTCATCATATTTTGGTTCAACATCATATCCTAATTTTTCTAATATTCTACTTGCAAATATTGCTGTTTTTACACTAGAAGCTACTACTTGTGGTGCAAAGAATAGTCCTTTTAGTAATTGTGTGTTTTGTCCTAATGATGGTCCTATTTCTTTTCCTATTCCTGGTGCTGTTAGTCTTTCTGCACATAGTTCTATTAAGTCTTTTTTACCAACTATATATGCTCCAGATGTTGCAATTCCTGCTCCTAAATTTTTCATTAGTGAACCTACTGCAATATCTGCTCCAATTTCTATTGGTTCTTTGTCTTGTACAAATTCTCCATAACAATTGTCTACCATAATTATTACATCTTTGTTAACTTCTCTAATTGCTTTTATTGCTTTTTCGATTTTTTCAATTGTTAAGCTTTTTCTTGTTGAATATCCTCTTGATCTTTGAATTTCAACTAATTTTACATCTTGTTTTTTTAATCTTTCTTGAATTGATTTTATATCAAAATCATTTTCTACAAGTTCTATTTGTTCATATTTTATTCCAAATGCTTTTAATGAACTTTTGCTTTCTGTTTCGTTACAACCTATAACTGTTTGAAGTGTGTCATATGGTTCTCCTGTTATACTTATCATTGTGTCATTTGGACGTAATAATGCTGATAAAGTTATTGCTAAAGCATGTGTTCCTGATATAAATTGTGCACGTACTAATGCATCTTCTGCTTTAAATACATTTGCATAAATTTCTTCTATTTTGTTTCTTCCAACTTCGTCTATTCCGTATCCTGTTGATGAATTTAAGTGCATTTCTTGTAAGTTGCACTCTTGAAATGCTGACAATACTTTCATACTATTTTTTTCACATATTTCATCCATTGTTTTAAATTGATTTTTTATTTCAATTTCTACCTCTTTTGATAAATTTTCTAAATCTGCATCTATTCCCAATTTTTCTAACATTTTATTACCTTCTTTTCTCTTTTAATCTACTATATTTTACTATATTTTCTGGTAAATTGCAATTAATTTGCAAATTTATGTAAATTTTGCTATACTAATATTATAAGTTTAAAATTCAGAAGGAGGTAATCTTATGCACAAACCATTTGATAATGAAATAGAAAATAAAAAATATGAAAGTTTATATAACACTATATCAAGTAAAATAAATAAAATAATTTTATCAACTGATTCTGAAATAATGAGATACATGGAAATTGTATGTTCAACATTATTACTAGAAATAAATAAAAAATTTCCTGAACCTAATTATTCAATTTATCTAACATCCAGAGTAAAATCATCAAAAAGCAATATTGCAAAATTAGAAGATTACACAAAAAGATTAAAAGAAACTGATTCAAGTATTTCAATAAAAGACATTCTAGATTTATTTGGTTTAAGAATTATTGTTGAAAAAATTCCTCACAATGTAACTATTGACCCCAAAAATCCTGAATACGAAACATTAAAAATGCTTGCAGATGAAAGAAGAGAAAATATTAAAATATCTGAAAAAAATCATTCATTTGAATCAAAAATCGATAATCAAAATTGCACATCTTTTGAATACTATACAAAAAGTAAACAGTTACTACAGGATATCCTAAATATTTTTGAATCTGAAACTGCATATTCAAAAAATTATGCCTTAGATTTAAAAGAAAAATATAATAAATTGATCAATGAATGTAATAAAAAAATCTCTATTTTAACTGCATTAGGAGATTATTCAACTAAAATGAACATATCTTCTTTGGATCAAGATTCAAATCCACAAAAAGTTGACTTTAAAGAACTTTTAAAAGATTTTGATTCCAGAATTGATAGTAAATTAGGATTAAAATTATATTCAAGTACATTACCTAAAATAGTAAATAACTCAAAGCAACTTCAGGCTTTAGGAATCACAATGAATCCTGATAGTTCTGCTACAAAAACTAAAAGAGAAAAAAGTGGATATGTTGCTGATTTTTCTGGTCTATATTCTAATGTTTTAAATATTCCGATAGAGTTACAAACAATGTTTGTTAATGAACACCAAGAAAGTATTATTGGATATTCTGCACATAGTAATATGCCTGGAAAAGAAGCTAATTTTATGGAAGTTCCATCTGCATATGCTACAAGAAATATGAAGATAATAAATAATATTGGTAAATCTACATTTATTTCAAATGAAGAACTATCTTTATTTAACATGATATGTGATATCAGAAAAGATAATAAAGATTTTAACAAGAAATATACCAAATTATTAAAATACCTTGCTTCACCAGAAAATGTTGTACTAGAAAACAATTCTCCAACAGGAATTAACTTAGATAGTAAATTACAAAATGACATCAATAAATTTTGTTCATTAACAAAAAAAGAATCTGAAGAACTAAAATTAAGATTATATAAAAAAGGTTGCGAAATTTATAATGCTTGGGCCGAAAATATTTCTGCCAAACATGCAACTGCTAGATTAGATAAAGATTCTTCTGCTAAGAACAGAATTAAAATTCATTATGATGACCCTTATGAGTGTTTAGCACATTCAATAAGAGAACAAATAGAAAATCATAACCCAGATTCAATTGATGCTGAATACTATTTAAAAAATATATACATAAATCAAAACGATTTATTAAAAGCTTCCGGTTTAATGGCTTCTGAAAGTTCCGTAATTGATTTTGAAATTGATGAATATATTAAAAATGAATTGCCTAATCTTAGAGATAAAGCTAATAAATATAATTCTATAGAAGATGATAACGAATTAGAAAAAGACTAGAAATATTGATTTATTTCTAGTCTTAAAATATACATATTATTGTTGAGCATATGGTAATACAGCAATATGTCTAGCTCTTTTAACTGCTGTAGTAATATCTCTTTGATGTTTTGCACAACATCCTGTTGTTCTTCTTGGTAAGATTTTACCTTTATCATTAACAAATTTCTTTAATTGATCTGCGTTTTTGTAATCTAATTCAAAATTTTTGTCACTACATAAAACACAAACTTTCTTTCTTTGTTTTCTGAATTTTGGGTTATAATCTTCATCATAATTTTTATTATTTCTTCTTTGTTTTTTGTCTGCCATTTTGATATTTCCCCCTCTCGTAATTAATTAAAATGGTAAATCATCTGCAGATGATGTCTCAAAATCTGATCCCATACTTCCTGGCATTGTACTACCAAAAGTATTTTCAAAAGTTCCTGCTCCCATATCTCCTTCTCTTTTGCTATCAGCGAAATATGCTTCTTCTGCAACAACTTCTGTTACATAGTGTTTAACACCTTGATCATCATCCCATGTTCTTGTTTGGATTCTTCCAATTATACCAACTTGTTGACCTTTCTTAAAGTACTTACTACAAAATTCTCCTAATTTACTCCAAGCAACTATGTTAATAAAGTCTGCTTGTCTTTCTTCTCCTTGTCTTGCAAATCTTCTATTTACTGCTAAACTAAAAGAAGCAACTAGAGTATTATTTGTTTGTGTATATCTTACTTCTGGGTCTCTTGTAAGTCTTCCCATTAATATTACTTTGTTCATTTTCTTTTCTTCCTTTCATTACTTTAATCTAAGGTCCCACTTTTTATTTTTTATTAGTCTTCTTTTCTTACAACGATGAATTTGATTACGTCATCTGTAATTCTGTAAACTCTTTCAAGTTCTTTGATTGAATCTGGATTTGATTCAAAGTTAAATAACATATATGTACCTTCTTTGAATTTTTTGATTTCATAAGCTAATCTTTTTTTACCCATGTTTTCAACTGATTCAACTTTTCCATTTTCATTGATTAATCCTGTGAATTTTTCTTCTAAAGCTTTTAAACCTGCTTCATCAACATTTGGATTAACAATGATAACACTTTCGTATTTGTTCATTATTTTCACCTCCCTATGGATTTTGCAACCTAACTTTTTAGTTAAGTAGAGATGCTTAAAATAGCTATACTCCTTTTAAGCATAGCTATTTTATCATATTTTTTTGATATTTGCAACTAATTTTTAAAATTTTGCAAAAGAAAAACTTTTTTTCTCTTCTTTCTTCTCTACTGTCTTATTCTTAAAATCTAATTTCTTTTGTAGCTCAATAACTGGCACAGGTAAAATAGAAATAGCAACTGTAATAATCCATTGAGTCAAATTCAAAGGAACAACTTCAAAAACCTTTGCAAAAGTAGGAACAACAACTACTATAGCCTGAATAAAAATTCCTAAAACAAAACTTCCTACTAAATACTTATTTTCAAATAATCCAGCTTCAAAAATTGACTTTTCATTTTTAACATTAAAACTATGTATCAATTCCAAAAATCCTATTGATAAAAATGCCATAGTTCTGCCTGCTTCTAATCCATAATATTTATTTCCTATACTAAATGCAACAAGTGTAAGTACACCAATCATTATGCCTTCAACAATTATTTTATTCCACAAGCCATCTGCAAATATTCCTTTTTTACTATCTACAGGTTTTCTTTGCATAATATCTTTTTCAGGCTTTTCAAGCCCTAATGCAATTGCTGGTAATGAGTCTGTAACTAGATTTATCCATAATAATTGAATTGCAAGTAATGGTGATTTTAAGCCTAATACAAGCCCCATAAAAATTGTTACTATTTCTCCTATATTTGTTGCAATTAAAAAATGTATTGCTTTTTTGATATTGTCATATATATTTCTTCCTTGTTTTACAGCTTCAACAATTGTTACAAAATTATCATCCGTAAGTATTATGTCTGCTGCATTTTTTGCAACATCTGTACCATTTTTTCCCATTGCAATTCCAATATCTGCATTTTTTAAAGCAGGACTATCATTTACTCCATCACCCGTCATTGCAACAACCGCGCCATTTTTCTGCCATGCTTTTACTATTCTAACTTTATGTTCCGGTGTAACCCTTGCAAAAACTGAATAATTGCTTATATTTTTTTCTAATTGCTTTTGTGTTATTTTGTCAAGTTCTTGTCCTGTTATTGCCATATCTTTTTGTTCTAATATTCCTAAATCTTTAGCAATTGCTTTTGCCGTTTCTAAATGGTCTCCTGTTATCATAACAGTTTTTATTCCAGAATTTTTACAAACTTGAACCGCTTCTTTTACTCCTTCTCTTGGAGGGTCTATCATTCCAATTAAGCCAACAAATGTTAAATTATTTTCTATATTTTGTGAATCTATTTTGCTTGGCAATGTGTCTAAATCTTTGTAAGCAACAGCAATTACTCTTAAAGCTTTTTGTGCCATCTGTCTATTATCACTTTGAATTTTCAAATTTTCTAAACTTTTAATTTTAATATTATATTGATTTTGCATCTCAGTTATCAAATCTACTTGTTTTGTACATTTTTGTAATAATACATCTGGTGCACCTTTTGTAATAATTCTATATTTATTTCCTATTTTATGAATTGTTGTCATCATTTTTCTATTAGAATCAAATGGAATTTCATTAATTCTAGGCATAAAATTTTCTAGCTTATCCTTTACTGTACCCATATTTATGCATTCTTCTACAATTGCCTTCTCTGTAGGCTCACCAGAAACTTGTGGCACTCCACTTTCCACATTTATATCACAGTCTGTGCATAATGTTGCAAGTTCTATAATAAATTTTTTGTTTTGACTTCTAACATCAACTACTTTCATTTTATTTTGAGTTAAAGTTCCTGTTTTATCTGAACATATAACACTACTACTTCCAAGTGTTTCAACTGCTGGTAATTTTCTAATTATACTATTCTTTTTGGCCATTTTAGTAACACCAATTGAAAGCATAATTGTTACAATTGCAGGTAATCCCTCTGGAATTGCAGCAACTGCAAGTCCAACAGATGTCATAAACATTTCTACTGGTTCTATGTGTTTTATTAATCCCATAACAAATATAATCACACATATAGCTAAACATGCTAATCCTAATATTTTACCAACTTCACCTAGTTTTTTCTGTAATGGTGTTTGTGGTGCCTCATCTTCTATTATCATATTTGCTATTTGTCCAACTTTTGTACTCATCCCTGTATCAGTTACAACTGCTTTTCCGTGTCCATTTACTGTAATACTTGCCATAAATGCCATATTTTTCATATCACCTAATGGTGCATTCTTGCTACATATTGCATCTGCATCCTTTTCAGCTCCCTGTGTTTCACCTGTTAAAGATGATTCTTCAATTTTTAAGTTATGACTTTCTAATATTCTACAATCAGCTGGTACAAAATTTCCAGCATCCAAAATAATAATATCTCCTTTTACAAGTTCTTCTGCATTGACTTCCACTGTTTTACCATTTCTTATAGTTTTTGCAAGTTGTGGTGTCATTTGTTTTAAAGCTTCTATTGATTTTTCTGCCTTTGCCTCTTGAATTACTCCCATCAATGCATTAAAAACTACTATTCCTATAATTATTATTGAATCTACATAGTCGTTTTCCCCTTGCATTTTTGACACAACTGCTGATATTATTGATGCTATTATTAGTATTATTATCATAAAATCATTAAATTGTTTTATGAATTTTACTATAAAACTTTCTTTTTTCTTTTCTTGCAATTTATTTTTTCCATATTTTGCTTGTCTTTCTTGTACTTCTTTTTCTGTTAGTCCTTGCTTTTCATCTGTGCTTAATTTTCTTAATACTTCTTCTTTTCTTAATGTTTGCCACATAAAAATTCACTCCTTTGTATGTTTGTTAATTAAATATATGTGGCTTGTACTTTTTTATTACAAAGTAACACCAAAATTTTTTTGTCATATTATGTTGTAAGAGGTGTTATTATGTTAAATTCATTACTTTTAGCAATATCAAGTAGTATTGATTCTTTAGGAATAGGTATAACATATGGAATAAAAAATACAAAGATATCCAAATCAGGAAAAATAATCTTGTTCGTAATCTCACTACTAACAACATATATTTCAATACTTTTTGGCAATATAATTCAATATATATTTCCAAATGCTTTAACTAATTTTTTAGGATGTTTCGTTTTAGTTTGTATGGGAATATACATATGTTTTCAGGCTTTAAAAAAAGAAAAAGATTCTCAAAATATATTTAATAGCCCTATATCATCTGATTTAAACCACTCTCAAGTTATTGAACCAAAAGAAGCTTTATTCTTAGCCATTGCTCTTTCTCTTGATAGTTTTTGCATTGGTATTTGTGGTTCAATGACTGATATCAATTTAAATCTATTTCCTTTTTTAGTTAGTATTTTACAATTGTTCTTTCTAAGCATGGGTTCATATTTAGGAATTCATATTAGAAATTTCTGTAAATTACCACAAAATATTTGGTCTATAATCTCTGGTGTTTTGTTAATCTTTATAGGATTCTTAAAATTTATTGCTTTTTGATTTAATTTATTATATAATAATTAGTATCAAAATTTAGGAGGTTCTTATATGAACAAAAGATTAACTATTAAACATCAAGAAGACATTCTAACGGTAAATGGACCTGAAGCGGAAGTTGATTTACTTTTAAAGTGGATAAAAGACTACCGGCATGGAGAAACCTCTGATAATTCAGTAACCTGCCAGTCATCTTTGGATTTATGTGCTTGCAAAACAAAAGCATTACGTCTAAATCTTGATATAATAAAATAGTTAAAAAGCAAGGATTTGATTAAACTCATTTCCTTGCTTTTGTTTTATTGTTTTAACTTCATAGATAACAATTTAGAAATACCACTCTCTTCCATTGTAACACCATAAACAGTGTCTGCAACTTCCATAGTACCTTTTCTATGAGTAATAACTAAAAATTGAGTATGTTCAGTAAATTTTTTCAAATACTCAGCATATCTAAATACATTTACATCATCTAATGCCGCTTCAATTTCATCTAGTACACAGAATGGCGCTGGATTTATTTTTAGTATCGCAAATAATAATGCAATTGCAGTAAATGCTTTTTCTCCACCTGAAAGTAACATCATATTTTGTAATTTCTTTCCTGGTGGCTGTACAGTAATTTCAATTCCACACTCTAAAATGTTTTCTTCATCTTCTAGTGTAAGTTCTGCTTTTCCTCCACCAAATAACTCTGCAAATACTTCTCCAAAGTTTTTGTTTATAACCTTGAATTTTTCTTTAAATTGTTCTTTCATAATTTGAGTCATATCTGAAATTACTTTTCTTAATTTACTCATTGTATTTTCTAAGTCTAAACGTTGTTCACTCATAAAGTCGTATCTATCTTTTAAGTTTTTGTATTCTTCTATTGAGTCAACATTTACACTTCCAAGTTCTCTAATTTCAGTTCTTAAATTATTTACTCTTCTTTGCGTTAATGCAACATTTTCTGGTTTTTGATATTGTTCTGTATTATTAGGTGTAAGCTCATATTCTTCCCACATTTTGTTAATAATACTATTTATATCTTCATCAATTTTTGTCTTTTTAACATCTAATTTTACAAGTTGACCTTTTAAGTCCTCAATTACTTTAAATTTAGCAGTTATTTCGTCTTCTTGTTTTGAAAGTTTTTCACTTTTTTGAGCTCTTTCTTTTTTAAATTCTTCAATTTTTAAACTGCTACTATTTACACTTTCCTTAACTTCTTCTATTTTTTGAAGTGTTTCTTTTATTGATTTTTCTAAGTCTTCATTGTCTTTTTTGATTTGTTCAATTTGTGTATTTTTGTTTTCTATACTCATATGCGCATTTTCTAATTCTTGATTAATTCTTTCTTGAATTTCTTGAATTGATGCTTCACTTTCGTCAAATGATGATACAGAAATTTTTAGATTTGTAATATCAAAGTTTAAGTCATCAATATATTTTTGGTCATCTTTGTTTAATTCTGCAAATTCAGTAATAATTTTAGAAAGTTCTTCATTTTGTTCTGCTATTTTGTTTATTTCTACTTGTAAATTTCCTTTTGTTGAAACCGCTTCCTCTTCTTGTTTTTCAAGACTTGTTTGTTCTTCTTTTAGCCTATTTAAACGTTTTTCAAGCTTTTCAATATTTTCGTTTATTGAAATAACTTTTTGTTTTTCAGTTGCATATGTAATGTCAATTTCTTGTAACTCTTTTTCAAGATTTGAAGATAATTCTAAAATTCCCTCAATTGACTCTTCATAATTTTGTTTATCATTTTGTAGCTTTTCAATTTTTTGTTTTAGATTTTTTATCTCTTTTTCTAATTTTTCAATTTCTTTTCCTCTACCTAAAATGTTAACCGTCTTTTTAGCAACTGAACCACCAGTAATTGCACCAGATGGATTTATTAAATCACCTTCTGTTGTTACAATTCTGAATGTATAGCCATTTTGTTTTGCAACTTTTATAGCTGTATCCATATTATCAACAATTACAGTTCTACCTAGTAAATTTAAAATAATTTGCTCATATTTTTTGTTGTATTTTACAAGGTCTGACGCAATTCCAACAACACCACTTTCATTGCCTTTTATTTTGTCTAATTTTTTACCTTTAACAGATGAAATTGGCAAAAATGATGCTCTTCCTAAATTATTTTTTCTTAAATGTTCAACTAATCTTTTTGCATCTGTTTCAGTTTCTGTTACTATGTTTTGAAGACTTGCTCCTAAACACATTTCAATTGCTGTTTGTAATTCATCTGGAACTTCTATAATATTTGCTAAAACACCATTCATTCCTTTTCCAAGTTCTTTGATATTTTCACAGTCTTTAAGCAATGATTTAACACTTTTGATATATCCTTCTTTTTCTTTTTCAGTTTCTATCAAAAATTTTAATCTTGACTCTTTTATTCTCATTTCACTTGATAAAATATTTATATTACTTTCAAATGATTTAATTTTTTGGTTTGCTTCTTCTCTTTGTTTTGCAACTTCATTTAAAGAATTTTGTGCTTTATTTTTCTTGTTTTCAATTTCATTAAATTGTTTTGCAATATCTTCTTTGTTAAGACGAGTTCCATCAAGTTCTGAAATTGTTGATTGCATTTCTTGTTTTATTTGAGCTTGTCTTTTTTCAAAGTTTTGATAATTTATGTTTTGAGCATTTATTTCTAATTGAAGTTCATATCTCTTGTCTGTATTTTCTTCTACTGTATGTTTATATCCTTCAATTTCAAGCTCTTTTGAAGACAATTTTTCTGTTAATTTATCAAGTTCTGCTTGTTTTTCATTTAACTCTTTTTCAAACTTTTCTTTATTTTGTTTTAAGTTATCTTTTTTTGCATTTTTTTGTTCAATTTCTTCTTTTAACTCTTGAATTTTAGCATTTTGTTCTTCAATTTCTTTTAAATATCTTTCATTGTTTTCATTATTATTTGTAATTCTAGTTTTTGCAACATTTATATCAGAGTTTAATTGTTCAATTTGTTTTTGACTTTCAAAACCTATATTTGACATATTTTCAATTGTTTCTGTAATTTCATCAATACTAGCTTTTAACTCTTCTTTTAAAATCTTTACTCTTTCTAATCTACCTTCCTCATCATTACATTGTGCCTGCATAATTTCAATATCTTGAACAACTTTTTCTAAATCTTGTTTATACTTTTCTATATTGTAAACAAATAAACCAATTTCTATGTTTTTCAATTCTTCTTTTAAATTCAAATACTTTTTAGCCTTATCTGCTTGCATTTGTAAAGGTTCTAGATTTCCTTCAATTTCAGACAAAATATCATTAATTCTTAAAAGATTCAATTTTGTATGTTCTAACTTTTTCTCAGACTCTTGCTTTCTTGTTCTATATTTAACAATACCTGCAGCCTCTTCAAAAATATGTCTTCTATCCTCAGATTTGTTACTTAAAATTTCATCAATTTTACCTTGTCCAATAATTGAATATCCATCTTTACCAATACCAGTATCCATAAATAATTCCAACACATCTTTTAATCTGCATGGAACTTTATTTATAAAATAACCAGTTTCACCGCTTCTATAAATTTTCCTTGTAACAGTTACCTCTGTATATTCAATTGGCAACGCACCATCAGAATTATCAAACACCAAAGAAGCCTCGGCAAAGCCCAAAGACTTTCTATTTTGAGTACCTGCAAATATGATGTCTAGAGACTTTGTGCCTCTTAATGATTTCATGCTTTGCTCTCCAAGTACCCATCTTATTGCATCTGATATGTTACTCTTTCCTGAACCGTTTGGCCCTATTACTGTTGTAATTCCAGGCATTAGTTCTAATACTGTTTTATCTGCAAAGGATTTAAATCCTTGTAATTCTAATCTTTTTAAATACATTTTTCCTCCCGGGATTTAGGGACGTTCCTTTTTTTCCCTTTTTTCAGGGATTTGGGGACACTCCTTTTTTCCTTTTTAGTTTTTTGGAAACAGCTCTTGAAGTTATATCAAGTTGATATCCTTTTCCTCATTTTTTCTTTGTTCATTTTACTATATAAAATGACAAAAAGCAAGAAATTTTTCTTGCCTTTTGAAGAATATAAATGGCAATAATAATTTTCCAATTTATTATGCACATAATTATCTTAATATTTCGTTGGTACTTTTATAATTAAACATAGCTCTTGAATAATTATTTATCTAATCTTCTATTTTTTTGTATATATTTTTCTGAAATTGGTATTTTATCAATTTCTTTTTGTATAAATCATCTTATTAATCTGTTTGCATTTTCTGTCTTTATTGTTTGATATTAATTTTTTGTTTTTTGTAATCAATATTATGGATTGGCTATTATATACTCAATTCCTCCCCATAAAGAATATCCTCTATTAGTACCATGATAAAAATATGCCTTTAAATAGCCTGTATAATTATAATTAACATTAACTTTTATTGTTTCATACTCAACATACAGTGATGGTAAATTTCGTTCAACTCCTTCTGCAAAGTTAAATGAATTATTTGCATTTTTATTCCATGACGTTCCTACTTTTAAATAAGTATATAGTTTTTCTAAATTATTACTTAATCGATAATGAAATTCCAAACTACTAATCTTTGACATATCTATTGCATTATTAGATACCCATGCCGCTTCATATCCTGAATCATTTACTGTACAACCAAATCCTCGATTGTCATACCAATACATATCATAAATTTCAGACGTTCCATTTCTATATAAAGAAAATCCTCCTGTTCTTGAATCTTTTTTATCTCCATAATATAAGAGGTATTCTTTAACTCCTATTTGACAACTAGATGTAACTTCTGTTCCATCATAGTCAATTAAGACTACTGTTATCCAAGCATATCCCACTGATTGTCCTGTTACTTCTCCAGTATTATAATCTACTATTGCGATAGAATCATCCGAACTGTAAAAATATTTTTTTTGTGGTGTTCCTGTATAGCTCAATCTTGGTGTTTCTTTATTTCCTGCTATTATAGTTATTCCTTCATATTCTGTAATATTCGTCTTTGATACTATTCCACTAACTATACAAGTACTATTATTAGAAATGTTTCCTGCATTGTCTATTACCCACACATTGTATATTCCATTAGAATAAACTGTTGTTATATAATCTTTTTGTATATTTACTATCCATGTTACTGATGTTACTGTTGGTGCTGTACTCTCTTTACTTATATATATTCCTTTTAATCCACTTCCTCCTATATCTATTATATTACTTACATTTATTGTTCCAGTATTTCCTGTTGTTGTACTTCCAATACTTTTTTCTATTGTCGGTTTTATTTTATCTATATTTGTTACTGTTCCTCCTGCTGATCCTCCATAATTTTTGCCATCTGTTAATACTACATACATTGTTCCATTTTCTGTAA
>URWN01000023.1 GCA_900551615.1 uncultured Clostridium sp.
GGTATGCCCTCTCCTATATTCAGGCCCTGACGGAGAGAGGACTGCTGGAGATCACCTATGAAAAAGAAAGCGGCGATGAGCTTTCGATTCGCAAGGCTCCCGGTGATGGGGACATCAGTCAATTATAACACAAAAATAAACAAATTGCAAAGTTTTAATGATTTATAATACAAAGATAAAATATAAAAAATAAAGAAAGGAAAATAAAAAATGGAAAGAAAAGTTGTTGTAACAGGACTAGGAGCTATAACTCCTATAGGAAAAAATGTAGAAGAATTCTGGAAAGGAATAAAAGAAAACAAATGTGGAATAGCACCAATAACAGAATTTGATACAGAAAAATTTAAAGTAAAACTAGCAGGAGAAGTAAAAAACTACAATCCTGAAGAATACTTTGACAAAAGAAGTTGTAAAAGATTAGATAAATTCTCACAATTTGCAATAATAGCATCAAGAGAAGCAATAAAAGATAGTGGAATAACACCAGAAAATACAGATATGAATAAAGTTGGTGTAGTAATAAGTTCAGGAATAGGTGGACTATCTACAATAGAAAGAGAAAATGAACACTATATAGAAAAAGGACCGGACAGAGTATCTCCAATGTATATACCAATGAGCATATGTAACATGGCAGCAGGAAATGTAGCAATCGAATTAGGAACAAAAGGAGAATCCATATCTGTCGTAACAGCATGCGCAGGTGGAACACACTCAATAGGTGAAGCATATAGAATGATAAAAAATGGCTATGAGGATGCTATTTTAGCCGGAGGAACAGAAGCATCAATAACTCCTACAGGAATAGCAGGATTTACAAACATAAAAGCATTAACACAATCAACAGATGTAAATAGAGCAAGTATCCCATTTGATAAAGAAAGAAGCGGATTTGTAATGGGCGAAGGAGCTGGAATTATAGTATTAGAAGAATTAGAACACGCAAAAGCAAGAAACGCAAAAATATATGCAGAAATAGTAGGATATGGAGCAACATCAGATGCATATCACATAACATCACCAGCACCAGACGGAGAAGGTGCAGCCAGAGCAATGAAAAGAGCTTTAGAGGAAAATAATATAAAACCAGAAGATATTACATACATAAACGCACACGGCACATCTACACACCTAAATGACGCAGGAGAAACATCATCAATAAAATTAGCATTTGGAGAAGCAAGCAAAAAAGTAATGATAAGTTCAACAAAAGGAAATACCGGACATCTTTTAGGTGCAGCAGGAGGAGTAGAAGCAGTAGTTTGTATAAAAGCAATAGAAGACAGCTTTATTCCACCTACAATAAACTACAAAGTACCAGATGAAGAATGTGACTTAGATATTGTCCCAAATGAAGGTAGAAATATAGAAGTAAAATATGCAATGTCAAATTCATTAGGATTTGGAGGGCACAACAGTTCAATTATCTTTAAAAAAATAAGTGTCCAATAGGGACGGTTCTTTTTGGACATTAATAAAACATAAAAGATTATAAAGGAGTCTAAATTATGAATTATGAAGAAATTAAAAAATTAATAGATGATATGGGAAATGCTAAGATAGATGAATTAGAAATAGAATTTCCAGAAGGTATGAAAATAAGCATGAAAAAAAATACTGAAAAAGAAGTTGTTGTAGCAAACAATATGCAAGAACAAATGCAATCAATACACATGCCTACATCTACACCTACAATACAAGTAAATACAGAAAATAACAATAATATATTAAAAGAGCAACCAAATTATGAGGAAAATTACAAAATAATAAAATCACCAATGGTTGGAACATTTTATTCAAGACCAGCACCAAATAAAGATTCATTTGTAAAAGTTGGAGATACTATAAAAAAGGGGCAAGTTGTCTGTATAGTAGAGGCAATGAAATTAATGAATGAAATAGAATCAGAATTTGATGGAGAAATAGCAGAAATATGCATAAAAGATGGAGATGTAGTTGAATATGGTATGCCTCTATTTAAAATAAAATAAGTGAAGGGAAATCAAAAAATGTTAAATAAAGAAGAAATTAAAAAAATAATACCTCAAAGAGAGCCATTTTTAATGATAGATGAAGTAGAAGAATACATACCAGGTGAAAGCTGTACAGCATATAAAAATATATCAGAAGATGAATACTACTTTAAAGGACACTTCCCAGGCAATCCAATCATGCCAGGAGTATTAATGGTAGAAGCATTAGCACAAACAGGAGCAGTAGCAATACTATCATTAGAAGAAAACAAAAATAAAAATGCACTATTTGGAGGAATAAATAATTTAAAATTTAAAAAGCAGGTAGTGCCAGGAGATAGATTAAAATTAGAGGTAAAAATTATTAAGCAAAAAGGTCCTGTAGGTATTGGAGAAGCTATTGCGACAGTTAATGGTAAAGTTGCTGTAAAAGGTGAATTAACATTTGCAATTGTAGATAATCCTTAAATAAAAATCAAAATACTTGACATAGTTATATATATTAAATAAAAGAGGAGATTTGATGTGGTGAAAACTCAATCCCGAAAAATTATAGAAAGGAAGAAAAAATGCTAAAAAAAATATTGATAGCAAATCGAGGAGAAATTGCAGTAAGAATAATAAGAGCATGTAGAGAATTAGGAATAAGAACAGTAGCAGTATATTCAGAAATAGACAAAAATTCATTACACAAAGAACTTGCAGATGAAGCTGTATGTATAGGACCAGCACCATCTAACAAGAGTTATTTAAATGTAAAAGCAATAATTGAAGCAGCATGCTTAACAGGATGTGATGGAATACATCCTGGATATGGATTTTTGTCTGAAAATAGTAGTTTCGCTAAAATGTGTGATGAAATTGGTATAAAGTTTATTGGACCAACTTATAAAATGATTGAACTAATGGGAAATAAATCAAAAGCAAAAGAAACTATGAAAAAAGCAGGAGTTCCAGTTGTACCCGGTTCAGATGGCTTAGTTGATAATGTACTAGAAGCAATAAAAGTAGCATTACGCATAGGTTATCCTGTAATTTTAAAAGCATCAAGCGGAGGTGGAGGCAAAGGAATAAGAATTGCCTATAACGAAAAAGAACTTGTAAAATTCTATGATTTAGTAAGACAAGAAGCAAAAATTTCTTTTAATGATGATTCAATATACATAGAAAAATTTATAGAAAATCCTAGACATATAGAAGTTCAAGTAATAGCAGATGAACATGGAAATGTAATACATTTAGGAGAAAGAGATTGTACTGTACAAAGAAATAATCAAAAAATGCTAGAAGAAACACCATCAGGAGTAATAACAGATAAGTTAAGACAAAAAATGGGTAAAATTACAGTAAGTGCCTTAAAAGAAATAGGATATAGTAATGTTGGAACAATCGAATATTTATTAGATAAAAACAAATATTTTTATTTTATGGAAATGAATACTAGAGTTCAAGTTGAACATCCAATAACAGAAACAATAACAGGTGTAGATATAATAAAAGAACAATTAAGAATTGCCTCAGGAGAAAAGTTGCAATATAAGCAAGATGACATTAAATTTACAGGACACAGTTTAGAAGCTAGAATAAATGCAGAAAATCCATATAAAAACTTCATGCCATGCCCAGGAGAAATAAAAGAATTACATATACCTGGTGGCAATGGTGTAAGAATAGATACAGCAATATATCCAGGATATAAAATTCCGCCTACATATGATTCTATGATTGCAAAAATTATTGTACATGGAAAAGATAGAAATGAATCAATTGCTAAAATGAAAAGTGCCTTAGGTGAATTTGTAATTGATGGAATTAGTACTAATATAGACTTTTTGTATAAGATTCTAGAAGATGAAGATTTTATTAGCAATAATTATGATACATCTTTTATTGCACAAAAATATTCCAACTTGCAAAAAGATAATTAAGATACTATATATGAAATCTAACAAAAAACATGTAAGGAGAAAACAATGGTAATAGATAAAATAAAAAAAATAAATCCAAAAGAACCAGACAAAAAAAATGAAAAAGCATCAGATATGTTAGTAGGCAAATGGGTAAAATGCAATAAATGTAAAGAAATTTTATATAAAGAAGACCTAAAAAATAATTATAGCATATGTCCTAATTGTGGACAATATTTTAGATTATCATCCAGAAGAAGAATAAAACAAATAATAGATGAAGGTACATTCGAAGAACTAGATCAAGATATGCAAACAAGTAATTTATTAAAATTTGATGGTTATAAAGAAAAGATACAAACATTACAAGAAAAGACTAAAATAAAAGAAGCAATACAAACAGGGACAGGAAATATAAATGGAATAAAAGTAGCAATAGGAGTCATGGATAGCAATTTTATGATGGGAAGTATGGGAAGTGTTGTTGGTGAAAAAATAACACGATTAGTAGAAAAAGCAATAGAAGAAAGATTACCTGTTATTGTATTTTGCGTATCAGGTGGAGCCAGAATGCAAGAAGGTATAATATCATTAATGCAAATGGCTAAAACATCAGCTGCAATTGCTAAATTAGATGAAGCAGGGTTATTATATATATCTGTATTAACAGACCCTACTACAGGTGGAGTAACTGCAAGTTTTGCAAGCCTAGGAGATATTATTTTAGCAGAACCAGGAGCTTTAATTGGTTTTGCAGGTCCAAGAGTTATAGAACAAACAATAAAACAAAAACTACCAGAAGGATTTCAAAGCTCAGAATTTTTATTAGAACATGGTTTTATTGATAAAATAGTTGAAAGAAAAGATATGAAAAATACTTTATATAATATTATAAAATTACATTGATATAAGAAAAAGGGATAGCAATATGCAATCCATTAACATACCAAATCGATTACTTTTCCTTCTCAGAAAAAACAACTATAGTAGAATTCCATCTTGGATGGAAAATTCTAAATTCATAACCTAATTGTGCTGCAACGCTTTCAACAATTTCCTTACTATAATTAGTAAGGAATAGCAACTCTCTATTTAAAATAGAGGTTGGCTTAAAATAGAAAGCATAGCAAACAAGGTATTTTAACAACTGTTGTTCTTTCTTCTTACGTTTACGCAACCGATGTGCATTGATAAAATCCTGTATTCTCCTCATAAAGACCTCCTTTACTGTAAATAATCAACGGATTTTATATAGTGCAAAAATATAATTAATTATATCATAAATTAATACATTAGTCAAAAAGGAGTGATAAGATTGAAATCAAATTTAATATCTGCATGGGATAGAGTTACAATAGCAAGAAAAGCAGAAAGGCCTAAATCACTAGATTATATAAATAAAATATTTACAAATTTCATAGAATTACATGGAGATAGAAACTTTGGAGATGATAAATCCATCATAGGTGGAATAGCTGAATTAGATGGAATACCAGTAACTATTATTGGAGAACAAAAAGGAAAGAATGCCAAAGAAAATATAGAAAGAAATTTTGGTATGCCTAATCCAGAAGGATATAGAAAAGCATTAAGGCTAATGAAACAAGCAGAAAAATTTAATAGACCTATAATAACTTTTATAGACACACCAGGTGCGTATCCTGGAATGGGAGCAGAAGAAAGAGGACAAGGCGAAGCAATTGCTAAAAATTTATTTGAAATGGCTAAGCTAAAGGTTCCAACTATATCAATTGTAATAGGTGAAGGTTCAAGTGGTGGAGCTTTAGCATTAGGTGTAACAGATGTTATAATAATGCTAGAAAATGCAGTGTACTCCATATTATCTCCAGAAGGATTTGCAAGTATTTTATATAAAGATTCAGGCAAAGCCTCAGAAGCGGCAGATAAAATGAAAATTACATCAAATGAATTGAAAAAATTAGGTATTATTGATAATATAATAGAAGAACCCAAAGGCGGTGCTCAAGAAGATTTTGATGCAGTTTGTAAAAACTTAAAAAACACAATATTAAAAGACATCAAAAAACTATTAAATAAACCACAAGAAGAATTAATCGAACAAAGATATGAAAAATATAGAAAAATCGGAGGTATTCAATAATGTTATTAAAAGGGAAAAAAATATTAATAATGGGAATAAGAAATAAGTGGAGTATAGCTTGGGGATCAGCAGTATCTGCATATGAACAAGGAGCTGAAATCATCTTTACATATAATTCAGAATCAAATAAACCTAAAATTGAAAAACTAATGGAAGAAATACCAGGCTCAAAAGCATATTCTTGTGACGCTTCAAGTAATGAATCTATAAAAAAATGTTTTGAAACAATTGTAAAAGAAAATGGTAAAATCGATGGCATACTACATGCAATTGCACATGCAAATACAGAAGATTTAAGAAATGAATTTATAAATACTTCAAGGGATGGTTTTGCTCATGCATGTGATGTTAGTAGTTATTCTTTAATTGCTATTTCAAAAATTGCCACAGATTTAGAATTGTTAAATAAAAACTCAAGTATTGTTACTTTAACATATTATGGTGCGGAAAAAGCAATTGATGGATATAATGTAATGGGTGTTGCAAAAGCTGCATTAGAATCAAGTGTTAGGTATTTAAGCAAAGATTTAGGTAGAAGTGGAACACGTATAAATGCAATTTCGGCTGGGCCTATAAAAACACTTTCTGCAAAGGGAATAAAAGATTTTGGAACTATTTTGAATATTGTTGAAGAAAAATCACCATTACATAGAAATGTTACTGCAAAAGAAGTAGGAGATTGTTGTACATTTTTATTTAGTAATATGTCTAAGGCAATTACAGGTGAAGTTATTCACGTAGATAATGGTTTTTCAGTTGTGGGAGTATAATAAATTTTATTATTTATATTATAGGAAGTTTGGAGAACGTTCCTATAATATAAAAAAATAGCTCCTTTAGAGCTATTAAAATTATCTACATTCGTTATTGCTGTTATTTTGTCTTTCTTCATTTTGATTTTGATTATTTTTGTTTTCATTGTTATTCTTTTTAGAATCTTTTTTTGATTTTGACATTAAAATGCACCTCCAATCGAATCTATAAATATTTTTAACAAAAATATAAAAAATATTCTAGTAAAAATTGTTTTTTTATAAAAAAAGATATATAATAAAAACGAAATATTATCTAAAAGAATAAAGAACTTAAAAAGAGGGAAAACATATTATAATAGAGAAAGAAGGAAATAAAATGAGTTTTGTAAATAAAAAATTAGAAGAATTTAATGAATATATACGTTTTAGAAAAGTTGCGGTAATTGGCCTTGGTGTAAGTAATATGCCATTACTAGAATATTTATACGAAAAAAAAGCACAAGTAACAGTATTTGATGAAAGAACAATGGACGAAATACCATCAGAAACAATAAATAAAATAAATACATATGAATTTTCTTATTCTTTTGGCAAAAATTGTCTTGAAAAATTAAATGGATTTAATATTATATTTAGATCTCCAAGTTGCTTACCAACAAGAACAGAATTACAAAAAGAAGCAGAAAGAGGAGCAATTGTAACAACAGAAGTGGAAATGCTTATGGAAATGTGTCCATGTAAAATAGTTGGCGTAACAGGAAGTGATGGAAAAACAACTACAACAAGTTTAATAAATGCAATCTTAAAAAAAGCTGGATATAAAACATTTTTAGGAGGAAATATAGGAACACCTCTATTTACAAAATTACCGGAAATGGAACCAAACGATATAGTAGTTTTAGAATTAAGTAGTTTCCAATTAATGAATATGCATATTAGCCCAGACATAGCAATTATTACTAATATAACACCAAATCACTTAAATATACACAAAGATTATCAAGAATATATAGATGCAAAAAAATGTATATTCAAAAATCAAAATGAAAAAGGAATATTAATTTTAAATTATGACAACGATATAACAAGAGAATGCGCAAAAGAAGCAAATGGTAATGTAGTATTTTTCAGTAGTAAAGTAAAATTAGACAATGGTTTTATAGTTGATGGAAACATTATCAAAGAATGTAATGATAAAGTAAGAAAACACATTTTAAACACAGATGAAGTTATATTAAGAGGAAATCATAACTTCCAAAATATAGCAACTGCTCTTGCAGCAACAAAAACATTGGTAGATACAGATATAGCAGTTCAAGCAATAAAAGAATTTAAACCTGTAGAACATAGAATAGAATTTGTAAAAGAAATAGATGGAGTAAAATGGTACAATGATTCTGCAAGTTCTTCTCCAACAAGAACAATCTCTGGAATAAATGCATTTAAAGAAAATATAATTTTAATTGCAGGTGGATATGATAAAAATCTAGAATATGAACCACTAGCAAAACCAGTAGTAGACAAAGTTTCAACACTTATACTAATAGGTCAAACAGCAGAAAAAATATATGATGTTGTAAAAAATGAATCAGAAAAAGAAAATAAAAAAGTAAATATCTACATGTGTGATACACTAGAACAAACAATAGAAATTGCCAAAAAATCAGCAAAAAAAGGTGATGTAGTATTATTCTCACCAGCAAGTGCAAGTTTTGATATGTTTAAAAACTTTGCAGACAGAGGTCATAAATTTAAAGATTTGGTAAATAAAATTTAACAAAAAATAAACCTTCCTCATATGATAATACAAAGCTAATTTGAAATATAAATTAGTAAAAGAGGGAGGTTTAATATGTATAACGAAACATACGATAATTACATAAGAAGTATTTTGGGATATCCTGCAAAAAATCAATTTGAACAATATAATCAAGAAATGCCAGAATATCAAAGCTACCAAGAATATAGAAATCCTACATTTAATACTAACATTAATATATCAGGGAATAATGTTGAACTAGAAAACAGTTATCCAGAAATATACAAAATTGTATATCCAATGGTAACAAAAAAATGTGAAAATGTAAGGTCAGAAACATTTTCTAAAAGTGATATTGAAAATATGACAGATGAAATTTATTATGCACTAGAAGAAAAACAAGAAAAAAGAATAAATATAAATTTAACAAATAATATGAGCAGTACAAAATCACAAAATAGTTCAGCGGTTTCAACATCTGCAAAAGTAGAAAATAAAAGACCTGATGTAAAAATTTCTCAAAAAGCCATAGAAAATAGTGAAAAAAGGCAAATAAATAATGGACTAAGAGACCTAATTCAAATTTTATTAATACGAGAATTGTTAAATAGACCAAGACCACCATTTAGGCCGCCAATGCCAAATCCACCTGGTCCTGGGCCACGTCCACCAATGAGACCTCCATTTAGACCAGGTCCAGGAAGGCCACCATTTAATAGGGATTTTGGCAGTTACAATGATTTATACGAACAATTTTAAAATTTTACTATTAAATTAAAAATGGAAAATTTTCACAAATATGCAAATTAAATTTTGCATATTTTTTTTATTTAAACAAATACTAAATTATGAAAATTTAAAGTAAAAAAATTTCAAAAAGAACCAACAACAAAAACTTTAAATTTTATTTATTATTGAAGGGAGAACAACAAAATGAAAGTAAAAGATTGTATGTGTGAAGATGTATGCTGTGTAAAACCAGAAACTAAAATAACTGAAGTAGCAAAATTAATGAGTGAAAATCACATAGGATGTATTCCAGTATGTGATAACAATAACTGTATTTGCGGAATATTAACAGACAGAGACATTTTATTAAGAACAGTTGCATGTGACAAAGATTGTTCACAAACAACAGCAAAAGATATAATGTCTACAGAATTATGTACTTGTAAACAAGATGATGATATGACAAATGCAGAAAGCAAAATGGCTAATAATCAAATAAGAAGATTGCCAGTTTGTGATGAAAATAATCAGGTTATAGGAATTTTAACATTAGGAGATTTAGCTCAAAACGATATTCAACTTGGTAGACAACAAGTTTGTGATACAATAAGTGATATTTGTAACTGCAATTCAAACAAAAATAATTGCTAAAATTAAAAAGTTCGCCTTTGGCGGGCTTTTTAAATGAATACAAAACAAAAAATAACATATACTAATTACATAGGAGAAAATAAAAATGATTATAGATATGTCATATTGGACAAGAGTATTAAAAAAATTCTTATATGTAATTTTAATATTAATAGGACTATTTTTAGCATTTAAACTTGCAATATTTTACATGCCATTTTTAATTGCATTTATAATATCATTAATGATAGAACCAGCAATAAGATTTATAATGAAAAAACTAAAATTCACCAGAAAAACAAGTTCAATAATTATATTTGTAATAGTATCTGGAATAATTATAGGGGCAGTAGTGTGGGGGATAGTAGCATTGATTTCAGAAGCATCAAATCTATTGCAAGACTTAAACAGTTATGTAGAAAAAGCATACATATTATTTCAAAATTTTACAAATAGATTTGATTTTAATAAAATGCATCTACCAACAGAAATAAATTCTATAATCCAAAATTCAACAGGCGATATACTAAGTTCGGCATCAGGGTGGATTAGAAACTTTTTAACCGGATTATTAAATGTAATAACATCCATGCCAACAATTGTAATATATTTTGTTGTAACAATTATGGCCTTATATTTAATATGTGTAGATAAAGTTTATATTTTAGACCAAATAGAACATCACTTTCCCAAAAGATGGGTATTTAAAGTAGGAACACATATTAAAGACTTAACCAAGACATTAGGAGGATACCTAAAAGCAGAATCAACTCTTATATTAGTTTCTTTTATAATTTCTTTAGTAGGTTTATATATACTAAAATTTGCAAATTTTAAAATAGAATTTCCATTATTGATGGCATTATTTATAGGATTTGTTGATGCACTGCCAATCTTGGGTTCCGGAACAGTTATGGTCCCATGGGCTATTATTTCTGGATTAAATGGAGATTTAAAATTGGGTATAGCAATTATTGTTTTACTTATTATAATGTCAACTGTTAGGCAATTTTTAGAACCTAAGTTAGTTAGTAAACACATTGGAACACATCCAATTTTCACATTAATCGCTATGTATACAGGTTTTAAATTTATTGGGGTACTAGGTATGTTAATTGGACCAATTATTTTAATAATTATAAAAAATGTTTTTGCAACTTTGATAGACGAGGGAGTAGTAAAAAGCATTTTTGATAGAAATTAAGTTTATTATAAAAAAAGATAATATATTATTTAAAACAATATATTATCTTTTTTAGTTATTATTTTATTCCCATTCAATTGTTGCTGGTGGTTTAGAAGTTATATCATACACAACACGATTAACATGGTTAACTTCATTTACAATTCTTGATGAAACTTTTTCTAAGACTTCATAAGGAATTTTACTCCAAACACCAGTCATAAAGTCTGTAGTTTCAACAGCTCTTAAAGCTACAGTATAATCATAAGTTCTTTCATCACCCATAACACCAACTGATTTTAAATTTGTTAAAACTGCAAAATATTGATTAATATTTTTATGTAGTCCAGCATTTGCAATTTCTTCTCTAAAGATATAATCAGCATCTTGTAGAATAGTTAATTTATCTTCTGTAATATCCCCAATAATTCTTATTGCAAGTCCTGGGCCAGGGAATGGTTGTCTAAATACTAAGTTTTCAGGCATGCCAAGTTCTAAACCTGTTTTTCTAACTTCATCTTTAAATAAATCTCTTAAAGGTTCTACAATTTCTTTAAAATCAACATAGTCAGGTAAGCCACCTACATTATGATGACTTTTTATAACAGAACTTTTTCCAAGTCCGCTCTCAATAACATCAGGATATATAGTTCCTTGTACTAAGAAATCAACAGTACCAATTTTTTTAGCTTCTTCTTCAAAAACTCTTATAAACTCTTCACCAATAATTTTTCTTTTTCTTTCTGGATCAGTAACACCAGCAAGTTTAGCTAAAAATCTATCTTTCGCATTTACTCTTATAAAGTTAATATCTTGATTTTTGAAAACTTCTTCAACTTCATCCCCTTCGTTTTTGCGAAGCAAACCATGATCTACAAAAATACAAGTTAAGTTTTTACCAATAGCTCTTGATAATAAAACTGCTGCTACTGATGAGTCAACACCACCAGATAGGGCACATAAAGCTTTTTTATCTCCAATTTTTTCTTTTAATTTTGCAATACTTTCTTCAACAAATGAAGATATAATCCAGTCACCTGAGCATTTACATATATTAAATAAAAAGTTTCTTATTACTTGTGTTCCATTTATAGAGCTATTAACCTCTGGATGGAATTGGATACCATATAGATTTCTTCCTTTATTTTCCATAGCAGCATTAGGGCAAGATGTTGTATGTCCAATATTTTTAAAACCTTCTGGAACTTTTTCAACAAAATCTGTATGACTCATTAGGAAACCATTTGTATTTTCAAATCCTTCAAAAAGTAGTGAAGAGTTATCAATAGATACATCTGTTGTACCATATTCTCTTTTATCTGCTCTAGCAACATTACCACCTAATGTATATGTCATAAGTTGCATTCCATAGCATATTCCAAGAACTGGAATTCCAAGCTCAAAAATACCTTCAGCACATCTTGGAGCATTTTCTCCATATACACTTGCAGGTCCTCCTGTAAAAATAATTCCTTTTGGATTTTTTTCTTTGATTTTTTCAATAGAAATGTCAAAAGGAACTACTTCTGAATAAACATTACATTCTCTTACACGTCTTGCTATTAATTGATTATATTGTCCACCAAAATCTAAAATTAAAATTAATTCATTATTTTTCACTATATATCCTCCTAAATAAATATTTTGTCATATTTTATCATATAGTACGGTAAAAGTAAAGAATAATTGTTGTTGAAATATATATAATCTTGTTATAATTTGTTAAATTTAACATAAAATTTACTAATAAAAACAAATAAAAAAGAAAAAAGAATAGACTTTACCATATAATATATGTTATACTTTAATTATATATAAAAAGGAGGAAAAAAAATGGCAAAAATAGTAGATGGAATATCAAGAACATTTAACGAATTCTTATTATTACCAAACTTAACAACAGAAAAATGCATACCAAACAATGTAACATTAAAAACACCATTAGTAAAATTCAAAAAAGGAGAAGAACCAAAATACTCAGCAAACATACCAATGGTATCTGCCATAATGCAATCAGTATCAGGAGAAGAAATGGGAATCGCACTTGCAAGAGAAGGAGGAGTAGCCTTTATTTATGGTGCACAATCAATAGAAAGTCAAGCCAAAATGGTTAGACATGTAAAAAAACACAAAGCAGGATTTGTAGTAAGTGACTCAAATGTTAAAAGTGGTACAACACTTAGAGATGTTATAGCACTTACAAAAGAAACAGGACATTCAACTGTAATGATAACAGAAGATGGTACAGAAAAAGGAAAATTTTTAGGATTAGTTACAGATAAAGATTATAGAATATCAAGAGATGACTTAGATGCGCCAATTGATAATTATATGACTCCAAAAGAAAGAGTTATTTGGGCAGAAGAAGGAATCACTTTAGTAGAAGCAAATGATATAATTTGGGAAAACAAAAAAGAATGTTTACCAATATTAACAAAAGATGGGAACCTAAAATATTTAGTATTTAGAAAAGATTATGAAGAAAGAAAAAATAATCCAAATTCATTATTGGATGAAAATAAAAGATATATCGTAGGAGCAGGAATAAACACTAGAGACTATGAAGAAAGAATACCTGCATTAGTAGAAGCTGGCGCAGATATTTTATGCATGGACTCTTCAGATGGATATTCTGTATGGCAAAAAAATACTATTGATTATGTTAGAAAAACATATGGAGACAGTGTAAAAATAGGAGCTGGAAATGTAGTTGACGCTGAAGGATTTAGATATTTAGCAGAAGCCGGCGCAGACTTTATTAAAGTTGGTGTAGGTGGAGGATCTATCTGTATAACTCGTGAAACAAAAGGTATAGGTAGAGGACAAGCAAGTGCGTTAATTGACGTAGTAAAAGCCCGTAACGAATATTATGAAGAGACAGGAATTTACATTCCAATATGTTCAGATGGAGGAATAGTTCATGACCATCATATAACAATTGCATTAGCATTAGGAGCAGATTTTGTTATGATGGGTAGATATTTTGCAAGATTTGACGAAAGTCCTACAAGAGTCCTAAGAATAGGTAATAACTATGTAAAAGAATATTGGGGCGAAGGTTCTAATCGTGCTAGAAACTGGCAAAGATATGATATGGGAGGAGAAAAGAATAAACTTTCTTTTGAAGAAGGCGTTGATTCTTATATTCCTTATGCAGGACCTTTAAAAGATAATTTAAATGTAACAGTTACAAAAATAAAATCAACAATGTGTAATTGTGGTGCAATAACTATTAAAGAATTACATGAAAAAGCTAGATTAACTTTAGTTTCTAATGTAAGTATTGCAGAAGGTAGTGCACATGATGTTATGTTAAAAGAAGTAGATAAAAATTATAATGGATAGTTAAACACCTTTATAAAAATTGACTATAAGGCATAAATATGATATAATAAATTAACAATAAACATTTTAGCCTTAAGGAGGTTTTGCATCATGAAAAAAGTAAAAATTATAATAATAGCTACAATGGTTTCTGTAACTTTTCTGTTAGGTTCATGTGGTAACAGCACAAAGCAGGAAAAAACTGGTCCACTAACGCCATCAGATATTGTTATGGATACTGAATAATCTTTTTTAGCCCTTATGGAGTAATTCCATAAGGGCCTTTTTCTATAATATACCTGCTGTTGGGATATAACTATCATCTGGAGGATAAACGTACTCATCAGAAGAAGGTTTATCAACACTTTTTATATCAGTAATTTTAACAATAGGCATATCACCATGATAATCGCCTTTAATAATAGTTCCGGTAACTTGAACCCAAGAATTATCAGCAAAATCTTTTGCATTATCACATTCACATAAAAAACCAACAACAACAGACTGGTTATTTGAACTAACTATCATATCACGAGCTAAAACAAACTGGTTATCTTGTAAATCTAAAACTCTATAAACATATCCAGTAAAACAAATCTTTTTACCAACATATGTATCAATGTTTTCATGAACTGTTTTTAAAATACTTGTATAATTTCTAGGTTGAATTTCAGAAATGCCATTTTTAGGCAAGCAACTTTGAGATTTAGTTGAATCATTTGCACCACCAAAAACTTTACCCATTACAATTCCTAAAATCACAATAAGCAATATAATAACACCAATAAAAAAATATTTAAAAATCTTACTACCATTTACTTTAACATTAAAAACAAACATATAAAAACCTCTTTTCTAAAGTTCATAATAAAATGTATTAAATAATATAAAAAATATGCCTAATTTTTTATTAAAACTACTTGCTAAAAAGAGCTTTTAGTGATATAGTAACAAAGTAAAAAAATAAACTTAGGAGGAATACACCAAATGAAATTATTTAAAACATATAGTGAAAAAGAAGTAAAAAGGGTAATGCCAATAGTAAACAAAATCAACAGTTTAGAACCAGAAATGGAAAAATTGACAGACCATGAATTAAAAGAAAAAACAGAATACTTTAAAAAACAATTATCAGAAGGAAAAAAATTAGATGATATATTACCAGAAGCATTTGCAGTTGTAAGAGAAGCATCAAAAAGAGCTTTAGGAATGAGACATTTTGATGTTCAATTAATAGGTGGAATTATATTACACCAAGGAAGAATTGCAGAAATGAAAACTGGTGAAGGAAAAACATTAGTTGCAACATTACCAGTATACTTAAACGCACTAGAAGGAAAAGGAGTTCACGTAATTACAGTAAACGACTACTTAGCAAAAAGAGATAGTGAATGGATGGGAAAATTATATAAATTCTTAGGCCTTTCAGTAGGACTAGTAATTGCAGGAATGGACCCACAAGCAAAACAAAAAGCATATGCAGCAGATATTACATATGGTACAAACAACGAATTTGGTTTTGACTACTTAAGAGACAATATGGTAATCTACAAAAATCAACTAGTTCAAAGAGGATTGCATTATGCAATTGTTGATGAAATTGATAGTATTTTAATAGATGAAGCAAGAACACCTCTTATCATATCAGGTAGAGCAAATGAATCATCAGATTTATATAAAAGAGCAGATAACTTTGTTAAAAAATTAGAAGCAAAAGTTATTGTAGAAGAAGATGTAAAAGATTTTGAACAAGCAGAAGACAACGAAAAATATGACTACATTGTAGACTTAAAAGCAAAATCTGCATCATTAACACAAAAAGGTATTAAAAAAGCAGAAGAATTCTTTAACTTAGAAAACTTCAACGATTTAGAGAATTCGACAATAGTACACCATGTAAACCAAGCATTAAGAGCAAATGGTGTAATGAAAAAAGATATAGATTACATTGTAAAAGATGGAGAAGTTTTAATTGTAGATGAATTTACAGGACGTATCATGTATGGAAGAAGATATAACAATGGATTACATCAAGCAATTGAAGCAAAAGAAAAAGTAAAAATAGCAGATGAATCTAAAACACTTGCAACAATAACATTCCAAAACTTCTTTAGAATGTATGACAAATTATCAGGTATGACTGGTACAGCAATGACAGAAGAATCAGAATTTGAAGAAATATATAACTTAGATGTTGTTGAAATACCAACAAACAAACCAATGGTAAGAAAAGACGAAAACGATGTTATATACAAAAATGAAAAAGCAAAATTTAAAGCAGTTGTTGAAAGCGTAAAAGAAAGTCATGTAAAAGGACAACCAGTTCTAATTGGTACTGTATCAATTGAAAAATCAGAAAAACTAAGCAAATTATTAAATGAAGCACGTATTCCACATGAAGTATTGAATGCTAAATCACATGAAAAAGAGGCTATGATAGTTGCACAAGCTGGTAAATTTGGAGCAGTTACAATAGCTACAAACATGGCAGGACGTGGTACTGATATTATGCTTGGTGGAAACAGTGAATATCTAGCAAAAGAAGAAATGAGAAAAAATAGAGTACCAGAAAACTTAATAGAAGAATCAAACACATATTATGAAACAGACGACCAAGAAATATTAAGAGCAAGAGAAGAATTTAAAAAATTAGTTTCAAAATATGATGAAAAAATAAAAGAAGAAAAACAAAAAGTTATAGATGCTGGTGGTTTAAAAATAATTGGTACAGAAAGACATGAATCAAGAAGAATTGATAACCAATTAAGAGGACGTTCTGGACGTCAAGGTGATGTCGGAGAATCAAGATTCTTTATTGGATTAGATGATGACTTAATGAAAATATTTGGTGGAGACGCAATAACAAAAGTTTATAATACATTAGGTGCAGACGAAGATATGCCAATAGCTTCAAGATTAATTTCAAGAGCAGTTGAAAATGCTCAAAAGAAAGTTGAAGGTAGAAACTTCAGTATTCGTAAAAATGTATTAAAATATGATGATGTTATGAATGCACAAAGAGAAATCATATACAAACAAAGAAGAGAAGTTCTTGATGGAGAAGATATTCATAGCAACATATTAAATATGATAAACAGTATTGCAGAAGAAACAGTTGCAATGTTTGTTGAAGGCGAAGATGGAAAATCTATTAATATAGAAGCTTTAAATACGGAAATAACAAACGAATTTGGTTTAGACATGTATGAATTTATTAAATCACATGAAAATGATTCAAATGCAATTATTGAAGAATTAGAAAAACAAGCAACAGATAAATACCAAGCTAAAGAAGAAGAAATTACTTCTGAAAAAATGAGAGAACTTGAAAGAGTTGTAATGCTTAAAGTTGTTGACGAAAAATGGATGAATCATATTGATAATATGGACGAACTTAAAAATGGTATTGGTTTAAGAGCTTATGGACAACAAGACCCAGTTGTTAAATACAGAATGGAAGGTATGGATATGTTTGAAGAAATGATTGCAAACATAAAAGCAGACGTGGTTAAGATTCTTATGAATATCAGAAAACAAAATGGGGAAGTAAAAAGACAAGAAGCAGCTAAAATTACAGGTGCAGCTTTAGAGGCTATTAATAGTGTTGATGGTGGTAAGAAAATTAGTACACCTGAAAACAATCAAACTGTTGTAAATGATGGTCCTAAAGTTGGAAGAAATGACCCTTGCCCTTGCGGTTCAGGAAAAAAATACAAAAATTGTTGTGGAAAAAATCAATAATATATAAAAAATTTAATAATATAGCAAAGATGCAGCCAAACGGCTGCATCTTTGTGTTGTTTAAATTTAACAACTATTTTTTCTTTTTAAAGTAAGAAAGTATTGCAAAAATAATACATAACGCCGCTAATACAATAGCAATGTAAATCAAAATTATTGAATTATCACCTGTTTTTGGTGCATACCATTTTTTATCAATTCTTACCTTTTTTGAATTATCGACTTTTTTAGTTTTTTTCTTGGTTTCCTTTTTTATCTTTTCAGTATTAAATTTTTCTTTTTGAGTCTCTACGATTTCAGAATCTTCTGTAACATTTGGTTGTTCTGGAATTGTAGGAGTACTTGGTACAGTTGGTGTTGTTGGTTTTTGTGGTTCACTTGGCTTTTCAGGTGGTGTAACAGGAGTGCTTGGAGTATCTGGTTTTCCAGGTTTTTCTGGTTCTTCTGAAGGTTTTTGAGTTTCTTCAGTTTCAGATGGTTTTTCCGGTTCTTCCGAAGGCTTTTGAGTTTCTTCAGTTTCAGATGGTTTTTCTGGTTCTTCTGAAGGTTTTGGCTTATCCGGAACATCTGGTATACCTGGTGTAACTGTTACTTGATGAAGTTCACCATTATTTCCAGCAACGTCAGCAATAATTTGACCATTTAAATTACCAGCTGCCTGGTAAACTGTGGCCTTTGGCGCAACAATAATTCCAAGCATTTCTTCACTAATTGTAATATTTCCAGAATAATTACCAAAATTCCAAATAATATAAGGTGAAAGCTTATTGAAATCCGTATTTACCTTAGTATTGCTACTAAAAGCTTTCATGATATTAATATCATTTGGAACAGCATCTGAAAAAATAACATTAACAATAATTCTAGTTCCATTATTATTGTTAATTAAATTTGAAAAAGCTCCATCGTTATTGAGAATTTGCTTATAATCAACATTGATACTTATAACGCCACCATCAAAAGTCTTTATTGCACTTCCAGTAGTACTTGTTATTGCACTACCACTAGTTGATGTGACATTTTTTAACATAGCATTAACACTTTCAAAAGAATTTTTACTATTGTCAAAAAAAGAAGTATCAATTTTACCTTTAGCATTCTCGCCAGCCTGTGAAATTTCATTAAGTGTGTCCTTAATTAATTTTTCTTTTTGACTGGTATCATCATCTGATAATTGTACAACAGAGATATTATTAGAATATCCACTATTAATAACCGTTTGGTTCTTATTTGGCTTATTAACATTAATATCTGAGCCTAATACAATTTTTCCGCCATCACTTAATTGGATTGGTACGGTTAATTTGCCAACATAGCTATAGTCATCAGCCTGTTTTTCAGAAACTCTTGTTATAACCAGATTAGTAGAAGCTTCAACTTCATTAACAAAGACATTTCCCTCTATATGGTTTGTCCGGTCAATTTTATTTGCATACACAACAAACCGCTCAGTCTTCTTAATAGAGCTTAGCAATTTTTGAATATTTGCAATTTCTACTGAAGAAAGCTCTTTACCAGCAGAATCAAAATATTTGTTAGAATTTGATTCTCCAGAAGAATTAGTTTCTGCTTTTAACACAGATGGTACTGGGACTGTTTGAGCAACAATTAATATGCCTAACAAAAAGATTGATAGTGTCATTAAAAAATAGTGTTTTTTCATAGTGCATACCTCCTTAAGTATTAAACAACTATGTATGTAATGTACTCATAATAAAAAATAAATACATTACGTACAATTATTAATAAAACATCCGTATATTATATGCAGCAAAATAAAAAAAAATGCCTCATATCCAAAAAATACAAAGCATTTAATAAAAAAATTTTAATTTCCCAACAACAACCTTAAACCTAATTTCCAAGTTTCCATACCATGGGAAACGTTTAGTCGAGGAATTTCATAGTTATCATCATTTTTTGAAGCTTTTCTATAATCTTTTCTAGTAGGGCCATAAGCAAAAGCTAATAATCCATCACTATCCTTCCAAGCATTTATTAAATCCTCGTTATATTGTCCAAATGGGTAAGCAAGAAATTTTGTATTAGTAATATTATTATTAAACAAAGAAAAATCTTTTTCCATTTGTTCTTTTGAGACCTCATTTATAGAATTATGATAATGTAATCCATATGTGTGAGAACAAAAATCAATATTAGGATACTCCTCTTTAGACTTTTCAACTAATTCTAAAGGCATATATGTTTTTATATTTCCATCCCAGTCTGTTTGAGTAGCATTTTGAACATATTCACCAATTAAAAATACAGTAGCATTCATATTGTATTTTTTAAGCAGTGGAAAAGCATAATGATAATTAGATAAGAATCCATCATCAAAAGTAATTAAAACACTTTTATGAGGTAACTCTATTTTTCCTTGTTTCCACTCGTAAAACTCTTTCATAGTCAAAGTTTTATAATTATGTTTTTTTAAATATTTTAATTGCTCCTCAAAATTTTGAACATCAATTGTCCAATCTTTTTCGCTTTCAAAATTTGCTTTTTCTTCTGCTGTAGCTAAATTGTGGTAGCAAAGTACTGGTATTTTTTCTTTATTTCTGATATAGATAATACCACTTATAAATACAAATAAAATACATATTATAATTAAAATTATAGTTATTTTCTTTTTCATTTTTATACCTCCTTACATGTAAATTATTCTATCAATTATTATAGATTTTGTCAAAATCTACAATCTAAACAATAAGTATTGAAATTTTATAAAATTATTATTATAATATTTTTATAAGACATCTTCGGCAAATTATAATTTATGTATAAACAGCCCACTCCGAAGCT
>URWN01000024.1 GCA_900551615.1 uncultured Clostridium sp.
TAAGGAAGAGGTAAAAAATGAACATAGGAATAGATATAGATAATGTAATATCAAATTTTGATGAAGTATTAAAAAAAGAATTCTTAATACATGACAAAGAACTAAGAAATACAGGAATAATTAACCCAGAAGCATATATGACAAAAGGAATGTTTGACTGGACTGATGATGAAATATGGACATTTTATTTAGAAAACATAGGAAGAATAACTCCTAGTCTAGATGTGATTGAAGATGCGAAAGAATATATTGAAAAAATAAAAAATGATGGACATACAATAGTAATTATTACAGGTAGAGATAATGGAGAATATAAAGATCCATATACTATGACAAAAAAATGGCTAAAAGAAAAAGGAATAGTATATGATAAATTAATATTCACAAACGGATATAAAAATGGAAAACAAGGTAAGGCAGAAAAATGTTTAGAAAATGACATTGATGTAATGATAGATGATTCAGCCAGAATTTGTAGAGAATGTTTTCAAAAAAATATTACTACACTTATAAAGGATAAGCCTTCTAATAGAGATGAAACAGAAATAGCAAGAGTTCATAATTGGAAAGAAATTTATGAATTTATTACAAATTATAAAAAAGAAAAAGTAAATGTAATATTAGACACAGACACATATAATGAATGTGATGACCAATTTGCACTAGCATATTTATTGAAAAATCAATATAAATTTAATATTGAAGCAATAACAGTAGCACCATATTCACATCAATCAAGGAATGTGTCAGTAAGAGAAGGACAAGAATTAAGTTATAATGAAATTTTAAAAATATGCAAATGGTTAAATTTTAATATAAATAATAAAGTATTCAAAGGCTCAACAGATTACATTTGTAATGGATATAATGAAACTAATGATTCAGTAAATAAGATAGTTGAAATAGCACTAAAAAATGATAAAACATATATATTAGGAATTGGTGCAATTACTAACATTGCATTAGCGATAAAAAAAGAACCTAAGATAATTGGTAAAATAGAAATTATATGGCTAGGTGGAAATGAATTAGGATATAAAGATAATTTGGAATATAATTTCAGACAAGATGTAGAGGCTGTTAAAATTGTATTAGAATCACAAGTTAAATTAACTATACTACCTTACAAAAATATAGTGTCTAATTTAAGAATTGATATTAATACTTTAAAAGAAAATATAGGAAATAAATCAGAGTTATGTGATTACTTAATAAAAAGGTTTTATAATGATGGATACCATGGGACTCAAGAAACAAGAGTTATTTGGGATATTTCAGTTATTGCATATATGATAAATAAAAATTGGTTTGAAACTAAAGAAATAAGTTCTCCAAATATAAAAGAGGATACTTCTTATGAAATAACTCAAAACAAGTATAATGTAACTTTTGTAACAAAATTGAATAGAGATAAAATATATGAAGATTTATTTAATAAATTAGGAGCAAAATAAAATGTACGATTATGTTTTACAATACGGATTTGATATAGAATCAGAAAATAATATACAAAATATAAAAAAATACTTGAAAAACAACAATATAAAGGATAAAGAAAGAAAATGGAGACCACATATAACAATAGATTTATATGATTGCACTAACCAAAATGAATTTATAGAAAAAGTAGATAGTATAGTAAATAATATAAAATGTTTTGAATTAGAATGTAAAAACTTAAATGATTTTGATAAAGAAACATTATATATAGAGCCATATAACAAAGATAGATTATTAGAGTTAAAATTAGATTTTGATAATGTATTGAACGATTATAGAAAGCTAAATAGAAAAGAAAGAATATATAAGCCCCATATAACTTTATGCACAAATGAGAATATAAATCAAAGTTTATATGATTTAACGCATAATGTTTTTGAACCATTTGTAGCTAAAGTAGAAAAGATATGGATTTATAATCAAAATATGGAATTAATTAAAGAGTATAAATTAAAAAATTTGGAGTAAATAAATGAGAATAGGGATAGATATAGATGATACTTTAACAGATATAAAATGATTTATTTAAGAAATAAAGAAAAATTGGAGATGAATTAAGAAATGAAAAATTATATAAAAAATTATCCAAGACCACAATTTGTTAGAAATGAATGGGAAAGTTTAAATGGAGAATGGAACTTTACATTTGATGATGAAAATTTGGGAGAAGAAAAAGAATATTATATTAGCTTTCCAACCAGAAATAAAATCAATGTACCTTTTACATACGAAACTGAATTAAGCGGAATAAAAGATGAAAGTGTGCATTATGTAGTATGGTATAATAAAAAAATACATATTTCAAAAGAAAATAAAAAAGCAATATTACATTTTGAAGGAAGTGACTATAAAACTAAAATATGGATTAATGGAAAATACATAGGAACAAATGAGGGTGGATACCATAGATTTTCATTCGAGATAGATAAATATATTCAAGAAGGCGAAAACGATATTACTGTAAAAGTAGAGGATTCATTAGCCAAAGAACAACCTAGAGGAAAACAAAGATATAAAAAAGAAAGTTGGAAATGTTGGTATATACAAACTACAGGAATATGGAAAACAGTTTGGATAGAATATGTGCCTAAATATTCTATAAAAAACGTAAAAACAACTCCAAATTTAGATAATAAAAATATACAATTAGAATATGAAACAAATATATCTGAAAAAGAATTAGAAAAAAATAATTTTTATATAGAAACAGAAATTTCTTTTGAAAATGAACTACTAATCACAAATAAAATTCAGCTTACAGAATTATATCAAGAAAATGAAATATCAATATGTGAAAATAATGCAGAAGTGAAAAAATGGTCACCAAAAGAACCAAACTTATATGATATTTGTTATAAATTATATTGTAATGATAAACTTATAGATACTGTATATTCTTATTTTGGCTTTAGAGAAATATCAATTCAAAAAGATAGAATATATTTAAATGATGATGAATTATATTTAAAATTTATATTAGATCAGGGATATTGGAAAGAATCACATTTAACACCACCAAGTGAAGAGGCCTTAATTAAAGATATAGAAATTGCATTAAAATATGGATACAATGGAATTAGAAAGCATCAAAAAATAGAAGATGAAAGATTTTTATATTGGTGCGATGTAAAAGGTATGTTAGTTTGGAGTGAAATGGCAAACTGCTATAATTATAATGATAAATCAATACAGCAATTTACAAATGAATGGATTAAAGTAGTAAAACAAAATTATAATCATCCATCAATTATTACATGGCTTCCTATAAATGAATCTTGGGGCTTACCAAATATAAGTGATAATATAAAACAACAAAATTATGCAAATAGTTTATACTATTTAACAAAATCAATAGATAATACAAGACCTGTAATTTCAAATGATGGTTGGGAACATACAATATCAGATATAATAACTATTCATGATTATAAACAAGATCCAGAACTGTTTTACTTAACATATACTGATAATGAGAAAAAAGTATTAAATAATATGGAAGAACATAATGGAAAACACAAATTATTTGCTGAAGGATATAGATATAATGGACAACCAGTTATAATGAGTGAATATGGTGGAATTGCTTTAGATTCTGAAAAAGGATGGGGATACGGAAAGCAAGTAGCTAATGAAGATGAATTTATACAAAGGTTTGAACTATTAACTAAAAATATAAAAGAAATACCTTATATATCTGGATATTGCTATACTCAACTTACAGATGTTCAACAAGAGATAAACGGACTAGTTGATGAAAACAGAAATAGCAAATTTAGTAAAAAAGTTGAAGATAAAATAAAAGAAGTTAATTAATTTTTATGTTTTTATTCAGATAATGATACATATGTAAAAGAGGAGAATGAACTATGAATATAGAAAAGCAATTACAAGATTTAAATGTTAATTTTGATGGTAAAATTGCAATTTATTATGATGATTTAAAAGGTAATGTTATTAAGATAAATGAAAAAGAAAAGTATAATGCAGCAAGTTGTATAAAAATATTCATTTTAATTGAATTATTTAATAGAATACAAAAAGGTGAGATAGACAGAAAATTTGAATTAGAATATTTAAATAAGTATTACGTAAATGGTAGTGGTGTATTGCAATATTTATCTAAAAATATTAAACTTCCAATAATAGATATAGCAACTCTAATGATGATTATAAGTGATAATGTTGCAACCAATATATTAATTGATTATTTAGGAATTGACAATATTAATAAAACAATTAAAAATATTGGATGTTTAGATACAGAATTGTTTAGTATGTTTAAATCAGTTGAAGATGAAGTCTTTTCTGAAACAACAGCATATGATTATTATTTAGTATGGAAAAAATTAAATAATAATGAATTGTTTAATGAAAAAATAACAAGCGAAATAATAAATATAATAAAAAATCAAAAATATCATGAAATGGTTGGAGATGGAATAGATAACATTTATAAAAAAGTAAATACTCCAATTGTTAATTATATCGTAACAAAAAGTGGTAAATATCAATCAGTCAGAAATGATGGAGGTATTGTTTCAACTATTTATGGAAATTATATTTTGACTATTTTAATTAAAGATTTTAAAGATGATTATTATTTATCAGATGAATATGTATATAGCCAGGGAAGGAAAATAAGTAATCTTATTTTTAATGAGTATTTAAAATTAGGAGCAAAAAATGAAAGAAGTGAAACAATTGGAAAATAAAAAAATAGATTTAAGTAGTATAAAAGTTGCAATTTTTGATTTTGATGACACACTAGCTATTCATAAAGATAAAGATTACTTAAAACATCGTAATGAAAACGAAGAAAATCTTTTAAATTATTACTTAAATGCTTATCTAAATCCAGAATCTTTTTATGAAACTATTGAATCTTGTTCAATATGCGATTCATTACAAAATTTGATTAAAAATTTTGAAACAAAAGGTGTAAAAATGTATTGTGTATCTGGAATGAAATTTTCATTTCATCTAAAAGCAAAAGAAAATTTTGTACATAAATATTATAGTAATGATATAGAAGTAATTTCAGCACGATCTCAAGAATTAAAGTGTGATGCTGTTAAAATTATTAAGCGTATTAACAATTGTGATTTAAATGAAATATTGTTTATAGATGATAACAAAGAAAATATTATCAGATTTAATAATATGGGAATACATGCATGGACGCCTGAAGAATTTGAACAGTTAATATAATAATTAACAGGAGAAAATAAATGGAACAAGAAACAAAGAAAATAAATAGAAGTATAAAAATATATCCAATATTTGCATCATTTACAGGAGACTTAATATTCTTCGTACCAATAGACACATTATTTCTAACATTGGTAAAAGGATTAAATGCCAGTCAAATAACGGCAATGACAATGGTTGCATTAATAATATGTATAGTATTTCAAAAAGTAATACTAGCTATTGTAAAAAAGATAGGAAATGTAAATTCATTAAGACTAGGAGCAACTATGTTGTTAATTGCATCATTAGTATTAACATTTGGAAAATCGTTTATTGCAATGTTATTATATAAAAGCATACATGAATTAGCAGTTATGTTTTTAAATATGGACGAAATAATTTTAAAAAATAATTTAAAAGCTGTAAATAGAAAAGATGATTATTTTAAAATAAGAAATAAATCAAAAATTATATATGCTATTATAACTTTATTTACTGCGTTAGTAGCAGGAAAAATGTTTAATGTAAATAATTATTTGCCAATGTATTTATCAATAATAATATATGTTTTAGTATTAGGAGCAGCATTTTTATATTATGAATCAAAAGTAAATAATGAACAAGAAATAAAGAAAGAACATAAAAAATTAAAAATAACATCAATAATATTCTATATAATATTATCAAATGCAGTATTTTATTCAATAATAAAAATGGGACAAAACAATAGTAAATTATTTATGCAATATGATTTTCAAAAATTCTTATCTGTTGAAATGGTAACATACTATATAACAACAATAGTGTTTATATCAAGGATAGCGAGATTAGTAGGCAATGTAATATTTGGAAAGGTATATTCAAAAATAAAAGATAAAATGAGCATTGTTTTAACAATATGTTTGGCATTAGCATTTTTATTATTGATTATAGGACACTTTATAGAATTAGCGTTCATTTGCAAAGTGATAATTATGTCTATAGGATTTTTCTTAATATTAGCTATTAGAGATTCCTTCCAAACGTATATAGAAGATATTGCATTAACTATTTCAAACAAAGAGGAACAACAAGAAATTATAATTAAAATCGAAGTTTATAGAAGATTAGGAACATTAATATTAAGTGCTATTTTTACATTAATATTGATGAAATATGAACTAATTGTAATAGAATTTATTTTATTAGGATTAAGTATTATAGAAATATTTATTAATAAAAGACTATGTAGCAAGTTAGCAAAATATGGTAGCAGTGATAGATAGCAAATAATTAAATGATATCTATTTTTTAGTTAAATTTGTAAAAAAATACCTGTTGAATATATAGTTTTTAGTATTGTATAATCAACTTAAGAGGTGCAATAATTTATGAGAATAATAAAAAAATATGGAAAAGACATATTATATAAGGAATTAAAGAAAAGCTATAATTTTTTTATTAAAGAAGCAAATACAGATAAAAAAAGCAAAGGCTATGGACTAATAAAAGATAAAACAATTTTAGCTGATAATATAGCAAGTATAGCATCAGTAGGATATGGTTTAGCAGCATTAGTTATCGGAGTAGAACATAATTGGATAAAATATAAAGAGGCTTATGATAGAGTAAACAGAACACTAGAAACCTTTATAAATAACGTAGAAGGAAAAAACGGGTTTTATTATCATTTTGTAAATATGCAAACAGGAAAAAGAGAATGGAATTGTGAAGTATCAATAATAGATACAGCAATTTTTATATGTGGTGCAATAACTGCAGGTGAATATTTTGGAAAAGAAGTAAAAAATAAAGCAAATATCTTATATAAAAGAATAAATTGGGAATGGTATAAAAACAAAGAAAATAATTTATTCTATATGGGATATAAACCTGAAAAAGGATTTTGGGGACAATGGAATGGATATGCTGAACAATTAATAATGTATATATTAGGAGTTAGTTCACCAACATATCCAATAGATAAAAGTATGTATTATGAATTTAATAGAAAAAAGAAAGATTATAAAGATATAAAGGATATAATATACACATATTGTGGAACATTATTTACATATCAATATTCACATGCATGGATTGATTTTAGAAATTTAACAGATATTAATGGAATTAATTGGTTTGAAAATTCAGTAAAAGCAACAAAAGCAAATAGAGAATATTGTATAGATAATAAGAGCAAATTTAAAACTTATGGAGAAAACTCTTGGGGATTAACTTCTTGTCTTTCTCCAAAAGGATATATAGGACCAGGAGCTGAACCTTGTGATACTAATTTAGAAATAGAAAACGATGGAACAATATCTCCATGTGGTGCAATTGGCTCAATAGTATTTACACCAAAAGAAAGCATAAAAGCTATTGAATATTATTATAATACATTTAGAAAATTATGGGGAAAATACGGTTTTAAAGATGGTTTTAATTTAGAGGGAGAAAAAAGTTGGTTTGCAAAAGAATATATAGGAATTGATAAAGGAATAGGAATGTTAATGATAGAAAATTATTTAAATGAAACTATATGGAAATATTTTATGAAAAATGAGTATGTCATTAAAGGATTAGAAATGTTAGAATTTACTGATACTAAATCAGAAGATTTGAAATTAAACAAAGTATAATTTGGAAGAAATTACAAATGAAATAGCATATAAAACTTGTTATAATATATATAGATGTGTAATATCACATAATAGTAGTAACAAATAACCAAAATGTTTTAATTAAAATGGAGGTATTAAGATGAAAATTTGTATTTTACGGAGAGATGGAGAAAACATTCATAATGGGATGATAGAAGTGATGACTGCAATAATAGAGAAAAAATTTGGAGATAGAGAAATGTTTTTAGATAAGAACAAAAAAGAATTTACACAGATGATTACTTTTTTAGTTTCTGATAATGAAGATTCGTCCAATATAGTTCAATTTATAATTGCAGTATCAGAAGTAAATCCAGTATATGCTGTGAGGATTTTGAAGTAAAAGCAAAGAAGAACTCTAACCTAGCAAATGCTGATTAGAGTTCTTCTTGTTTGATTTGCAATTTACATAAAAATATGTTATACTTTATAAGTATTGATTTTAGAAACCAAAAAGTAAAACAGATAACTTGGAGGTTTCAAACCTCCAAATGACTTTAAGGAGGTAGCAATGTCTAAAAGAAAGAAAAATTCAGGAAACTTAAAAAAACAAACTAAAGTAAAAAAAGAAATTTTGCAATTAGAAGATTGTTCAAAAAATGATGAATGTGGTGTTTCATCGGTTGATGAAATAAAAGTAATTGTTTTCTATAATGGTCCAAATTACAAAGTGAAAATTTCAATTCCTAAACGGAGCATAACCAAGAAGATACTAAAAGTTCAAAATAGTAAGTTTGATTTATATATTCGATTTGAAGATACTGATTATAGTAAATCAGGAGGACACCTTTATATAGAACTAAAGGGAAGATACAAATTGGATGATAGATTAAAAAAGCCAAATGAATGTAATGAAGTAAAACTTGGAATTAGTTCTAAAAGATATCATGGTAATATTGTATTGCAACCAGATTTTTTTATTCCAGAGAATTGGTCTTCATCAGTTGATTCAAAGGAAGATGAAATTGCATTTAGACATTATAAGAGTGATATTAGGAAAATGGGAATAAATGCAAGTAATTATACTAATTATGAGAAAAGCAATGTTTATCGACCATTTCAGGGGGGAGATTGTACAGGAGGAAAATAGTATGGCATTTGAAGATTATAAAGATTTGGATTTAAAACCTGAAAAGGCAACAGAGGAAGAAATTGAACAACTTAGAAAAAAATATGGAGTATCAGATTTTAATGATAGTTCAATGGCAAGAGAATTTCTTCGTAGACAAGAAGAACAAAATTAAAGAAAACTATTTAAGTTATATCAGATATTGAGTGAATGGAAGAAGGAGATTATCATGGCGATAATTTCCTTCTTTTTTTATTTTAAATTTTTCTCAACTTTGTTTTTGAATACTTATTTTTAAAAATAAAGTAGGAGGTGAAAAGATGAATAAAAAATTAGAAAAATTAAAAAAATATTTTGCTATATTCATGTTTTATGCTATAATGTTAAAAACAAGAAAGATAGTTAAGTACTAGAAGTCATAAAAGTCTTATATCATAGAAGGATTAAAATAAATAAAAATATATTAAAAGGATGTAGATATGAATAAAGAAGAAATAATAAAATATTGTTTGACATTAGAGGATACATATAAAGACTGTCCATTTCCAAATGATTTTGAATCAGTAACAATGAAACATATTAAAAATAACAAATGGTTTGTTCTAATTATGAACGTTAATGATAAGTTATATATTAATGTAAAAACAAATCCAGATTATTCTGACATATTAAGAAATACTTATGATTATATAATACCTGCTTATCACATGAACAAAGAACATTGGAATACGATTATTGTAGATGAAAAAGTGGACAAAACATTAGTAAAAGAATTGATAGAACAAAGTTATCAACTAACAAAATAAAAGCAAATAATAAGCAAAATAGGAGATTAAGGTGAACAAAAAAATTTTAGTATTAATTATAGTTATCTTTCTTTCTTTTATAATAGGTATAACTTTTTTTATGATAAATAATGGGTGGTATTTAAGAATATTTAAAAATACATACATAAAAGAAATTGATGGAAAAAAATACTTATGCATAGAATCATATAGCAATAGATTAAGAAAAACAATTATTTATTATGAAGAATATAATACTTTTACATATAAAAAGACCGAAGAATATATAGAAGAATTTTATAATGATAATGGAAAGCTAGAATATAGAGAATATCATAGAGTACCACAAACAAATTCAGTAATATATTACTATGATAATAACGGAAATATTTCAGAAACAAAAACATATTCTGAAAATGGTTCAATAGTTGATATGCAAGAAAATAATTGATAAATTGCAAATTAAGAGCAATATTTGAAAGTGAGTATAGTTTTATGATAAAGAAAATATTTTTTAATTTTATAAAAGTAGTATTAATAATTTTACCAATAATTGTTTTCTGCACAGATTTTATTAAGTCATTTTGGGGTCCGATATATAAATTAAATGTTAATTCTAGTAATATTACAGCTATTGAAGAAACATTACAGAAAGATAATATTGAAATTGAAAATCTAAATAATGTTATTAAAATTGAATTATGTGGGCAAGGATTATGGGATTATGAAAGTTTGGATTTTTATTATAGTGATGGTAAAAGTAAATCTGTTAATTTATATACTACTGAACAACATTATTACATAGAAGAATATTTATATAATAATACATTTAACTATGATTATATATTTAAAATTTCTATATTTATAAGTTTGGCAACAATTGTTTTCACTATATATGTCGGTATAAGAAAGAAAAAATAAAGAAGGGAGTTTTTTAAAATTATGAATAAATCAAATAAAGTTTTTGAAGTAATAATAATTGTATTGATTATTGCTTTAATAATAATGTCTATTTTATACTTTGACATGAGAGCCAAAGCAAAGAAAAATTTAAATGACTTCTTGAATCAATGTGAAGTAACTTCTAATTTATATAAAGAATTAGATGAATTAAAAAATAATGATAATAATTTAGATGGTAATTTCTTATTTTCAGAAGAGGGAAAATAAATATAAATAATGAATAGTGAACAGAATTTTTTCTGTTCATTATTTGTATATAAAGAGAAAATTATAATAAAATAAAAAAGTTGTAACTATTTTAGCAAAAAAAGACACTATATTAGTAGGAGAGTAAAAAATAATGGAAAGTGTAGAAGAAATATACAATAAGTATGCAAATGCAGTAAAAAAATACATATTTTGTATTACAAAAGATATAAATTTAGCAGAAGATATTATGCAAGAAACATTTATAGTTGCAATTAATCAAATAAATAAATTTCGAGGTGACTGTGAAATTTCTGTATGGTTATTTTCTATTGCAAAGAAAATTTTATATCAAAAAACAAAGAAAAATAACAAAATTAAAACAGTTTCTATTGATGAATTAGAATTTGCAGATGATAAAATATTAGAAGAAGAATATATAAACAAAGATAACAAAATAAAATTATTTGAAGCTCTTCAAAAATTAGATGTTAATACTAGAGAGGTAATGTATTTAAGATTAGCTGGAGATTTAACATTTAAGGAAATTGGAAAAATATTAAACAAAACTGAAAATTGGGCAAAGGTTACATTTTTTAGAGGAAAACAAAAAATAATAAAGGAGATAAGAGTATGAAAGAACTAAATTGTGAAGTTATAAAAGATTTGTTACCAAGTTATGCAGATAAAATAACTAGTGAGACAACAAATAAACTAGTGGAAGAACATTTAAAACATTGTAATAAATGCTCAAAAATATTAGAAGACATGAACAAAGAAATTGACGCAGTATTATTTAATCAAAATGAACAAATAGATTATTTAAGAGGGTTTAGAAAAGAAAAGAAGATAGCAATTATTAAAACTATTTGTATTTTTATAATTATTATGTTAGTCCTATTTTTATTTTTCCAAGAAATAGTATCAAGATTTAATTTTGCTGTTGATATTAACAACCTTTATATTTCTTATAATGCAGAGGAAAAAATAGATGAAAATACAACTGAATTGCAGTTTAATGTTATAGATACAAAATATGATTTAAACTTTGAATATGACACATCAAATGGAAAAGATATATATATTATGCCAGTTGGAAAATTTACTTATTTCACTAAGCCTAGTAGAACAATTTTTTCTTTTAATATAGATGAAAAGACTGAAAAAGTATTTTTAAAAGATAAAAAAGGTAATTTAAAAGAAATATGGAATAGGGATAATGGAATTTTAATAAAGTAAAAAAGTATAAGTGTAAATATTGAGCCTCAAAGGCTCTTTTTATTTTATAAAAAATTTAATAAAAAAATGTTACCTTTTTCAAAAAAATGGTAATATATAAATAGATATCTAAAAAGGAGCTCTAAAGCAAAATGAAAAATAAAAAAATAAAAGAATATATCATTAATGGAAAATTTGATATGGAAAAAATAATGAACGATTTCGCACGGATATATATTTATGATAATAAAAAATAGCGGATATTTATTTGATGATGAAGATATAGAAGAAATAGCATCAGATGTGTTTCTTGTAATATGGAAAAACAAAGAAAAATTAGACATTAATAAAGAAATTGCTCCATACATAGCAGGAATAACTAAAAAATTGATATTAAAAAGAAAAAACAATATCAAAAATAACAATGAAAATATTGAAGAATATGAAAATTTATTATATGAAAAAAATAATGATATACATATTAAAATAGAAGAAAACGAAAAAATAAATATATTAACTAACGAACTAACAAAAATGAAAGAAGAAGATAAAAATATTTTTACATATTATTATTACCAATCAAAATCAATAAAAGATATATCAAGTTTATTAAAATTATCACAAATTAAAGTAAAATCAAGATTATCAAGAATACGAAAAAAATTAAAGAATGAATTAGAAAAAAGGGGGTATGGTTATGAAAGAAGATAAAATAATAGAAAACATTATAAAAAAATCACAAATAAAAATAGCTGTATCTGAATTTGCAAAGGAGAAAAAAGAAATGCCGAAAATAAATAAAATTTCAAAATATGTTGCAGCAGCGATTATAACATTAGGAATAGGAACAGGAATAGTATATGCAACAGGAACTGCTATTTATGATAAAATATGGAAACAACCTGAATCATATAAAGTATCTAATGAAATTACTGAAAAAGATAAAGAAAATGCAATTAGTGAGGAAGATGCCAGAAAAAAAGCAGAAGAATATTTACGAAAAATAGGATTAGATGATGAAATAAATGGATTAAGACTAAATAAAAGTTGGCAAGAAAACGATATTACATGGAATATAGAATTTACAAAAGGATCAATGATTATAGATAGTAAAGGGAATTTTGAAAGTTTAAATATTCCATCATATAATTATACAATTCCATATAACTATGGAATTACAAGAGAAGAAGCAAGAAAGACGGCAAAAGAATTATTAGCAAAATATAATCCAGAAAATAGTAATGATAAATACGAATTAGTATCACTTCATAGAAATATGGAAAATGATAAGGCTTCATATATTTGGTATGCAGATTTTTATAAAAAGTATGGTGAGTTATATAATATGTATGAAAAAATATCAATCGGATGGATACCAACAATTAATGGATTATATAGTCTAAATATAGAAAACTCAAAATATGAAAATAATGAACAAATTATTACAAAAGAGGAAGCAATAAGAATTGCAACAGAAAGAGATAAAAAAATTGAAACAAGACATAATATATCAACTACCGAAGCACAAATTGGTATCGATAAAATGAATGCAGATGTTGTATATAGAGAGAAAGATATAGAAAATTACAATAAAGGAGCAATTAATTATGAATGTGATGAAAATGGAACATATAAAATAAAAGATAACGCAGAATTTTACAAAGTTGATAATCGTGTAAGAAAAGTTTGGGAAGTAAAGATTTTTTATGATTATTATAATGAATATTATCAAGAAAGATATGTTTATTATGTTGATGCAACAACAGGAGAAATTATTGGTGGAAATAGCTGGAGTGGCTCAACTGAACAAGTAGCACAATTAATTGAAAGTCAATATAATCTTATAGAAAAATAAAAAGAAGTCCAGTATGAACTCTATTTTTTAGGGGGTATAGTTCAGTTTGGACTTCTTTTTTGATAATAGAGTATGATACAATAAAAAATATTTATATAAAATTTAAAAACTAAAAGATGTAAATTTATATTTAAAAGATTAGAGTTATTAGATAAAAAGTATAAATATGTTGTTTGGAAATATTTTTTGTGTTAGAATATAAAAAACAATCATACTACTTTGAGAGAAAATATTGTAATTGGAGGTAATGATATAATGGAAAAATGGAAATGTCCAAAATGTGGAAATGAAGAATATGAAAAGGACCAATTTCAGGCAACTGGAGGGAATTTTGCGAAAATTTTTGATGTTCAAAATAAGAAGTTTATAACAATTAGTTGTACCAAATGCGGATACACTGAATTATACAAAACAGGAACAAGTGCAGCAATGAACATATTTGATTTTCTAATGAACTAGGTACAAAATAAAAAAATATGGAGAAAAGATATATGAAAAAAATATTAAAATATGGAACAATTGCAATTATTATAATGGTAACAATTATTATAGGTATAAATTTATATGTGAAAATATCTACTAATAAACAAATAGTGCAAGGAGCAGACTATACAAAATTATCAAACATAGATTGTATAATAGTTTTAGGTGCCGGAATATGGAATAATGAACCTAGTCCTATGCTAGAAGATAGATTATTAGAAGGAATAAATTTATATAAAAATAATGTATCAAATAAAATAATAATGAGTGGAGACCATGGTAGAGCAGAATATGATGAAGTAAATATAATGAAAAACTATGCTATTGAAAGAGGAGTTAAATCAGAAGATATTTTTATGGACCATGCAGGATTTTCAACTTATGAAAGTATTTATAGAGCAAAAGCAATTTTTAAAGCGAAAAGAATTGTTATAGTAACTCAAAAATATCATTTGTATAGAGCATTATATATTGCAAAACAACTAGATTTAGAAGCATATGGAGTTGGAGCAGATCCAAGACAATATGTAGGAGCAACATATAGAGAAATAAGAGAAATATTGGCAAGAGATAAAGATTTTATAAAATGTATATTTAAGCCAGAACCTACATACTTAGGAGAAACAATTCCTGTCAGTGGTAATGGAGATGTTACAAATGATTAAATAAGCAAGTGATTGATACTCACTTGCTTTTATACTATATATTAAAAAAATTATGAAACTTTATTTAATGTTACTGTTATATATAAATGAAAGCAGGTAAAAAATGGAGAAAGATTTAGATAAAAAATTGTACAATGATTATTTGAATGGAGAAAAGGAAACATTTGAAATTCTTTATAACAAATACAAAAATAAAATTGAATATTTCATTTATAACATAGTAAAAGACTATCAAAAAGCAGAGGATATAGCACAAGAAACTTTTATATATGTTATACAACACCAAATGAGAGAAAATAGTTCATTTAAATACTATATATATCTTGTTGCAAGAAGCAAAGCACTAAATTATATAAATGTAGAAAAAAGAAGAAATGAAATAACAGAAAAATATCTTGCAAATGATAATGAACAAATTGAAAAAGACGTATTAGATATTATTACAGCAGAGGAAAGTAAAAAAGAACTATTAGAATCAATAGAATTGTTAGATGAAAGATATAAAAATGCAATTTATCTCGTAAATATTGAAGGTCTATCTTATGAAGAAACATCTAAAATATTAGGAGAAACTCTACAAAACACAAAGAATTTAGTACATAGAGGGAAAAAACAATTAAGAAAAATCCTGCTAAAGAAAGGATTTAATGAAATGAATAAAGTTTTGAAAATTTTTGTAATAATTATATGCATTACAATCGCATTATCAGGAATAGTCTATGCTACAACAGTTATATATAATAAGTATATAAAAAATAATACAAATCATAATATTACAATGAACCCATCATATCAAAGTACACTAGATGAAAATACAATAAATAATTTATGGGTGGGAACATTAGATTTAGCATGGAAAGAACTAGAAGATAAAATTGGATTAAATAAGATAGAATTAGAAGGTGAAATGCCACAAATTGCAAATGATTTAAATGAAAGTACATTTTCAAAAGAAATGCTGAATCCAAATGATTATAAAATAAATGTAGAAAGAACAGTTACAAATGGATACAAAATAGATGCTACACTTAATAAAGAATTGAATTTTTTAGAATCATTTGATAATTTTAATGATTATAAATGGACATTTGGAAACAGTGATGAAGCTATTAAATATTTTGGAATAAATAATGTAAGTCCAGAAAAAATGAATAAAAATGTTGAAATTCTATTTTATAATAAATTAAATAATGGTAGTTTATTAAGTAATGATATGGCTATAAAATTAAAGACAAAAGAAGGAGACGAAATAATACTTTATAGAACAGATGATAAAAAATCATTTGACGAATATTATGAAGACATAAAAGCAAAAACAAAAAACTATAAAGGACGTACAGAATTTTCAGAAGATGACGAATTAAGAGTTCCATATGTAAAGGTAAATGGAATGATTAATTACGACCAATTATATGATAAAAAGATAAAAAATTCTAAAGGATTATACATATATGATGTTATCCAAAATGTTAATTTTTACTTGAATGAAAGAGGATGTAATTTATCAAGCAAAGCAACTATGGTTACAGAATATATGGGAATAGGACAAGATACAAAATATTGTTATTTTCAAGATACTTTTATAATATTTATGAAAGAGGGAAATTCTGATAAACCATATTTTGCATTAAAAGTAGATAACAATGATATTTTAGAAAAGATAGAAGAAACAGATGGACCAAAAATATTTGATAGTACAACTTTAGCAGATAGAGAAAAATATTATAGCAAATATTTACAAGGGGGAGAATATAAATTTTTTGAAGATGAAAAATATGAGTATTATTATCCTTCACAAAAAACAAAGGTTGTTATGGTATATTTTCCAAATTGGGTTGCAATGACAGCAGAAGAAGCATTAAAACAAGGAAAAATATCTATGGATTTGTTAGATAAATATGAAATTGAATATTTTAAAAAAGAAAAATAATTGTAAAAGACTTTAATCCTTTAATTATAAATTTAAAGTAGAAAAAATAAGATTACCTAATAAAAGAATAGCTAATTTTAGCTATTCTTTTATTTACAATTACTTTCATCAGAAGAATTAACATTCTTTTCGCAAATTTTCGGTGGCTCTTTAAAACTCAAATACCAATTAATTCCATTTTGATTTTCTTTAATATAATTTTGTCTTTCTTGAAGCTCTTCAAAAGTCTTTGGTGTAGGAACAATAACTGGTTGCCCAGGCATCCAATTTGCAGCAGTAGAACCACCACTACAATCAGTCATTTGCAAAGCTTGAACAGTCCTTATAATTTCAGGTACAAATCTACCAACATTTAAAGGATAGACAAAAATAGTTCTAACAATACCATTGTCATCAATTATAAAAACATTTCTAACAGTTTCTGTTGCACTTACATCATTTGAAATCATTCCATATTTTCTTGCTATTTGACCATTTCTATCTGCAACAATAGGAAATGGAAGCTGTATTCCAGTTCTGCAATAAATATCATACATCCAAGCTAAATGAGAGGGATTGCTATCGATACTTAATCCTAAAAGCTCAGTATTCATTTGTTGGAAATATGTATAAGCTCTAGAAAATGCTATCATTTCTGTAGTACATACTGGGGTAAAATCTCCAGGATGACTAAAAAATACTAACCATTTGCCTTTATAATCATTTAAATTTCTGGGACCAAAAGTTGTAGTTGCTTCAAAGTCTGGTGCTTTTTGTCCTATTTTAACATTTCCGTTCATCATTAATTCATAGTCCATAAAAAATAAACTCCTTTCATTTTTTATATATTATTATAAAAAACAAAAAAGAGTGAGAAATTTTTATATAATTAAATAAGAAATCATTGAAATTTCGAAACAAATAAAAAAATGATATATAAAAAATATAAAACTTTGCAAAATATAGTAATATTTTCATAAAATAAAAAAACACTTTTGTAAAAAAATATTACACAAACTGACAAAAAAATTGTATAATATAAACCCTAAAAAAGAAAAAACTGAAAAAATTACAGCAAAATTCATAAAAGAAAAAGGGAGATATTACTAAAAATGAGAAGTTTAGAAACTAAAAGATATATACTAAGAATACCAGGAGTAGAAGATGCAGAAGAAATTTATGAAAGATGGGGAACAGACAAAGAAAATATGGCACAATATAAGGAACATAGTATGTATAAAAATGTAATTGAAGCAAAAGCAATAATCAGTGCAGCAATACGAGAAAAAGAAGACGGAGTTATATATTGGATAATAGAAAACAAGAAAAATAACAATATAGTTGGATATATAAATCTACCAGCAGGTGTAATAAAAGACAAAAAAAGAGAAATAGCATTTTATTTTTTAAAAGGATATAGAACAGAGGGAACGCCTGAAGAAGTACTAAAAGGTGTAATTGATTATATTTTTACAAAAGAAGAATACGAAACAATAATTACAAAATTTTATGCAGCAAATGAGCAAGACACAGAAGTACTTAATGATGTACTAACAAAAGTTGGAATGACAAGAGAAGGTATTTTAAGAAATAGATTGATTAATGACGAAGGAAGAAAAATAGATAAGCATATATATTCTATTTTAAAAGAAGAATGGATAATAAATAAAACTAACAATAAAAATAATAAAGTATATGTGAAATAAAAAACTTATAAAATCTCTTGACATATTAATATTTTAGAAATAAAATAGCATTGAAAAATAAAATGTTAATAAAAAAGAAAAAAATGTTAACAATAAAAATGTTAGGAGGAATTAATATGGCATTAGTAACAACAAAAGAAATGTTTGAAAAATCAATGAAAGAAGGATATGCAATAGGAGCATTTAATGTAAACAACATGGAAATAATACAAGGAATTGTAGATGCAGCAGCAGAAGCAAATTCACCTGTAATATTACAAGTATCATCAAGTGCAATAAAATATGCAAGAATAAATTATTTAATGAAAATGGTACAAGCAGCAGTAGAAGAGCATCCAAATATACCAATAGCAATACATCTAGACCATGGACCAGACTTTGAAACAGCAAAAATGTGTATAGACAATGGTTTCACATCAGTAATGATAGACGGTTCAAAATATAACTTTGAAGAAAATGTGGCATTAACAAAAAAAGTAGTAGACTATGCACATGCACATGGAGTTCCAGTAGAAGCTGAACTTGGAAAATTAGCAGGAATAGAAGACGATGTAAATGTAGCAGCAAATGATGCAATGTACACAGATCCAGCACAAGCAGAAGAATTTGTAAAAAGAACAGGATGCGATTCATTAGCAATAGCAATTGGTACAAGCCATGGAGCATACAAGTTTAAAGGTGAAGCAAGATTAAGATTTGATATTTTAAAAGAAGTAAAGGAAAGAATACCAAATACACCTATAGTATTACATGGGGCATCAACAGTAATACCTGAATTAGTAAATATGTGTAATGAATTTGGTGGAAATATACCAGGAGCAAAAGGTGTTCCAGATGAAATATTACATGAAGCAAGTATTTCTGGTGTTTCAAAAATAAATGTTGATACAGATTTAAGACTTGCAATGACAGCAGGAATCAGAAAAACATTTGTAGAAAATCCAAATGTTTTTGATCCTAGAAAATATTTAGGAGAAGCAAGAGAATTAATAAAAGAAACAGTAAAACACAAAATAGTTGATGTTTTCGGTTCAGCAAATAAAGCATAAGTAATTATCCCCCGGCTTAGCCGGGGGTTTTACTCTAACGGCCTATAAGGCCTTTTTTACCAGCTGCGCTTAAAAGCGCTTGTGCGATCCGTCACACGCTTTCTATTTCCGGTTACCCGTAAACGGGTCTATCGCCTCTAAAGTTAGCTGCTCGGCCAGGTGATCTTCGCTTAATTGTTGCTGGATATACTCCGTTATTTTCTTTTCATTCTTTCCTACTGTACTTACATAATATCCTCTACACCAAAACTGCCGGTTCCTATACTTGTACTTCATGTCCCCCCATTTCTCATATATCATCAAACTACTCTTCCCCTTCAAAAATCCCATAAAGGTCGATATACTAAATTTAGGCGGCACTTCCACTAGCATATGGATATGATCTGGGCACGCTTCCGCTTCTAGTAAATTTACCCCTTTCCATTTGCATAATTCCCGTAGGATTTGTCCAATCTCGTACCGTTTCTGTCCATAAAAAACCTTTCTTCTGTATTTCGGTGCAAATACAACATGATATTTACACTCCCATTTCGTGTGTGATAAACTATGTATGTCGTTTTTTTGCATTACGACAAAACCTCCCTACGATTGATAATATTGCAGTTGACGGACCGCAAGTATTACTTTCTAGGGAGGTTTCTCTATTCCTTCAAAGACTCATAGCTAAAGCTTTACGGAACCCCTGGTCTAACCAGGGGTTTTCTGAATACAAAAAGGAGATGTCTTCATGGGCATCTCCTTTTGTGTTTAGGGGGAAAAT
>URWN01000025.1 GCA_900551615.1 uncultured Clostridium sp.
TAAGAATTTGTAAAACTATTCCGGTCACATTCGAAAATATATTCAAGCTATATGCTCACACATCACATATATTATTCTTAGTTATTGCAATTAAAAATGGAGTGATTACATTGAAAAAAATAATTATATATATAATATCTTTTATTTTTATATGTTTTATAATACCAGCACTTTTAACTAAAAGAACAATACCAGCAAATTCTGAAGAAAAAGAAAATATCAGCCAAGGAAATGAACAAGAAACAAATAAAAATCAAGAAACAGAAATAGAAAAAACAAATTATAATTACAATCAATATGGAACAATTGCATTATTACACAAAAAAACAGGAGAAATAGAACAAGTAAATCTTGATGACTACTTATGCAATGTTGTATCAGCAGAAATGCCAGCAAGTTATGAAAAAGAAGCACTAAAAGCACAAGCCATAGTAGCACGAACATACACAATATATAAAATACTAAATAAAAAACACGAAAATGCAGATATATGCGATGATTCAACATGTTGTCAAGCTTGGATATCTAAAGAAGACAGATTATCAAAATGGGAAGAAAGTCAAAGAGAAAGTAATTGGAACAAAATATGTGAATGCGTAAAAGAAACGCAAGGAAAAATTGTAACATATGAGAATAAGCCAATAGATGCATTTTTCCATTCAAATAGTGGAGGAATAACAGAATTACCAGTAAATGTATGGGGAGGCACAGGGTATCCATACTTGCAAAGTGTAGAAACGTCAGGAGAAGAAGCTTACACGCAATATTCTTCAGAAGTTACATTAACCAAAGAACAATTATTAAATAAATTAAAAGAAAAATATGAGGATATAACAATAGACCTTTCTAATAGTGATGATATTAAAATTATGGAATACACAGAAGGCACAAGAGTAAAAACAATAAAATTTGGAAATCATGAACTATCAGGAGTAGAAACGAGAACACTATTAGGATTAAAATCAACTAACTTTGAAGTGAAAATAGATGGAGATAATATAAAATTTGCAGTAAAAGGTTATGGACATGGAGTTGGAATGAGCCAAACTGGAGCAGATAGCATGGCTAAACAAGGAAGTAATGCAGAAGATATTATCAAACATTTTTATACTGGCGTAGAAATTTCAGAAGTTAATAATTTGTAATTACAAATGTATATTTTTATAAAATCCGGAAATAATTGTAATATAAACAAATAATTAAGGAGGATTTTATGAGAAGAGAAATGAAAAAAAATAAAGAAGAAATGAATATTAAAATAATAAAATATTCAGGAATAACAATAGCTATAATTGCAGTAATAGTATTTGGAATTCTAATATACAGTAAGAAATTAAATAATGATGTAAAAGAAGGAACATTGATGAGTGAACAACTATCAAGTATATTAAACAATACAAATACAGCAAGTGGAGCTCAAAATACAGAAAGTGCCAGTACAGAAATAGGAAAAAGTGTAAATGAAATGTCTAATGAATTAAAACAAAATAATAAAAACAATATAACAGTAAATAATTCAAGTGTAAATAACACAACTTCCAATAACACAACATCAAAGACTTCAGAATCAAATAATGTTTTAACAACAAATAAAATAAATACAAACAATACAACAAGTCAAACAAATAGTAAAGCAGAAGAAAAAACAGAAAACAAAAATGTTGAATTAAGTTTTTCAAAGCCTGTTGAAGGAGATATTGTAAGAGATTTTGCTGTTGATAATTTAATATATTCAAATACATTACAAGAATGGACAACTCATACAGGAATAGACATCAAAGCAGATAAAACAACAGTAGTAAAATCAGCAGAAGCAGGAACTGTAAAAACAATAAAAAATGACCCTAGATATGGTTTAACAATAATAATAGAACATGAAAATGGATTCCAAACAGTTTATTCAAATTTATTAACGTCAGAATTTGTTGTTGAAGGAGAAAAAGTAGAAAAAGGCCAATCACTAGGAACAGTAGGTAATACAGCAGCATTCGAAGTAGCAGATGAACCACATTTACATTTCGAAATATTAAAAGATTCTGCACAAGTTGATCCAAATATATATTTAAAATAAAATAATTTATAAAAACAGAAAATTCATATATTTGAATTTTCTGTTTTTATAAATTACCCTGAAAATTGTCCAAAATCACTTGACAGTTTACAATAATAAAGATAAAATAGAATAGGTAAGAAAAAAATATATTAAAAAAAATAAAACATATATATTTGATTCGAACATTGAAAATTTAATAAGAAAGAGGTGTAGATTCATGAATATAGGAATCATTATCGCCGCTGTCTTAATCTCACTTGCAATAGGAGTACTATTAGGAATCGTATACAGAAAAAAAGTAGCAGAATCTAAAATAAATAGTGCTGAAGAAGAATCTAAAAAAATAGTAAGTATGGCAAAAATAGAAGCAGAAAACCTTAAAAAAGCCAAAATAATTGAGGCAAAAGAGGAAATTGTAAACAGTAGAAATGAATTAGATCAAGAGATTAAAGAAAGAAGAGGCGAAGTACAAAGACAAGAAACAAGACTTATTCAAAAAGAAGAAAATTTAGAAAGACGTGCAGAAAACTATGAAAGAAAAGAAGAAAACTTAAACAAAAAAGAAAAAGAAATAGAAGAAGAAAGACAAAAAATAGAAGAATTGCATAGTCAAGAACTAAAAGAACTTCAAAGAATAGCATCATTATCAAAAGAAGATGCCAAAAATATACTTTTAAAGGAAGTAGAAAAAGACATTGTTGCAGAAAAAGCCGCAATAATAAGAGAAGCAAATCAAAAGGCAAAAGATGATGTAAAGAAAAACGCCAAAGAATTGTTAACATATGCAGTTCAAAAATGTGCAGCAGACCACTCTCAAGAAACTACAGTATCAATTGTAGCACTTCCAAGTGACGAAATGAAAGGAAGAATAATTGGTAGAGAAGGTAGAAACATAAAAGCCTTAGAAACATTAACAGGAGTAGACCTAATAATAGATGATACACCAGAAGCAGTAGTTCTATCAGGATTTGACCCATTAAGAAGAGAAGTTGCAAAAATAGCATTAGAGAAACTAATTGAAGATGGAAGAATACATCCAGCAAAAATAGAAGAAGTAGTAGAAAAAGCAAAACAAGAACTAGAAGAAACAATAAAAGAAGAAGGAGAAAGAGCTGTCCTAGAAACTGGAGTAATTGGATTACATCCAGACATAGTAAAATTAATTGGAAAATTAAAATATAGGACAAGTTATGGACAAAATGTATTAAATCACTCAATAGAGGTTTCAAACTTAGCCAGAATAATGGCAGAAGAACTAGGATTAGATGCTAAACTTGCAAGAAGAGCAGGATTATTACATGATATAGGAAAAGCATTAGACCATGATATGGAAGGAACACACGTAGAAATAGGTGTTGAAATACTAAAAAAATACAAAGAAAATCCATTAGTAATAAATGCGGTTGAAGCACATCATGAAGATGTAGAACCACAAACACTAGAAGCAGTTTTAATTCAAGCAGCTGATGCAATAAGTGCATCAAGACCAGGAGCTAGAAGAGAAACACTAGAAGCATATATCAAAAGATTACAAAATCTTGAAGAAATTGCAGATTCATTTGATGGTGTTGAAAAATCATTTGCAATCCAAGCAGGTCGTGAAGTTAGAATTATTGTAAAACCAGATAAAATCAATGATGACCAAATGACAATTTTAGCTAGAGATGTAGCTAAAAAAGTTGAAAATGAAATGGATTATCCAGGTCAAATTAAAGTTAATGTTATTAGAGAGACAAGAACAGTTGATTTTGCAAGATAAAATAAAAGGAGTTGTGATAAAAATCACAGCTCTTTTTGTTTTTGGTACATAGAATTTTTAGTTAATTATTATATAATGTGTTTTTGAGATTACATTGCTACAGAAAAAATATTATATTGTTAATTTAACTTACATTTATTGGAAATAAGAGACTTGAAAAAAGCAAGAATATATAGTATTATATATAAAGCTTAGAATATTAAAAGAAAGAAGGGAATAAAATGAAAGTTTTAGCAGTAGGAGACATAGTAGGTTCAGCTGGAATTAATGAATTAAAACTAAGATTAAAAGAAATAAAAGAAAAAGAAAACATAGACTTTACAATAGTAAATGGTGAAAACTCAGCAGAAGGAATGGGAATAACAGAAAAAAATTTTAACGACATAATTTCACAAGGAGTAGATTGTGTTACAATGGGAAATCATACATGGGGAAAAAAAGACATATTTAAATTTATAGATAACCCTAAAATTATCAGACCTGCAAACTATCCAGAAGGAGTAGTTGGAAAAGGCTACAACATATATGAATGTAAAGGAAAGAAAATAGCAGTTATAAATATAATGGGAAGAGTCGATATAAACATATTAACAGAAAATCCATTTTTAAAAGCAAAAAAGATAATCGAAAAAATTAAAAATAAAGTAGATATTATATTTATAGATTTCCATGCAGAAGCGACAGCAGAAAAAATAGCACTTGGATATTATTTAGATGGAAAAGCTACAGCTATATTTGGTACACACACACATGTACAAACAGCAGATGAAAAAATCTTACCAAATGGAACAGCATATATAACAGATATAGGAATGACAGGTCCAAAATATTCCGTAATAGGAATGAATATAAAAGCTTCTATAAAAAGATTTGAGACTACATTACCAGAAAGATATAAGATAGCAGAAGGAAAATGTATTTTAAATGCTGTAATATTTGAAATTGATGACAACACATCAAAAGTAACAAACATAAAAAGAATCTATATGGAATAAATTTGTATAAAAACTTAATAATTAGCAAATATTTTTAAATTTAATTTAATAATGTCGAAAAAAAGAATTTATTGCGATGAAAACTTGAAAAAATTTCCAGAAAACTATTTACAATTTTTTCCAGAAGATATAAAATATCATCATAAAAGTTGCAACAAAAAAATAAATTATAATTAGGAGGCAAAAGAAAATGGAAATTTTAAAAATTTCATCAAAATCAAACCCTAATTCAGTAGCAGGAGCAATAGCTGGATTAGTTAAAGAATCAAACAAAGCAGAAATGCAAGCAATCGGAGCAGGAGCATTAAATCAAGCTGTAAAAGCAGTAGCAATAGCAAGAGGATTTGTAGCACCATCAGGAGTTGATTTAGTATGTATACCAGCTTTTGCAGAAGTAGAAGTAGAGGGAGAAGATAGAACAGGAATAAAGCTTATTGTTGAATCAAGAGCTTAATATAGAAAGAAAAGATATTTTGCAATGGCAAGATGTCTTTTTTTAAATTATAATTTATATTATCTAATAACAATAAAAAATTAATCTTGACAATTTATAATGATTGTGTAAAAATAAATAAAGAAAAATAAGATTTGCCATTTAAAAATTTTCAAAGTTTGTGATGGCAATGGAATAGCAAAACAATTCACAATTTGACAAACAAAATTTGAAAAAATTTTGGATGGCGATGAACGAGTGAAGCCAGAGAAAGGAAGAAAAAAATGGAAAAAATAAGAGGATTTGAGGTAGCAAAAGGATTTGAAGATAAAGGAATAAACCTACCAGTTAGAAAAACAAAATATTCAGCAGGATATGACATAGAATCTGCAGAAGATGTAACAATACCAAGCTTTAAAAAAGGAATGACACCAACATTAATAAAAACAGGAATAAAAGCATATATGCAAGATGATGAAGTGTTAATGCTGTATAACAGAAGTTCTAACCCAAAGAAAAAAGGATTAATATTAGCAAATAGTGTAGGAGTAATAGACAAAGACTATTATGGAAATCCTGATAACGATGGACACATAATGTTTGCATTCTATAATATAAAAGAAGAAGACATAACTATAAAAAAAGGTGAAGCAATAGGACAAGGAGTATTCCAAAAATACTTTGTATCAGACAACGATGTAGCAGAAGGCGAAAGATTAGGAGGATTTGGTTCAACATCAAAATAGAAAATGTTGCTTTTGAATGATTAGTCAAAGAATAAAAATATAAAAAAATTTTTACCTTGAAACAACAAGGGTTGAAGGTAAAATTACATAAAAAGTCAAAATAAAAGCTTTGACTTTTTTCTTTTTTTGTAGTATAATAAATATGGTTAAAAAATCCAATAAAGTTATCTCATATAGACATAACTTTATAATATTTTTTTGCTGAAAAAAGTGTTTAACAAAATGAAAGGAGTTGACTTACATGTTCAATGTAGGAGACAAAATAGTATACCCAATGCATGGAGCAGGGACAATAGATTCAATAGAAGAAAAAGATATTTTAGGAGAAAAACAATCATATTATATATTAAAAATGCCAAGCAATGTAAAGGTAATGATACCAACAGCTAAAGCAGAAGAGGTTGGAGTAAGAAATATAATAGACAAACAATCAGCAGAAAAAGTATTTACAGTACTTAGTCAAGATGAAACAGAAATGGAAAAAAACTGGAATAAAAGATATAGAGATAACATGGATAAAATGAAAAGTGGAGATATCTACGAAGTAGCAGATGTAGTTAGAAACTTAAGCTTTAAACAAAAAGAAAAAGGTCTATCTACAGGTGAAAAGAAAATGCTTAATAATGCTAAACAAATATTAGTGAGTGAACTTGTATTAGCAGAGCATGCAAATCAAGAAGAAGTTGAAGAACAAATAGAAAATAAAATTAATACATCTTTTATGACTTTTAGAGCAGAAGGTGTTGAACAACAAAGTATTGTTAATAAATTTATTCCATTTGATAGCAATGATGGAACAACAAATGCTTAATATATAGAAATTAATAGTTTTTAATTCAGAAGAAGCGGAAGTTTTTGCTGAAAACATACGTAACTTCTGAATTTATTAATTGTTAATATAAATTTAAAAAAATTTTTAAATTTTTTTTTGAAAATATATTGACAAATTTTTTATATAATATTATAATATCAATTGTCGTTAGGACATCCAGTTCAAATATAAATGCAGATGTGGCGGAACTGGTAGACGCACAGGACTTAAAATCCTGCGGTTGAATAAACCGTGCCGGTTCGATTCCGGCCATCTGCACCAATGACGTATCTGTTCGAACTAACAGATAGATTAAAAATCATTCAAGTAAGTTGGATGATTTTTTTATTTAGCCCAAAAAACATCATCCAATATCCTAAAAAGAAAGGATGGTGCTTGAAATGAAGATAATTAAAGAAGAACTACGATTTGAGGAAAACTTAAAGAAAAGACTTGAATTTATATGTGAGTTCTCAAAGGTTACTCCTACTTTTGTTAATGGTAGTATAAGAAAAATTGAGAAAACCAATATCTCTTATATTGAGCCACATAGAGTAATTGTAAAAGATACTACATTTCTGGTCTTTAACTATTCTAATGATGTTTATATATCCAATCTAGCAAAAAAGATAAAATTATCTGAATTAGAAGATTATATAAACAGCATAAAATAGCTAAAAATTTGACATTTCTGAAAATCGTGATATAATATCGACAGTAAATTATTTATGTTTACCTGTTAGGAGTTGATTATATGTTTTTGGTTTGTTCCAAGAAAATATATTGTAATATAAACAGATTTAAGAGATGTCAAGGATAACTTGTGTGTTTTCTTTGATGTCTCTTTTTTGTTAGGAGGTATATAAATTGGTTGAAGAAAAGAAAAAATGTGGATTGTATATGAGGGTTTCTACCGAAGACCAAGCTCGTGAAGGATTTAGTCTTCCAGAACAAAAAGAACGATTAGAAGCCTATTGTAAATTTAAGGATTATGAAATTGTAGATTATTACCAAGATGCTGGAATAAGTGCAAAAACTGGTAATTATAGACCAGAATTTGAAAGATTAAAAGAAGATATTAAATCTAAAAAGATAAATACTGTTATTGCTCTAAAATTAGATAGATTTACAAGAAGTATTTATGATTGGGAAGAATTTATAAACTTTTTAGAGGAAAACGACGCTTATATAGGCTGTGTTAATGATGACATAAATACAACTACTGCAAATGGTAAGATGGTTTCAAGACTTTTAGTAAGTGTAAGTCAAAATGAAATTGAAAGAACTAGCGAGAGAACTAAAATAGGTTTATCAGGTGCAATAAAGCAAGGTCATATTCCACATATTGCTCCATTAGGCTATAAACATGAGAATAAAACTCTTGTAATAGATTATTCTACCAAAGATGTAGTTGTTAGAATATATGAGTTATACTATGAGGGCTATTCTTATAAGAAAATCAGTAATATCTTTAATGAAGAAAAAGTTTTAGGAAAAGATAACTGGAGAGATTCTACAATACAAACTATTCTTGAAAATGAAATATATAAAGGCGACTTTGTTCATGGAAAAAGAACTAAATCCCCTACTTATTATGAAAATGTTGTAGAACCTATTATTTCAAAAGAAATGTGGGAAGATTGCCAAGTTCAGAAAAAGAAAAATTCAAGAAGTTATCAAAGAACATTAACTTACCTATATTTACAGAAAATAAAATGTCCTAAATGTAATCGTATTTTAGGTGGTAAAGCTACTACAAAGAAAAATGGAAAGCCTTATTTCTATTACTATTGTAACGATTGCAAAATAACCATTAAAGAAAATGCCATAAATGAATACTTTAATCAATTTATAAATGAATTAGTAGAATATGATTCTGTTGTAAATCAATTCTTTTTACCAATGATAAGACAAAGATTTGATGAGCCTAAGGAAAAGCTACAAACAGAGATTGATGAACAAAATGCAAAACTTGAACGAATTAGAAAGGCTTATATCAATGGGGCTTTTGACTTAGATGTATATACAAGCGAAACAGCTGTTATAGAAAAAACCATAAATAATCTAAAAGAAGAATTAGAAGCTACCAATTGTGTAGAAGAATTAAGATTTACTCCAAAAGATATTTTATTAAAACGAGATATAGATTTTCTTAATAAGATGATTATGAATAAGCAATATAAAGAAATAACAAAAACATGGAAAGATTATACTCGTGATGAACAAGCTGAACTTATAATGAAGTATGTTGATGAGATAAAACTAACTTTTATAGGAAGTGAAGTAATTGTAAAAGAGATTAATTTTAGAGACTCTATTTGTAAACCATGTCAAGAATTATATGATAAAGGATATATTGATACAACAAAACCTGTGCTATTAGGAAACGTATTAGGAAATGTCAGATTTAGTAACTATTTACCAGAAGAAGAATTTGGAGAAATAATAATGAGATTACAACAATATTATGATGTTCATTATACGGAAGCAATATATTATCTACAAAAGCAAGTATTCTATTTTAATTTTGTTGAAGATAATAGTGCTATTGTTAGAGTATTCCCATTAGAAGATTATTACAAATTAGATCCAAATAATAAAATGGAAGAATATCGATTTGGAATAATTTATATTAATGGTGATAATTATGATGACTTTGAAATTACAGAAGCAGATAATATTGAACCATTCTTTAATGCAATACCAGACGATAATGAAACAACAATTAAATTTGAAAATGGAGAACGTAGTGAAATTGTTGTAAAACCAGTAAAATTCTCCGAAGAAGATACTAAATAATTGTTGCAACTTTTACTTTGGTTATGGGCTATGTTGCAACAATCAAATTAACGTGGCACGTTTTGTTTTTACAAAGTAAAAATGAAAGTGACGATAGTTAATTTGAATAAATTTTATCCAATTGGGAGAAAATTTATTGCCTCGCAGAGCCCCCGAGTTTTGATAGTATGTCAAAACTCATAGGGGGTTAGGACTTATGACAGAGTCAAAGTCCTATGCTTCGAAGCAAGTTCTAAAGGAGGAAAAAGATGGAGCAAGAATTAGCATATTCTTTTCACTTAGGTAGTGATAAAAATAAAAGTAAAGTAGCTAAAAAAACAGCTAAAGGAAATGTGTCTGGTACTACTTCTCTATCAAATAATGCTATACAAAATGCAAATGATTTATCTAGAGCAAACAAACATAACTTGCGAGATTATGATAATCAAAGAGAATTGATTACAACAATATATGGAACTAACGATATTGTTGAAGATGTTAAGCAGGTATATTTAGATGAATTTGAAGAAGCTCGTATTGAGTTTAATAATAAGCAGACTAGAAATGATAGAAAAATTAATAATTATTTTGAAAAGGCATGTACATTACAGAACGATATTGCTTGTGAAATTATAATAGAACTTGGAGATATGGATTTTTGGCAAGACAAAGATGATGAGTATAGATTCAAAATGATTGATGTATATAATGAGCAAATACAAGACTTAAATAAAATAGTACCAAACTTTAAGGTAGCTAATGCAACAATTCATTTTGATGAAACCTCTCCCCACATGCATGTTATTGGTGTACCAGTAATTGATAATTGTAAAAAAGGTATGAAAAAACAAGTTGGTAAATCAAAAGTGTTTACCAAAGAGTCATTAACAGCTATTCAAGATAAAATGAGAAATGCCTGTATCAAGTCTTATAACAAGTTTTATGGTGTTGATAGTAGGCTAAAAGCTAAACAAAAAGGCAGAAATCAAGACATCAATGTAAAAGAAATGGATAATTACAGAGAAATAAAGAAAAGACTTGAACAGCAAAAGCAAAAACTTGAAAATGCTAATAAACGAACTAAAAAGCTAGATAATTCAAGTAAAGGTATAATTGAGTTGTTAGATAACTTAAAGCCTATGCCCTTTAATAAAAATAATAGCCAAATTTCAAACGAGAATATAGAAAATATCAAAGATTATATTAAAGACGTAACAGATGTCACTCAGACAGTTAGAAGTGTAAATGACTTAAATATGTCGATTAAAGATTTTGAACATGCTACTTCTAAAATAGAAAGTGAAAACTATTCACTTAAAGAGCAAATAGGAATTAAAGATAAAGAGATTAATGAATTAAAGGATGAATTATCCGTTAAAGATAAAGCAATTATCAAATTAAGTAGTGCTTTAGAAACAGCTAAAACGGAATTAAGTAAATTTAAGGGGTTTTGGAAATCACTTATTAAAAGATTTCAAATGAAAATATTTGATGAAAAATATTATGATATTCCAGAAGATAAACGAAGCTATACTCTTGTGGCAGAAGATTTAGAAAAAAGTGGAATATTTGATAATAACGATTCAGATATAGTTCATAATCCTACAAGAAAAGTATTAACCAATGATGAATTAGCTGAAATACAAGCTAAAAAAGGAAAAAAGAAAAACGATTATAACCTAAACTAAAGGAGGTATTTAATATATGTCAAATCAAGATAAAATATATTTTAGCAAACAAGAATACAATAAATTAATGCAAATAATAAATGATAATCTAAAGTGCAAAGATGATGATATTAGATACAGAGCTACAAGATTAAAAGAAAAATTTGATAATTATGTTTTTTTGTATGAAAAAGAAACTAATGGAGAATTAGAAGAAGGTGTAATATATCTTGCTTATACAAATGAATTAAAATGGCTTGTACAAGAATGTATGTATCTAGTAAGGAAGAAAGCTAAAAAAGATTATTATGAAGAATTAAGCTTAAAATCAAAAAAGGAGTGAAATAATTATGAATAATGAATTATCAAAAACAAAGATAGATGAAAAAACTGGAATTGAATATCATTTAGAGGGAGATTATTATATTCCAAATCTTACAATGCCAAAACAAGAAAAGATAACTCTTAATAAATATGGCAGAATGAGATTAAATTACCTAAAAGAGCATAAAAAAGCTGACTATTCAATAATGCTTTTAGATGGTACACTAAACACTCATCTAAAAGAGATTCAAGAACAAGCTATATCAAGAGTTGAACAAATTATTAAACAACTAAAAGATAATAGTGATTTAACCGAAGAAATGAAAAATACAGATATGCTTTATTGGGTTGGAACTATGAATGCTATTAAAAATCAAGCTGAAGAAATAGTTTTTAATGAATTAATATATGTGTAGGAGATGGTGCAAATGAAGAATTTAAGAGAAGTAAAAGATGATTTATTAAAAGAGTGGTTAGAATTTCGAGAAGAAACAGCATTTTGTGAGATGACTCCTCAAGATAAGAAATATTGTATCTATTTTGAAGAAATTGCAGAGAGAATACTAAAAAATGTCCCTGAACAGAATAAAAAATATGTTCAAAAACAACTTGATCAACTTGAAAAAAACTTTATGAATTACCTATATTACTGGAATGAGAAATATTATAGAAATGGTTTTGTGGATGTGATTGAGTTGTTAGAAATATAAATTACAGGATGTAGAGAATTAAGTGTGTTCCCTACATCTTATTTTATTTTCAAATATTGGCTTTTTTATTGTAAAAATCGACTAAAATTGATATAATAGGTGCGAGATAAATAGTAAGTTGTAGGGGAGATAAAGTAATAGAGAAAATAAAAAATATATTCCAATAATTATATTATTAGATATAATTATTTACACATTAATAATTGTTACTTTATACTTAATATTATATTTCTGTAAATTAATGTTTAGAGAATGGATATATATAATATCTGCAATAATAATTATGTTTGGTTTTATTGTTGGAATAATACAATTGCTTTTAAAGATTAAGAAAAAAATTGTAAAGATTATTCTAATAAGCACATTTATTATGTTATTTTTAATATCAACTTCAATAATTTATTTTTTTGGAGCATTTGGCTATACACCTGAACATGTTGTCGAAAAGGATGGGCAAAAGTTTGTTGCATATGTGAGTGGATTTAAGAGAACTTATGTGAATTACTAGGATTATAAAAATATGTTTGTAGTTGAAAATCAGAAAAGAATAGAAGAATATTATGGCAAGGGTGGATTTGATACAATAGAAAATAAATATGGATATGAATATAATGTTGAAAGGACAACATACTACGATGAAAAGGGAGAGATTATATCTATAAATGAATAGACAAATTACAAGGTGTATTTTTAATTTTATTCGAACATCAAAAAAAATATTGACTTTAATTCAATAATGTGATATTTTGCATAGATAAAAAGTATTAGGAGGTAGTAATTATGGAATTAAAAGGATCAAAAACAGAGCAAAATTTAATGACGGCTTTTGCCGGAGAATCTCAGGCAAGAAATAAATATACATATTTTGCTAGTAAAGCAAAAAAAGAAGGATATGAACAAATAGCTGCAATTTTCCAAGAAACAGCTGATAATGAAAAAGAACATGCAAAAATGTGGTTTAAATTATTAAATGGTGGAGAAATTGGAACAACAGCTGAGAACTTAAAAGCTGCTGCTGATGGAGAAAATTATGAATGGACAGATATGTATGCTGAATTTGCTAAAATAGCTAAAGAAGAAAGTTTTGACCATATTGCATACTTATTTGAAGAAGTTGGCAAAATTGAAAAAGAACATGAAGAAAGATATTTAAAATTATTAGAAAATGTAAAAGATGGAAAAGTGTTTGAAGCAGGAGAAGTTAAAATATGGAAATGTAGAAATTGTGGACATATTGTTGTTGGAACAAAAGCTCCAGAAGTTTGCCCTGTATGTAGCCATCCAAAAGCATATTTCGAAATTAAAGCTGAAAATTATTAAAATATAGGAAAACTATTCTTATGAGAAATATAAATTAATATGGAGGGAATTTATGAAAAAAGAATTAGTAATAAAAAGATGTTCTAAATGTCAAGCTTTAGTTGAAGTCATAAAAGATTGTACTAGTGATAATTGTAGTATTAAATGTTGCGGTGAAGAAATGATAGAATTAGCTCCAAATAGTGTAGACGCATCTTTTGAAAAACATGTACCAAACTATGAAACAATAGATAATCATATAATTGTAAAGGTTAACCATGTTATGGAGGAAGACCATTTTATAGAATGGATTGCAATGTTAGCAAATAATAAAATTATAAAGAAATTTTTATTGCCAGGTGAAGAAGCCTGTGTAATATTTCCATATGTTAAAGGAAGTAAAATTTATTCTTTTTGTAATAAACATGGACTTTGGTCAAAAGAAGTTGAATAAATATAGATAAATTAAACTTTTGGTGTGAGATTTGTTACATAGAAAGGACTGTGATAAAAGTGAAAGATATTATCATTTCTGATGATATAATATATATCGGAGCAGATGATAAAGATATTGAATTATTTGAGAATCAATATAATGTGCCAAATGGAGTAGCATATAATTCATACATAATAATTGATAAAAAAATTGCAATAATGGATACAATTGATAAAAGAAGAACAAATCAATGGCTTGAAAATTTAGATAAAGCATTAAATGGCAGAAAACCTGATTATTTAGTTATTTCACATCTGGAACCAGACCATGCTTACAATATAAATACTTTAATGAAAAAATATCCAGATATAAAGTTAGTTGGAAATTCGAAAACTTTTACCTTTTTACCTCAATTTTTTGATATACAAAATTTAGACTCAAAAAAAATTGAAGTAAAAGAAGGAGAAATTTTAGACTTAGGGAACCATAAATTAAAATTCATTATGGCACCAATGGTACATTGGCCAGAGGTAATGATGACATATGAAGAAAAAGAAAAAATATTATTTTCAGCAGATGGATTTGGTAAATTTGGAACATTAGATACCAAAGAGGATTGGGATTGCGAAGCCAGAAGATATTATTTTAATATAGTTGGAAAATATGGTTTACAAGTACAAACATTATTAAAAAAAGTTATGAATTTAGATATAGAAAAAATTTGTCCTTTACATGGACCAATACTAAATGAAAACTTAGTACATTATATTGAAAAATATAATATTTGGAGCAGCTATAAGGCTGAAAGTGATGGTGTGTATATAGCTTGTGCATCAATTCATGGAAATACATATAGTGCTTGTGAAAAGTTAAAGGAAATCTTAGAAGAAAAAGGCATAAGCAAAGTAGTTTTATCGAATTTATCAAAAGAAGATTGGTCAGAAGCAATAGAAAATGCATTTAGATATGGGAAAATTGTATTTGCTTCTTCAACATATAATATGGAAATATTTACTCCAATGAGAAACCTATTATTGAATTTAAAAGAAAAAAATTATCAAAATAAGATTGTTGGATTGATCGAAAATGGAACTTGGGCACCAAATTCTGCAAAATGTATGAAAGAGATATTGAACACAATGAAAAATATAGATATAATAGAACCAGTAGTTACAATTAAATCCAAACTTTCAGAAGAAAATTGTTTGCAATTATATAAAATGGCAGAAGATTTAATAAAAAAATAAAAAGGAGGTGTGTACTATGAAATATAAATGCACAGCCTGTGGATATATTTATGATGATAATGTAGAAGCAGTAAAATTTGAAGATTTACCAGATGATTGGGTTTGTCCTTTATGTGGTCTTGGAAAAGAATTCTTTGAAAAAATAGAAGAATAAGAAATGATTTAAGAGTTTAATTTAATAATGAAATTAAACTCTTTTTATAATAAAATCAGGTAAAATTTATAAATACTTGGATTTTAGATACAAATTACAATTTTATAGTAATAAAAATCTCCGAAAGATTACACTTTCAGAGATTTTTTATATTTATTTTATAATGGCATCATTTGCAGTAAATCCTTCAAGTGAATTTTCTTTTACTTGAATACAAATGTAAGAAATTGCATTGTCTTTGTTAGCAAAAAATTGTCTTTCTGCTACTGGAGATATTCTTACCCAATCACCAGTAACTAAATTAACTTCTTCGTTGTCAATAATAGCTTTGCCAGAACCACTTATAACATAATAAATTTCTTCATTTTGTTTATGAGAATGAATAAAAGGTACACTTTCTCCTGCTCCAATAGTGTTGATGCTAATTTCAGCACCTGTTAAACCTAATTTTTCGTGTAATTCAATTCTAGGTGCACTTTCTGAACTTATTTTCATAAAATTTGACATTTTAAATTCCTCCTTAAATATTAGTATAATGAATTTATATCAAAGTACATACAAAAAAACAAGTACGCACTTTAAAGTAACTACTTGTCAAATTAATAATATATGATACAATATTAGTAAATTAGTAAGGAGTATCAAAATGAGAAATATAAATGAATTACCAGAATGTCCTGTTGCAACTACAATATCTTTAGTAGGGAATAAGTGGAAATTATTGATAATAAGAAATTTAACAAAAAGAACATGGAGATTTAATGAGTTGCAAAAGTCATTGAATGGAATATCACAAAAAGTATTAACAGATAGTTTAAGGCAATTAGAAAGTGATGGTATTATTTTTAGAAAGGATTATCATACGAATCCACCAAAAGTTGAATATGGAATGACTGATTTAGGATTAGAATTAAGTAAAATGTTAGATATAATGGCTTCATTTGGTGAATTTTACAAATCAAAATTATAATAAATTTAAGGAGAAAGAAAATTGCAATGTATTAAAGATACAATAAAAAATATAAATATAGTAATTGGATGTAGTATAGGATGTTCGTATTGCTATGCAAGAATGAATAATAATAGATTTCATACTATTGATGATTTTAATAAGCCTGTATTTTTTGAAAATAAATTGAAAATGCTTGATAATAAAAGGCATACGGCATATTTACTAACTGGACAAAGTGATTTATCAGGTTGGAATGAAGAATGGAAAGATAAAGTTTTTTCTAAAATGAAAGAAAATGAAAACACTCAATACATTTTTTTAACTAAAAGACCTGAAAATATTAAATTAAAAGAAACTCCTGATAATGGTTGGTTTGGTGTAACAGTTACTTCTTCAAAAGAAAAGACAAGAATTGATTATTTAAGAAATAATATCAAAGCAAAGCATTACCATATTACTTTTGAGCCTATGTTTGATGATGTAGGAAAATTAGATTTAAGTAATATTTCTTGGATTGTAATAGGTACTGAAACAGGTAATAGAAAAGGGAAAATATCATCAAAAAGAGAATGGGTATTTAACATTTACAATCAAGCAAAAGAGAAAAATATACCTGTATTTATGAAAGAAGATTTATTAGGAATTTTAAAAGAAGATGAGTTTGTTCAAGAATTTCCTAAAGAATTTGGAGGAATAGAATGATAGATTTAAAAAAAGTTGTAATTAAAGAAAAGAAAGTTGATACAATTCTTACAAAATCAAACTTGCCAATAGCAGGATATTCAATAAATCCTTATGTTGGTTGCCCTTTTGGTTGTGAATATTGTTATGCTACATTTATGAAAAGATTTACAGGACATAAAGAAGATTGGGGAATGTTTTTAGATATTAAGATGTGGGATAAAATAAAAAATCCTGAAAAATATAAAGGTAAAACAATGATAGTAGGATCTGTAACAGATGGATATAATTATTTTGAAGCAAAATATAAAAGAACAAGAGCATTTTTAGAAGAAATGCAAGGAAGTGGAATAAATTTAATTATAACAACAAAATCTAATTTAGTTACAAGAGATATTGACTTGATAAAAACATATCCTAATCCATTGGTTGCTTGGTCAATAAATACATTAGATGAAGAATTTAAGAAAGATATGGATTCAGCACCAACAATAAAATCAAGAATTGAAGCAATGAAACAAGTTCACGATGCAGGAATAAGAACAACTTGTTTTATTTCTCCAATTTTTCCTGGTATTACTGATGTATTTACTATAATAGAAGAAATAAAAGACTTTTGCGACTATATATGGCTTGAAAATTTGAATTTAAGAGGCACATTTAAGCCTACTATAATAAATTATATAAAAGAAAAACACCCTGAATTAAATGATTTGTATAATAAGATTTATACTAAAAAAGATATGTCTTATTGGGAAAGATTAGATAAAAAAGTACAAGAGTATGCAAATAAAAATGGATTTATGTATGTTATAGATGAAGAACCATTTTTAAAAAATCCTACTGGAAAACCTATAATAATAAACTATTTTTATCACGAAAAAATAAGACGATTATCAAAGAATAAATAGTAATTTTTAAAGAAATATTCAAAAATACAAATTACAATTCGTGGAGAAGAATAATAAGTTGAAATTATCTGTCCTTTATTATATAATCGTAACATGAATAGTAATTTATAAAAAGATTGGAGATGTAATTATGGGATTATTTGATAAATTTAAGAAAAAAGAAAATAATAACTGGGAAAATGCTTATATAGGAAAGCCAAATTTTTATAATGGTAAAGATAGTAAGCCATTTGGTGCATTTGCACTAACAGAAGGTACTTTAACTTCCTTTCCTAAAAATCCGAGATTATTGTATAAAGTAGATAATACAGAAATTGATGAATGGAAGTTAATGCTTGTTAGTACAACGAATAATGGAATTTTAGGTGATATAGACTATTATGATGCCATAAAAAAACTTATGAAGTATGTCATTGATGAAAACGATAATAACATATTAATTAAAAAATTATCACTAGAAGAATTAAATGAAGTGTTAAAATAATTGTAAATGATGAATTTATAGTAATAAATTGGAGAAATTATGAAGAAAAATGATGAAAAAAGAAAATAAGGCATTTAAGAACTACTATGTTTATGAAATGATCCTTATATTGTTATTAGCAATTATAGTTATACCCAATATTATATTGACAGTAAATAATATGATCCCACTTAATATAACAATCATTAATACACTTTTAATTATTATTGTAGCACTTCCTATTGTAGTGTTTGATATAAAGAATGATTTAGATATTAAAAGTATGCATCAATATTATTTAAAGGAAAAGAAAATACCAGAATACAAAGATAAAACAAAGATTTTAAATGTGTATTTGATGATTAGCATAGTAGTTTTAATTGTTTGGGCTATTATAACAATACCAAATATTACAAAAACTGAAAATTTAAGTGAAATTGAAAATACATTGGTCATTACTACTAATAAGGGTAATAACATTGAAACACAATATGAAATGTTTGATGGATTTAAAATAAAGATTCCAAGTGAATTTAAAATAATGAGTGATGAAATTGTTAATGCTAAATATCCAAATGGAAATGCACCATCACTTGTTTATACAAATGACAAAACAACAATTAATGTAGTATTAGTTATGAATGATGTTACAATGAAAAATAGTCAGATAGAAGAATATGTCAAAACAATGGAATCGACTTATAAAAATTATTCAAAAGATGTAAAATTAAATTTTTGGGAAAGAAACAATCATAAAATTGGTGAAATGAAATTTACAACACAAGGATCAGATACAGAAATCTATAATCATATTATTGCATTTTCTGTTAATGATAAATTAAGATTAGTTAATTTTAATTGTACTAAAGAACAAATAAGTGAATGGCAAGAAGTTAGTAAATTTATTGTGGATTCAATAATGTTTGAGTAATATAGGAGGAGAAATGAAAATGAAAAAAATATTATTTGCAATTTTACTTTGTGGAGTTATGGCTTTAGGACTTGCTGGATGTAGCAATCTAGTTAGTGATTCTAAAAAAGAATTAGAAGATGCTAAAAATGATTTAGAAGAAACTTATAAAAAATATGGATGGGTTGAGAAAGAAACTGTAAATACTATTCTTGCTAAATTTAATACTGAAATAATGGATGGTGGATTAAATACACCTGCTAGTGATGATTATATGGTTGTGGATAATGGTAAATATTGGTTTGCACTAACTGATGATGTTGCATTCTACCTAAAACCAGTTGAATCATCTGGAAATAAAGAAAAAGATATTCTTGATATGAGTGCTATTTATATGGATAATGACAAGTATGATGAAACTACAGCTATAAAGTATACAAAACTTTTAATTAAAGCCAACAATGAAAAAATTACTGATTCTGAAATTGATGAATTGTTAAAAGAAGCCAAAGAAAAATCTTCTTCTAAAGAAACAGCTAATAATGGTAGAGGTATTTCAGTAGGAATCTCAAATGCCAATGAACATTATGAATATCAAGTTATTAGATTATATAAATAATAATAAATTACAATTTAGTAATTAGTTAGAAAAATAGTAATTTATAAAGGAGAATATTGATGAAACTATTTTTATGTTCGCACTTTTCAAGTG
>URWN01000026.1 GCA_900551615.1 uncultured Clostridium sp.
CGCAATGAACAGGACGAAATCTCAAATATATATAATTACCCAAGGGGAAGGGGGTACCACACAAACAATAATTTTACGGACTGTGAATTGTAACATTTTTTTATGTTTTTATTAAAAAATCTAGAAATCCTCTTTTATAAATTTTATAGTTATGATATAGTATAGAAGAATTAAGAATACAATAATAAATGTAAACGCATTTTAGAGAAATAAAGGAGGAATTAGCTAAGATGAAACAAAAAATGACAAAAGAACAAATAGAAAAAAAGAAAAAAAGAATAATAAAAATATTTGTATCAATAATTGCAATTATAATAATAGGAATTATAGCTTATAATGTAAATAATTATATAATATTAGATAAAAATAAAAATATAAATTTAGTAATAAATAACAAAAATGTAACGTCAAACTTAAAAAAAGACATATTAATTGATGGGGATAACATATATTTATCCAAACAAGATTTAGGAAACTTTTTTGACAAATACATATATGAAGATACTGAAAATAACAATATAGTAACAACATATAATAATAAAATAGCATCAATTAGTTTAAGCAAAAACAAAATCAGTATAAATGGGTCAAATAAAAATACATATGCTCATGCTGAAAATAAAGATGGAACAATATATATACCAATAACAGAATTAGAAGATGTATATGGTATAGAAATTAAATATTTGCCGGATTCAAAAGTTTTAACAGTAGACTCAACATCAAAAGAACAAAAAAAGGCAATAATAACAAAAAATGTGGCTGTAAAATCATCAACAAAATTTATTGCAAAAACTATAGATAGAGTAAAAAAAGGCAGTTATGTAATAGTTGTTTCAGAGGATAAAGGATATACAAAAATAAGAACTGAAAATGGAAAAGTCGGATATGTAAAATCAAATAAAATTGCAAATACAGTAGTTGTTAGAGAAGAAATGCAAGAAACAAAACAAATAACTGGAAAAGTAAATTTAGTTTGGGATTATTATTCAGAAGTAGCTTCAGCACCTGACAGAACAGGAGTTACAATGGATGGAGTAAATGTTGTTTCACCTGCATTTTTCCACTTGAATACAAATGGAGAATTGACAGAAAATGTAGGACAAGCAGGAGTTGCATATATAGAATGGGCACATTCAAATGGATATAAAGTGTGGCCAATGGTTCAAAATGCTGGAGATGGAATGCTAAATGTTACTTCAAATATAATGAATGATTATAATAAAAGACAAAATCTAATTAATAAAATAGTTGATTATTGTGTAAAATATAAACTCGATGGAATTAATGTAGATTTTGAAAATATGAAACAAGAAGACAAAGACATGTATTCAAGATTTATAATAGAACTAACACCAAGATTAAAAGATATGGGAGTTGTGGTTTCTGTTGATGTTACTGCTCCAGATGGTTCTGAAACATGGTCAATGTGCTTTGATAGAAATGTAATAGGAGATGTTGCAGATTATATTATATTTATGGCATATGACCAATATGGAACATCAAGTAATAAATCAGGAACAACAGCTGGATATGATTGGGTAAATGTAAGCCTTAATAAATTCTTAAAAACAGAAGAAATAAAAAATGATAAAATTATTTTGGCGATTCCATTATATACAAGATTGTGGACAGAAGATAGTTCAGGAAATGTTGTAAAACAGACAACAGTATCATTAAAAAATATTGATAAAGTAATTCCAAGTGATGTTCAAAAAACATGGGATGATAATTTAAAACAATATTATGTAGAATATCAAGATGGTTCATATACTAAAAAAATGTGGATAGAAGATGAAAAATCTTTAAAAGAAAAAATAAGTTTAATAAAAAATAATAATTTGGCAGGAGTTGCATCTTGGGAAAAAGGCATGGAAACAGATAATTTTTGGACATTTTTGAAAGAAAGTCTTGACTTTTAAGGAGTTTAAAAGATATAATTACAAAAAGAAACGTGCGGAGGTATTTTTGACATATGCAAAATAGTAATATATATTATACAACAGAGAAATATGCAAATTTAACAGACGAGCAGATAATATCTCAAATAAAAGAAGGAGACGAGCAAGCTTTATCTTTTTTATTAGATAAATATAAAGATTTAGTAAACTCAAAAGTTGGAAAATACTTTATTATTGGAGCAGAAAGAGAAGATATTATACAAGAAGGAATGATTGGCTTATATAAGGCTATAAGAGGATTTGACCATTGCAAACAAAATACGTTCAAAACTTTTGCAAATTTGTGTATAGAAAGACAATTAATAACAGCAATAAAAAGTTCTAATAGACAAAAGCATATGCCACTTAATTCTTATTTGTCATTAAATACATCTGCTTATGATAATGATGAAGATGGAACTGAGCTAATAGAAACATTTGAAGTGGATACAATAGAGGATCCATTGGAAACAATAATGAAGAAAGAATCATTTGATGAAATTCAAAAAACAATGCATAAATCTTTAAGTAAATTTGAAGAACAAGTGCTAGATAGATATATTCAAGGTGAAAGCTATGAAATTATAGCTAAAAGATTAGATACACCTGTAAAATCAGTTGATAATGCAATTCAACGTATTAGAAAAAAGGCTATAAAAAATTTATTTTAAATAGTGTCCTTTTGTTAACAAACAATTCATTTTAATAAAATAAATTATGAGAGTGTTGTTTTCAAAAGGACAATTATTATTTTATAAAATATATTATTTTTAATTAAAAGTTGTCAAATAGTTTTAAATAGTTGTCAAATAATTTATGTATAGCTTAAAATAATTGATATGCTTGCATAGCTCAGTTGGTAGAGTACTGCTTTGGTAAAGCAGAGGTCACGGGTTCAATTCCCGTTGTAAGCTCCAAAGAATAAGCGCGGTTTGCATTGCAAACCGCGCCTGACAATAACGTCCTAATAACGATGCTTGTGACTGTAGAGCTTTTTCATGAGAATTTGATGATTAGCGTCCATAAGTACGGACTTTAAAACAGATAACATCATTATATTTTCGTTCCCAATTTTTTTGATGTCTTCCCGGAGTTTGTCTCGGGAAGCTTCGAGTTGAGAAATTGTCATTTTTGAGTAGTCTATTTTTGACTTCTCTGTTTCTAAATTTTGCATTTGTTTATCCTCCTTGAGTCTTTTATAATTAAATTATACCATAAAATAAACAAAAAATCAAAAAATAATTGACTTTTAGGTAAAAAGGTATTAAAATTATAATTAGTTAAATAAAAAAGCAAGTAAGAGAAAAAGTAAAATAAAGGTTACTAAAAGAGAGAATTAGTCTAGGCTGAAAGCTAATTCAAGCAAACATATTTGAAAAACTAATTCTTCGTAAGTTTTGGTGAATAAGCCAAACGTGTAAGATACGTTATAATCTCATAAATTAAGTAAAAATTAGGATGGAACCGTGTAATATAAGCACTCCTATAGATATAAAATCTATTGGGTGTTTTTTTGTTTGAGCCGGTGGGCCGGTGGTGCCAGTTGGGACGTTTCTGATGGGACAAAAATGTCCCAAAAGAAACAAGGTTTTAAATAATAGTTAAACACAAGATATTTAGAAGGAGGAGATTTAATATGATTAAATTAACATTAAAAGATGGTTCAATATTAGAAGTTGAACAAGGAAGTACAATATATGAAGTAGCACAAAAAATAAGTGAAGGACTAGCAAGAGTTGCAACATGTGGAAAAGTAAATGGAGAGGTAAAAGACCTAAGATATGAATTACAAGAAGATTGCAATTTAAGTATTGAAACTTTTGAAAGTAGTTTAGACGGTAAAAAAGCATATTGGCACACAACATCACATATTATGGCACAAGCTGTACAAAGACTATTTCCAAATGTAAAATTTGCAATAGGACCAAGCATTGAAAATGGATTTTACTATGATTTTGATGTAGAAAAACCATTTACAGATGAAGATAAAGCAAAAATAGAAGCTGAAATGAAAAAAATAATTAAAGAAGATATTGAAATTGAAAGATTTTCTTTACCAAAACAAGAAGCTTTAAAACTAATGGAAGGGCAACCATATAAACAAGAATTAATAAATGATTTAGCTGATGGAGAAGAAATTAGTTTTTATAAACAAGGCGATTTTACAGACTTGTGTGCAGGTCCACATTTAATGAAAACAGGAAAAGTAAAAGCTGTAAAAATATTATCATCATCTGGAGCTTATTGGAGAGGTGATGAGCATAACAAAATGTTACAAAGAATTTATGCTATCTCATTCCCAAAAGCCAGTCAAGTTGATGAATATATACAAAAATTAGAAGAAGCAAGACAACGTGACCACAGAAAAATAGGAAAAGACCTAGAATTATTTATGACAAGTCCATTAGTTGGTTCAGGACTTCCAATGTATTTACCAAATGGAGCAACAGTAAGAAGACTATTAGAAAGATATATTCAAGACAAAGAAGTTGAAATGGGATATCAACACGTATACACACCATCACTTGCAAATACAGAATTATACAAAGTTTCAGGACATTGGGACCATTACAAAGAAGATATGTTCCCTGTTATGAAAATGGACAATGAAGAAATGGTATTAAGACCAATGAACTGTCCACACCATATGTTGATTTACAAAAACAAAATGCATTCATATAGAGACTTACCAATTAGAATTGGAGAACTTGCTCATGATTTCAGATATGAAGACAGTGGAAGTGTTTGCGGTTTAGAGAGAGTTCGTGAAATGTGTCAAAATGATGCACATTTATTTGTGAGACCAGATCAAATAAAAGAAGAAGTAGGAAAAGTTGTACAACTAATTTTATCTGTTTACAAAGACTTTGGATTTAAGGATTATGAATTTAGATTATCATTAAGAGATAAAAAAGATACACATAAGTATTTTGATGATGATGAAATGTGGGAAAAAGCGGAAGGTCAATTAAGGGAAATATTAACAGAATTAGGAATAAACTTCTATGAAGCAGAAGGAGAAGCAGCATTCTATGGACCAAAATTAGATGTTCAATTAAAATCTGCAGTAGGACATGATGTAACAGTATCAACATGTCAATTAGACTTCTTATTACCAGAAAGATTCAAACTAGAATATGTTGGAGAAGATGGAGAAAAACATAGACCAGTTGTAATTCACAGAGCAATTTTAGGAACATTTGATAGATTTATGTGTTTCTTAATAGAAGAAACAAAAGGTGCATTCCCATTATGGCTTTCACCAACACAAGTAAAAATATTACCAATTACAGATGCTCAACACGATTATGCAAAGGTAATTGAAGAAAAATTACACAAAGCTGGAATTCGTGTAGTTTTAGATGATAGAAACGAAAAAGTAGGATATAAAATCCGTGAAGCTCAACTTGAAAAAGTTCCATATATGTTGGTTGTAGGAAATAAAGAAGTTGAAGAAAATACAGTATCTGTTCGTTCAAGAGAAAATGCTGAAAATGAAACTATGGATGTAGATAAATTTGTTGAAAGAATAAAAGAAGAAGTTGCAAATAAAACAAAATAGGACAAAGGGACGGTCCAAAAATGTCTCATAAAATGTGTAAAAAAATGTCGAAAAATAAATGCAACAGAATTTGACAAAAAATTTGAGACAAAATAGGATTGTCCCTAATGTTTTAATGAGGGAGGAAAAAATGAAATTAGGAATTGTAGGACTTCCAAATGTAGGAAAAAGTACATTATTTAACAGTATAACAAAAGCAGGAGCAGAATGTGCAAACTATCCATTTTGTACAATAGAACCAAATGTAGGTGTTGTAGCTGTTCCAGATGAAAGATTAAATAAATTAACAGAAATGTATAAGCCAGAAAAAACAACACATGCAGTAATTGAATTTGTTGATATTGCAGGTTTAGTAAAAGGGGCAAGTAGAGGAGAAGGTTTAGGAAACAAGTTCTTATCACATATACGTGAAACAGATGCAATTGTTGAAGTTGTAAGATGTTTTGAAGATTCAAATGTTGTTCATGTTGATGGTAGTGTTAATCCAATAAGAGATATAGAAACAATCAATTTAGAATTAATATTTGCTGACATAGAAACAGTAAATAAAAGACTAGACAAAGCAAGAAAAAATTTAAAAGCAGACAAAAAATATCAGGAAGAAATAGATTTATTAGAAAAAATATTAAAAGTTTTAGAAGAAGGAAAGTCAGCTAGAACAATTGATTTTAATGAAGATGAGCAAGTTTTAGTAAAAGATATGTTCTTATTAACAACAAAACCAATTTTGTATATTGCAAATGTGTCAGAAGAACAATTAGACAATGCAGAAAATGACGAATTAGTAAAACAGGTAAAAGAATATGCATCAAGTGAAAAAGCAGAAGTAATACCATTATGTGTAAAAATAGAAGAAGAACTTTCTGGTTTAGAAGATGAAGATAAAAAAGAAATGCTAGAAGCATTAGGATTAGATGAATCTGGGTTAGATAAAGTTATAAAAAGAAGTTATGATTTATTAGGATTAATGTCATTTTTAACAGCAGGTGAGCCAGAAGTAAGAGCTTGGACAATAAAAAAAGGAACAAAAGCGCCACAAGCAGCTGGAAAAATCCATTCAGATATAGAAAGAGGATTCATAAAAGCAGAAGTTGTATCATATGATGACTTAATAAGAGAAGGTTCAATGGTTGCAGCAAAAGAAAAAGGTTTAGTACGTTCCGAAGGAAAAGAATATATTATGCAAGACGGTGATATAGTTCTATTTAAATTTAATGTTTAAAAATTATTATTTTGTAATGAATATAAAGTAAGAAATATGGATATTAATAAGATAAAATTATTTAGATTACAAATAAATAAAAAATTAGTCTAAAATTGTAATATTTTTGTAATAAAAATGTAAAATAAAATTGTAAAAAATATATTGACTTATTAAAATATAAAGTATAAAATTTAAATAGAAAGAAAAAATTTGCAATTAAACTAGATGTGTGGTATAATAACGTTTGGTTGTAAAATAATATATATAAACGAAGGAGAGAATTAATATGAAAAAAACAAAATTAGTAAGTGTTATTTTAATAATGGTTGTAAGCTTATCAGTTTTATTTATAGCGAAAAATGTATATGCAGATAATATCGCAGGAGATTTAACAGGTGCACTTTCAAGTGGAAATTCATTAACAGGAAATAGTACATCAGGTTCAACATCTGGAAATTCAACAACAGGTAATTCTGTTGCTGGAAATACAGTAGTAAAAAATTCTACTTTAGGTAATTCAACAACAAATAATGTATTAAAAACAAATAATACAACAAGTACTTATAATAATACATCTTTACCAAAAACAGGTGTAGAAGATTCAATGCCAGCTGTAATATTAGTTGTAGTATTAGGAATATCAGCAGTATATGCTTATAAAAAAATACAAGAATATAAAAATATTTAGTTGACCAAAAGGGACGGTTCTTATTGGACATATTTTGGATATAAAAATGTAAAGGAATTTTTCAAAATTCCTTTATTTTTTTTTCTATTTTGTATATAATGTTGAAAGGAAAAATGAATGTAATTATATTATCAATGAACACTAAATAAGGGGAGATACAAAATGAATGAAAAACAAGCAAAAAAAAGAATAGAAGAGTTAAGAAAACAAACAGATTATTATGCACAAAAATATTATGATGATGATGCACCAGAGATATCAGATTTTGAATATGATATGTTAATGGTTGAATTACGTAATTTAGAAAAAGAATATCCACAATTTTTATCAAAAGATTCATTAACACAAAAGGTTGGAGGACATGTAAAAGAAGGTTTTGAAAAGGTTGTACATGAAGTGCCACTTCAAAGTCTGCAAGATATATTTAGCTTTGAAGAAGTAGAGGAATTTTGCCATAAGATGGAGGAAAAAGCAAAAGAAAATGGAATAGAAAAAGTAAAATATGTTGTAGAAACTAAAATAGATGGATTATCTTCAGCACTTGAATATAAAAATGGAAAATTTGTAAGAGGTGCTACAAGAGGAAATGGATTAGTTGGAGAAGATGTAACACAAAATTTAAAAACAGTAAAAACAATTCCTATGGAAATAAATGACAAAATAGATATAACAGTACGTGGAGAAGTATTTATTGCAAAAAAAGAATTTGAAGAAATGAACCAAGAAAGAGAAGAAAATGAAGAAGAATTATTTGCAAATGCACGTAATGCAGCAGCAGGTTCACTTCGTCAATTAGATAGCAAAATAACTGCATCGAGACCACTTGATATTTATATATTCAATGTTCAAAAAATAGATGGAAAAGAATTTAATTCTCATTTTGATGAACTTGAATATTTAAATAAATTAGGATTTAATGTAAATCCTGTACGTATACCATGTGAGACAATAGAAGAGGTCAAAGATGCAATAAGAAAAATAGGTGAAATGAGAGAAGACTTAACATTTGGTATAGATGGAGCTGTTATAAAAATAGATGATTTAAAATTTAGAGAAATATTAGGAACAACGGCAAAAACACCAAGATGGGCGATTGCATACAAATATCCACCAGAGCAAAAGGAAACAATCTTAAAAGATATAGTGTGTCAAGTTGGAAGAACAGGGGTAATTACACCAATGGCTATACTAGAACCAGTAAAAGTAGCAGGTTCAACAATATCAAAAACAACATTGCATAATGAAGATTTTATAAAAGAAAAAGGATTAAAAATAGGTGATACAGTAGTAATACAAAAAGCAGGAGATGTAATACCTGAAATAGTAAAAGTTGTTGAAGAAAAAAGAACAGGTGAAGAAAAAGACTTTGAAATGCCAAGGGTTTGCCCAGTATGTGGAGCAGAGGCTGTAAGAGAAGAAGGAGAGGCAGCAGTAAGATGTACAGGAATAGAATGTCCTGCAAAATTATTTAGAAATTTAGTTCACTTTGTATCTAGAGAAGCAATGAATATAGATGGACTAGGAGAAAATATAATTTCTCAATTATTAGAAAGAGAACTAATCCATAATATATCAGACATATATGAATTAAAATTTGAAGATATTGCATCATTAAAAAAGAATGGAAAGAAATTTGCACAAAACTTAATAGATAGTATAAATGCAAGTAAAGAAAATGATTTATACAGATTAATAACAGCATTAGGAATTAGACATGTAGGTGGAAAAGCATCAAAAATGTTAGCTAGAAAATATAGAACAATGGATAACTTAGCAAATGCTACATTTGAAGAATTAAGTGAAATAAAAGACATTGGGGAAGTAATGGCAAATAGCATTAGAGAATTCTTCTTACAAGAACAAACATCAGACTTGTTAAATAAATTAAAGTCAGCTGGTGTTAACATGAATTGTTTAGAAGAAGAAAGTACAGACAAAAGATTTGAAGGAAAAACTTTTGTATTAACAGGAAGTTTAGAAAAATATACAAGAAAAGAAGCAGAAGATATAATAGAGAAACTAGGTGGAAAAACATCAGGTTCAGTATCTAAAAAAACAGACTATGTTTTAGCAGGAGAAGATGCAGGTAGTAAATTAACAAAGGCACAAAGCCTAGGAGTTACAGTTATATCAGAAGATGAATTTGAAGAAATGACAAAATAGAGAACCGCAGGCAGGGAACCAGGGTGCCAGTTGGGATATTTTTGCCCCATCAGAAACGTCCCAATTGGCCCCCTGGTCCCTAGCATAGAAGTAAAGGAGAGAATATGGAAGAACAATATACATTTGAAATGATGTGGGAAGATTTAAATAATGGATATCAAATATTTTATACGTATGTAAGAAATAGATATTTATTATTTAAAACTGCACCAAATTGTTATACACAAAAATTATTATCAGATCACAAAAAAAATCCACAACCTAAAATGTCAATGCTTACATTAAAAAGGGTTAAGGAAATGTTTCCTGATATGGAAGATATAGAATACAAAATTATAAATGATAATTAATTGTAGAATAAAAAATATATAAAATTAGAAACGAACAAAAAATGGAGTAAAAGATGCTAGCAAAAAAACTAAACTATGGAGATACAATTGGGGTAGTTGGAGTATCAAATAGTTTGAAATTAAATAATTGTAAAATTAAAATAGAAGAAAAAATTTAAAAGATTAAAAAGATTTTAAAGGAGAAATAAAAATGGCTACAATAATAGATGGAAAAGAACTAGCAAAAAAAATAAGAGCAAATTTAAAAATAGAATGTGAAGAATTAAAACAAAAAAACATAAAATCAAAATTAGCGGTAATAATGGTAGGGGATGATCCAGCATCAAAAGTATATGTAAGAAATAAAAGCAGAGCATGTGAAGATGTTGGGATAGAATATGAAGAATATTTACTAGATTCAAAAATAACTCAAAAAGAATTAATAGAACTAATAGAAAAATTAAACAATGATAAAACAGTAAATGGAATATTATTGCAAAGTCCAATACCATCAAATTTAGATATAAATGAGGCATTTAGAACAATATCATCAGAAAAAGATGTTGACGGTTTTAATCCAGTAAATGTTGGAAAACTAGTTTTAAATCAAGACACATTTGTATCTTGTACACCATATGGAATAATGAAAATGTTTGAAGAATATGATATTGACTTAACTGGTAAAAATGTGGTAATATTGGGTAGAAGCAATATTGTAGGAAAACCATTAATACATTGTTGCCTAAATAAAAACGCGACAGTAACATCATGCCATTCTAAAACACAAAATCTTGCGCAAAAAGCAAAAGAAGCAGATATATTGATATCAGCAATAGGAAAAGCAAATTTTGTAACTGCAGATATGGTAAAAGACGGTGCAGTTGTAATTGATGTAGGAATAAATAGATTAAACAATGGAAAAATTACAGGTGACGTTGATTTTGAAAGTGTAAAGGAAAAAGCAAGTTATATTACACCGGTTCCTGGGGGAGTTGGACCGATGACAATTGCAATGCTTATGAATAATGTTATTAAGGCTACTAGAAGACAAAATGAAATGGTAGATTAAGATTAGAAATAAATAAAGTGGGACACAAATTATTGTGTCTCTTTTTGCGTTTTGAGACAAGTTTAATAGTTTAAAAATGTCTTATTATTTGGCTGAAAAATTAAAAAATAAAAAGGAGGAATATAAAAATTGGAGAATTTGGAAAATAAAAAATACTGGATTTGGTTTAGTTTAATAAAAGGATTAGGATGTGTAAGAAAAAACAAGTTGCTAAAAATATATGGTACACCAGAAGAAATATATAAATTGAGCAAGAGTGAGTTACTAAAAATTGATGGAATAGGGGACGAGACAGTAAAAAATATTATAGAAGCAAAAAATGAAAAGATATTGAATTATCATATTAAATATATGAAAGAAAATAATATCAATATTATCCACATATGTGAAAAAAATTATCCACAGATGTTAAAGCAAATTTATGATGCACCAGTGAGTTTGTATATAATGGGAGATAAAGAAATATTAAATGGAAAAAACGTTGGGATTGTAGGATGTAGAGATTGTACAGATTATGGAAAAAAAGCAGCAAAATATTTTGCATATAATCTATCTAAAGAGAAAGGAATTAATATTATAAGTGGTTTAGCCAAAGGAGTGGATAGTTATGCACATTGGGGCTCAGTGGGAGCCACTATTGAATTGGTAAGAACTAAAAAATGTGGAAAAAAGCAAAATGATTGTGGAAAACAAAATGTAAGCTGTGGAAAAATACAAAAAAATCGTGGAATAAATGAAATAAACTGTGGAAAAACAATTGCAGTTCTTGGAAATGGATTGGATATGATATATCCAAAAGAAAATATAGAATTAGCAAATGAAATTATAAGAAGCGGAGGAGCAATTATATCTGAATATCCATGTGGAACAAAACCAGATAAAATGAATTTTCCTGCAAGAAATAGAATTATTAGTGGATTAAGCAAAGGAATAATTGTTATAGAGGCAAAAGAAAAAAGTGGAACACTGATTACTGTTGATTTTGCATTAGAACAAGGGAGAGATGTTTTTGTGGTTCCAGGAAATATTAATTCAATAAACTCTGTTGGAACTAATGATTTAATTAGACAAGGAGCAAAAATTGTTACATCTTATGAAGATGTAGAATAAAAATTTTAATAAAAGTCAAAAATATAAAAAATGACTTTTATTTTTAAAACAGTACAAACAAATGTTTACAATAAAAAAATAAAATGATATAATAATTATAGTTTATGAAAATGGAGGTGTACAATGCAAAATACAGAACAACATATTTATGCTGCAATAGATTTAAAATCATTTTATGCATCTGTAGAATGTCAAGAAAGAGGACTAAATCCATTAACAACAAATTTGATTGTTGCAGATAATAGTAGAACAGAAAAAACAGTATGTTTAGCTGTTACACCAACTCTAAAACAATATGGAATAGCAGGTAGAGCTAGATTATTTGAAGTTATAAAAAAAGTCAAAGAAATAAATATAGAAAGAAAAATAAAAGCACCAAATCACAAATTTACAGGAACAAGTTATGATGATATAGCATTAAAAAAGAATCCAGATTTAGAACTATCTTATATAATAGCGCCACCACGTATGAAATACTATATGCAATATAGCACAAAAATATATAATATTTATCTTAAGTGGTTTTCGGCAGAAGACATATATGTATACTCTATTGATGAAGTGTTTATTGATTTAACATATTATTTAAAAACTTATAATATGAGAGCAAGAGAATTGGTAACAAAAGTTATTCAAGATGTTTATGATAATACAGGAATTACTGCTACTGGAGGTATGGGAACTAATCTATATTTAGCTAAAGTTTCTATGGATATTGTTGCCAAACATACAAAACCAAATGAAAATGGAGTTAGAATAGCAGGATTAGACGAAATGCTTTATAGAAAAATGCTTTGGAACCATACACCTATCACAGATTTTTGGAGAGTAGGTAAAGGATATGCCAAAAAACTTGAAAAACATGGGATTTTTACTATGGGTGATGTGGCAAGAACATCTATTAAAAATGAAGATTTGCTATATAAATTATTTGGAATAAATGCAGAACTATTAATTGACCATGCTTGGGGATATGAGCCTGTAACAATAGAAAATATAAAAGCATATAAGCCATCATCTAATAGCATTAGTTCTGGACAAGTATTACACTGTCCATATAATTATGAAGATACAAAATTAATAGTAAAAGAAATGTCTGAACTTTTAACATTAGATTTAGTTAAGAAAAATTTAGTAACAAATCAAATTGTAATGACAATAGGATATGATGTTGAAAATATGACAAATAGAAATATCAGTTATAATGGAGAAGTAACAACAGATAGATACGGACGTAAAATTCCAAAGCATGCACATGGAACCATTAACTTAGACCATCAAACATCATCTACTAAAATCATAATGGATTCAACAATGAAATTATATGAAAGAATTATAAATAAAAATTTGCTTGTAAGAAGAATAAATATTACTGCAAATAATGTAATAAATGTTATAGAAGCGGAAAATGATAAAACATTTGAACAAATTAATTTATTTACAGACTACCATAAAAAGGAGCAGGACCAGCAAAAAGAAAAAAAAGAAAGAAATTTACAAAAAGCAGTAATAGATATAAAAAATAAATATGGAAAAAATGCCATAATTAAAGGGATGAATTTGCAAGATGCAGGAACTACTATTGAAAGAAATAATCAAGTAGGTGGGCATAAAGCTTAGATTGACAAAAGTTTATACAAGCAAGTTTATGACTTGAGAAGGGAATAAAAGTAAAAATGAATAAAAATAATTATGATGATATTATAAATTTACCACATTATGTTTCAAAAAAAAGACCACGAATGAGTATGGAACAAAGGGCTGCGCAGTTTGCTCCGTTTGCAGCATTAACTGGATTTGAAGATGAGATTGAAGAGGCAGGGATAGAATTTATTAAAAAAATGGATACACAATAAAAATACACCACATTTAGCTTTGCCGAGCTGTGTGGTGTAAACTTTTTTACGATAATTATGAAAAATAAAAAGAAGTAATTTTACAATTACTTCTTTTATGGTGGCTCGAAGTGGAATCGAACCACTGACACGGGGATTTTCAGTCCCCTGCTCTACCAACTGAGCTATCGAGCCAAAAAAATAAAATCTTATATATTGTATATAAAAAAATGGCGACCTGGAACGGGCTCGAACCGTCGACCTCTAGCGTGACAGGCTAGCGTTCTAACCAACTGAACTACCAGGCCGTAAAAGAATGGTGGTCGTTATAGGGCTCGAACCTATGACCCCCTGCTTGTAAGGCAGATGCTCTCCCAGCTGAGCTAAACGACCATGTCCTTTCGACATTGATTAGTATACAAGATTTAAAATAAAATGTCAATACTTTTATAAAAAAAAATTAAAAAAATTATAGGAAGAATTTAAAAACCTTGATTTTAATACAAAAATGTAATATTATATCTAAAGAAATTTACATATATTTTATGTATGTTATAAACAAATATAATAATTTCTTAAAAAATAAAAAGGAATTTAAATAAAAGTTGTATAATAAAAATATGTAGGAGGAACAAAAGAAAATGAAACAGAAAAAAGAAGAAAGTAAGAAAAGAAAATTAATAAAACAAATTCTTTTTAGTGTTTTAGCAATTATTTTAATTATAATATTAATTTTACTTTTTAAAAACGTTTATAATAAACTAAAATCCAAGAAATATTTTGAAAATGATATAACATCTTTTTCAGAAAAAAACAAGGATACAATATTTTCAATAAACAAAATAATGTTTTTTAGTAGTTGTGATTCAAAAAATAAAACAACTTCACAAACCAATTTTACAATAGAAAATTTATATGCATATACAGATATAGCAATATTTATAGATAATAATACATTAGAAAATAAAAATGAACAAATAAATTCTGAATCAAATTCAATAGAAAATAATGAAACAAATATAGAAGAACAAAAAGAAACATTAACAGCAGAGAATACTTTAAAAAATGTAAAAATAACAAATATTAAATTCACAAAAAAGCCAGAAATAGGGAATGGAAATATATATTATAAAAATGTAAATAATTTTGCAAAAAGTGAAATTAATGAAAAAAATAAAATAGAAAATGAATTACAATTTGAAACAACATCAGAAAACAAGACAAACTTAGATAAGCCAATATTATATAATAATTGTGCAAATCCAATAACATTAAGTTATATCAATCAAAATATAAAGACAGACTATACAATGACAGACACGCAAAATCCAATAACATATAATGGTAAATTGTTGAAAAGATGTGGAATTTCAATAAATTCAATAAGTACATCAATATCATTTGACATAGAAATAGAAAATAATAAAAATCAAAAATTTAAAACAACAGTATATTTTGATATTCCATATGAAGATACAGATAAATCAATATATGACGGAAGTATTGTTGTGGAAAAAAATACAAATTTTAATTTTTATAGATATGAATAAAAAATAGGGCTTATACATTATGGAAGGAATGTGATAGGAAATGAAAGAAAAATTAAAGATAGCTGATGAATTAAAACAAAAATATCATAAATGTGAAGAGATAACAAATTTTAAACAAATGCTAGAAAGGTCAGCAGAAATTTATAAAACAAGAACAGCATTTAAATTAAAAGATAAAGATGGAAAAATTTATAATAAAACTTATGAGGAATTTAAGGCAGATGTAACAGCATTGGGGACAAGCTTAATAGAACAAGGGCTTTCAAACAAAAGAATTGCCGTAATAGGAAAAAATTCATATAAGTGGGCAATATCATATTTAGCAGCATCAATAGTAGGGATAGTTGTTCCAATAGACAAAGAATTGCATTCAGATGATGTAATAAACTTTATGAATGTTTCAGAAAGTAAATGTATTTTAGGTGATAATAAAAATTTAAAGAAAATAGTTGAAAATATAGAAAAACTAGAAAATAAAGATACGTTATTTATTGATTTTGATAGCAAAATACAGGAAAAAAATTTGTTATCATTTGAAATTCAAATGGAAAATGGAAAAAATCTAGTAGAAGAAGGAAATAATAAGTTCGAAAAAATAACAATTGATCCAGATGAATTAAAAATATTACTATTTACATCAGGAACAACAGGAAATGCAAAAGGAGTATGTTTATCACAAAGAAATATATGTTCAAATATTTTATCAATATATGGAATAGTAAAAGTAAAGAGAAGTGATTTGTTTTTCTCAATTTTACCATTACATCATACATATGAATGCACAATAGGATTTTTATTACCATTATATAGTGGAGCAAGTATATGTTATTGTGATGGATTAAGATATATAACAAGCAATATGCTAGAGTATCATCCATCAGTTATATTATGTGTTCCACTACTTTTAGAAAAAATGTATCAAAAAATAATTAAAAGTATACAAAAAACATTGCCTAAAAAATATACGGAAAATCTTAAAGAAAAAGAAAATATAATTGATAAATTGCCATTTTATATCAAGGGGATAGTAAAAAGAAAAGTAAAAAATTCATTAGGTGGAAGATTAAGAGTGTTTATAGTAGGTGCAGCAGCTGTAAATCCAGAAATAGCAGATACATTTGATAAATTAGGATTAAATTCATTGCAAGGATATGGTTTAACAGAGTGTGCTCCATTAGTTGCAGGCAACACAGACTTCTTTAAAAGAAATGACAGTGCAGGTTTACCAATACCAAATGTAGAATATAAAATAGACAATCCGGATAGTGAGGGAGTTGGTGAAATAATAGTAAAAGGTCCAAATGTAATGCTTGGTTATTATAATATGCCAGAAGAAACTGAAAAAGTTTTAAAAGATGGATGGTTCCATACAGGTGATTTAGGAAAAATTGACGAAAACGGATTTTTATATATTACAGGAAGATGTAAGAGTGTAATAGTAACAAAAAACGGAAAGAATATATATCCTGAAGAAATAGAATCATATTTAAATGATAGTCCTTTAATTTCAGAAGCGCTAGTTATGGGGATCCAAAAAGAAAATGACGACGAAACATATGTTAATGCTCAGATATTTCCAAACATGGATGCAATTAAAGAATATTTAAAAGGAACAGTACCAACAAAAGAAGAAGTAAAAAAGATTATGGCAGATGTAGTATCTAATGTTAATAGCAAGATTCCTAATTATAAACATATTAAGAATTTTGCTGTTAGAGATAAGGAATTTGAAAAAACAACGACTCAAAAAATAAAAAGATATGGAGATAATATGAAAAAATAGGAATTTTTGGGGACACCAAACAAAATCTTTATTTTTTACAAAAAAGTTAGACCGGAAAAACATTTCCAATCCAACTTTTTAATATGTCTTATAAAGGATTAGCAACATCCTCTATTTCCACCGCAACAGCAGCAGATTATTAATATTAATATTATGATACAGCAGCAGTCATCACCAAATCCGAAACCACCACAACCTCTGTTTTCTGGCATAGTCTAGACCCCCTTTCCAAGCAAAAACTATTTTCTTTTTGTGTTTTTCCTTGTTCCTTTGTATAATACATATTATGAAAAAATATAAAATTGGTTACAGAAAATAAAAAAATTTTATTGAATTTATTAAATGAATCGTATATAATATGAAAAAACGAAAGAGGGTAGAGATATGTCAGGAATTAAATTAAATTTGAAAAACACAGGAATATTACAAAAATCAATAATGGAATATAAAGAACAAGTAGAAAATATCCACAAAGAACTACACAAAAAAGCAAATGACGAAAAAGACTTTGTAGGATGGTTAGAATTACCAACAAACTATGACAAAAAAGAATTTTCAAGAATAAAAAAAGCAGCAAAAAAAATAAAAAAAGAATCAGATATATTAGTAGTAATAGGAATAGGAGGCTCATATTTAGGAGCAAGAGCTGTTATTGAAGCACTTACAAGTTCATTTTATAACATGCTTACAGAAAAACAAAGAAAATATCCACAAATATTATATGTAGGAAATAATTTAAGCCCTAACTACATTAATGAATTAATTGAATATATTGGAGATAAAGATTTTTCAGTAAATGTAATATCAAAATCTGGAACAACAACTGAACCAGCAATTGCATTTAGAATATTTAGAGAAATATTAGAAAATAAATATGGAATTGAAGAAGCTAGAAGCAGAATATATGTAACAACAGATAAAGAAAGAGGAGCCTTAAAAACACTTGCAGATAATGAAGGATACGAAAAATTTGTTATACCAGACAATGTTGGAGGTAGATACTCAGTATTAACAGCAGTTGGATTATTACCAATAGCAACAGCCGGAATAGATATAGACAAATTAATGCAAGGAGCACAAAATGCACAAGAAAGATATGACGACCCAAATCTAAAATATAATGAATGTTATAAATATGCAGTTACAAGAAATATCTTGTACAAATTATATAAAAACACAGAAATATTAGTAAATTATGAACCTAAAATGCACTATTTTACAGAATGGTGGAAACAACTTTATGGAGAAAGTGAAGGAAAAGACCAAAAAGGAATATTCCCAGCAGGAGTTGACTTTACAACAGATTTACATTCAATGGGACAATATATACAAGAAGGAAGAAGAAACTTATTTGAAACAGTTATATCAATAGAAAATCCAAAATCTGATATAACAATAAATAGTGATGAAGATAATCTAGATGGTTTAAATTATTTATCAGGAAAAACATTGGACTATGTAAATAAAAAAGCAATGGAAGGAACAGTTAAGGCACATGTTTCAGGAGATGTACCAAATATAATGATAAATATAGAAAATTTGGATGAAGAAAATATAGGTGAGTTAATATATTTCTTTGAAAAGGCATGTGCTATGTCTGGTATGATACTTGGAGTAAATCCATTTAATCAACCAGGGGTAGAAGAATATAAAAAGAATATGTTTAAATTGTTAAAAAAACCAGGGATTTAGGGACGTTCCTTAAAATCCCTTTTTAAAGGGAATAGGGGACAATCCTTTATTAAAAAAATGTTTCTCTGTTTCTTGAAGATAGAACGGAGAAGAAAAGGTGATAGTGAAATGATATTTAAAGAGCAATTTACAATGCAATTAAAAGATATAGGAAAAGAAAATTATATGAAAAATAGAGCAATATTAGAAATATTTGAAAATATAGGAACACATCATTCTGATATTGCAGGATATGGACCAAATGATATAAAAAGAACAGGAGTAACATGGGTTTTACTAGATTGGAAAGTTCAAGTTTTAAAAAGGCCTAAATATGGAGAAAAATTAAATGTATCAACATGGGGAAGAACAATGAAAAGAACATATACATACAGGGATTTCGAAATGTATGACGAGGAAAATAATTTGTGTGTAATTGGAACTTCAAAATGGGTATTAATAGATATTGAAACTGGAAAAATTGCAAAAATAACAGAAGAAATATATGAAAAATATCAAATTGAAGAAAAAAGTGTATTTAATATAGAAGAATTGGATAAACTAAAGGCGCCTGAGGAATACAGTTCAGAAATTGAATATAAAGTTTCGAGAAGAGATATTGACTTAAATGGACATATGCATAATTTGTATTATTTAGATATAGCATATGAAGCTTTACCAGAAGATGTATATGAGAAACGTCCTTTTGACAGTTTTAGAATTCAATATAAAAAAGAAGTAAAATTGGGTGATGTTGTTAAATGTAGATATACTTTTAAAGATGATGAACATATTGTTTCTATTTGTAATAGTGATGGAAGCAGAGTACATGCAATTATAGTTTTGAAATAGAGATATAGTGTTAAAAAATTTTTTGGTATTGAAGGCACGTTACAGTTCACAGTCCTTAAAATTATTGTTTGTGTGGCACCCTCTTCACCTTGGGTAATTA
>URWN01000027.1 GCA_900551615.1 uncultured Clostridium sp.
CTTTAACATATTACAGTGTTTCACTGTGTCCAATTAAAGTGTGACACTGCATCTAACTAAAGTGTTACAATTTAGCTTGTTAAAGTAGTACACTATAGGACTTTAATGAATTAAAGTGTTATACTTTACTGTGATGAAGCGTTTGGTAATAAGTAAATTATATATCTAAACTATTGACTTTGTTAAACAAAAAGGTGTATAATAAAATAAAAAAGGAGTTAAAGTTATGAGAAAAACAGAATCATTAAAAATTTTAAAGGAAATCACAGGAGAAAAACATTTGAATTATTTTAATTTTTATAAGGCGGATGAACCGTTAAATGGTCCTATTGCTAGTTGTGGTGGTCCAATCGCTTCTATTTGTGTTTATTATGACTTAGAAAGTCATAGATATAACTTGAGTGTTAATTTTAATTCAAATACATTTAAAAAGATGAATTATATATTTACACAAGAGTTTGCTAAGGAAGTTTTTGACGCAATTTATTTCATTTTTATTCAAAAGGAGTGTGAAAAACATGGAAAAGAATTATAAAGAACTAAGTAATTTACTTCTGGACTTTATTCCAGAACGATTCACAATTACATGGTGCAAACCAGATTTTAATTCTAAAGGTGTTACAGCCTTTAGATTTAGAATTGCTTTACAAGATTTATCTTTTGATGTTTCTTGTAATTTATCTAGTGTTATGTTATTTTTAGGTAGTATTCCAGAAATTAGGGTTTTATCTAAAGACTATGATAAAATCAAAAAAGTATACGATAAAATGGTTATTGATTATGAAAGGGGCGCATTAAAATGAAAGAATTATTTACATTTATAATCTTAGTAGGATATGTACTTATCCTACTAAGACAGCTTAAAAATGATTATGGGAAATTAAAATAAAATGTAAGTTAGAAAAGATAGATTTTATTTTCACAACAATGAAATTTATTAAAAGGAAAAACCAGAGTTAATACACTCTGGTTTTTTCATGTTTCACGTGAAACATTAGCAACCTATTTTTCTCATAATTTCAAAGACAAGATTTTTCACGAAAATATTTTGATATATCACATCATTTCTACGAAAATAACGCCTTATTAGCTCGCTTGTAAATCCTTTTTTCATGCCTAAATTGAATCGTTCGTTAACATCTTCCTTATCATATGCAATACAGCATGGACAGTCATAGTTTATTTTATCACAAACATATAACTTTCCTTCTATAGTTTGCCAAAATCCAACTTCTTTTTTATCAATTCTAACACAACTCACTAACTTCATTCTTCCTTTATATTCTTCTATAAACGTATTATCATCACTGAAAAACTCGTTATCAATACTATAACTTGCGTATTCTGTGCCTTTGATTAATTGCCCGAATCGTGTACTTTTCTTTTTTTCCATGAATGATTGTGAGTTTTTAATATTTTCAATTAATATAAATCGTTCTGAATCATAGAAAAATGAGTTTGGGCAACGTAAATTAAAATATACAAAATATGGATTGTTTTCAGAAGTTGCGTTACCTAAGAAAAACGCTCGTACATCATCTCGCATACGTGCGACAGTTTCAAAGAATTCAAGAAACATTTCAGGCTCGTTAGGTATGTAATGAATGTTTGATTTAAGTATTAAAAATTCATCATAAATAATTTTATTTACGTTTGGGTACTCAGCGGACTTTTTTGTTAATGCTGTACTTAAGGCAACGGCATAACCAGCTACCTTTTTATTTATATAAAAAGTTCTACCTTTTACGTCAAACTCAACACCGTCAAACTCTTTTGATACAGCGTTAAAAAACTTGTCTATATCTTTTAATTCAGACTTATATCGTCTAAGATATATAAATTGCTTTCCAGTTTTCAAAAAATCCTTGATAGCCCATTTTTTTAGTCCGTAGGTTTTTCCAATACCACGACCGCCCAACAAAAAATTCAAAAGTGCATTGTACGATTGCATTTTTGATAAGTCATAAAACATACTATTATTTTTCATTTTATATCACATCCTTTTCTTTTAACCGATTGTGTATACAATATTCATAATACAATGTAAATCATTTACAATTAACCGATTGTGTATACAATATACTGTATTTATAATACAATGTAAATTATTTACAATAAACAAATTATATACATTCTATACTATATTTTATATTGATTGTTATATTGTAAATTTATAAAAGTTCCTTGAAATTCAAAACAAAAATCAAGGAATTTTTATAACTTTGCAACACCAGAATTTTTATAACTTTTGTCACCCAGAATTTTTATAACTTTATTCATCAATAATTCTACGAACTGTATATGAATCAAATTTATTCATTAAATCTGTAATAGTTCTCCATCTACTACCTTTAACTCGTGCTGAACCAATGCCCATGACATAACCTTTTCTGTCCATATACATTTCAACGTGTCCACCGCCACTGTCATGTTTCATAACGAATAAATCTGCTGGCATTAAATCATCTTCATATGAGCTTTTCCATGAACTGCATCTACCACTATGAATATTTTTACCATTTTCTCTTTGGTCACCTGTCCATGTTCCTATGTTATACCCATTTTTCTTATAACAATACCACACCAAACCGCTACAGTCCGCTGTTCCTTTGTTTGGTCGCATCCTTGCTCCACTTGCTTGAGTGTAACTTACTTTTCCCTCTAAAGATTTCATGGTTGCTATGATTTTTCCACGTACTCCACTTGCCGTTTGTCCGTGTTTTGGTTTCTTTGTTGTTTTTCCACCAGTTGTAAACTTATTCAAAACATCATTTTTAGTGGTGATATTTGCATTGTTTCCACTGTTGTTCGTTTGTTCATCTCCTGTCAATTCATTTTGGTTTGTGCTACTAACATTTGATGGAATCCAAAGATTATTAGCTTGTTTAATAAATCTTATATTAATATTGTTTCCCTCATTATTCATATTTAGCCATAATTCATTAGAACTAATTAGTTTAATTGAGTTAATACCTAAATTTGTTACAGTTATACTTACTGCACTTCTGTCTGGATTGTTTTTATTTGTTGCACTACCATAGTCGGGATTAATGTCACCAATATCATCCGCATCCCAGTCTTTCGTACTTACACCATCTGGAATTTTCTTGATTTCTTTTCCATCCCAACTTGCTAGAAAATTTTTAACTTTTCTATATCTGCTTGGGTAGTTCCTTAATACAGCATTATTCATAGCTCCTGTATACCATCTTGTATAAGGGGCGTTTCCTACTGCATTAAATACTTGAAACATACGTTTTGGTGTTTGATGATAAATCGTGCTTGCAAAAATACTTCCTTTTTTATTTGTGATATGATTTCTTTTCATAACTTTAATATATCTATTAGCAAAACTGTCGAACATTTCTTGTTGAACTTTCTTTGCATTTGTTGTTGCTAAACATTTTCTAATCTGGTTAGCTTGTGAGTTTGTAAACACTTTATACCCCCATCTTTTACTACCAGAATCAAAAGTTTTCAAGAATTCATCAGAAAAATAAGTTTTTAAATCTGGATATTTAGTAACAATGTTATGTAATAAATCCCATGATTCACCATTACTTGCTTGATAGATTCCTATTCCCATATGTGGGTTTAGTTCGATTAAATTCCATCGAAAATTTGTTTCAACATCTGCTATGATATATTGGAAAGCTCTTACCCATGCTTCATCAAAAATTGCCATTTTATCACCTCTTAGAAAACTACCCCAGAATTAACTAGGGTAGTTATACTTATTTTTATTTTTTAATAACTCTTAACATAACTTGGTAACTGTCTGGGTCAACAATTATTTCATTACTAGTTAAATTATGTACTGATAATTCACATTTTGTTCCTGTAAATTCATATCGTTCAATTACATTTCCGCCTTTATTTTGCGGCAACCACATTTGAACAATACCAATCACTTCATAATTACCTGCAGATAATGTAGCATTTAACGTAGGAAAACCAATATTAGTACCACCATTAGCTGGAATTTTTGTACTTGTTAATGGTCCAGTTCCTATAACATAATCATATAATTTATTTAATTTAGTTAAATTAGCTTCATTATTTGTTGCTTTTTCTAATCCACTATCAGCAACATTCTTTGCACTATCAGCAACATTCTTTGCACTATTGGCAACACTCTCTGCATTGTTAGCTGTATTTCTAATCTGCGTAATGTCATTATTAACATTATTCACAAAATTTTTATATTCAGATTCACCGACTAATCTGTTCCATGAGCTCCAGTTTCCATCATGCATTTTGGAACGGATATACATTTGAGAATCAGAATCAACGTAAATCTGCCATGTACCTACGTTATCATTGTAAACATATAAGAACCCTGCTTTTTTCGTTGGTCTATTCTGTTTGACATAATCTTCATTCGGTGGTAATGAATAATGACCATTATCAAGATTGTTTAAATCATCACCAGTACCCAACATTTTTGAAATGAACGTGTTGACTTTGGATAAAATACTAGCAATTTCAACATCTTGAGCAATAAAGGCGTTATCAATATTTAAAAATGCTGTGTTAAAATCAACAAGGTATGTAGGGCGGTCTGTTCCTACCCATTGTGGTAAATGTAATTTTTTTGTTTCATTTGTGTAAGACATAAATTATCTCCTTTCTTTATTAAAGTTGCTAATGTAAAAAGGTGTAAAAATGTTTTCTACTATACCTTTATTATTGTTTACACCTATAATTTCCTCAATTTCTCCAATATTTCCATCATAAGGTAAGTCAAAATTAAAAAAATTAACTTTAAAAAATTGTTCTTTACAAATATCTAATAAAACTATATAACCACCAGTATTTATACCTATATTTAAGTTAGAAATAGGAATTTCTAAAATTTCATCTATTGTATTATCTTCAAAACTAAATGTGAAATTAAATTTATCATCTTTAATTTTTATAGATAATGTTAGAATTTTTCCTTTAATTATTAATTCTTCACTATCTTTAAAATAACTTAAAATTTCAATGTAAAAATATAATGGTGCATCAGTTTTAAAATTTTCAACTAAATTATGATACAAATCGTAGAAACATTTAGTATCAATATCATAGCACGTATTAACATCTTCATAAAAATTGATAGGAATTCCAATGTCATCAATTTGTTCACAATAAAATTTATCACTATTCACAAAATCACACATAGACTCTCTAGTTACTGTAATAATGTCATGCTGTAAACCAGATGTTTCTGGATTTCCAGTAATTGCAAATTGCTTAGGAATTCCTGTAGGGATTTTTGCAATTTCACCCAAAACCCACTGTTTCATTTCTCCTTGATACTGATTCAAAATGTCTAGCAACTGGTCATACAATCTCTTTGCGTAAATTTCACAATGTTCATGGCATTTTGTAATTTCTTCTGTAATTCTTTCATTTGTTAAATCAATTCTATTACTTAATTTGCTGTCCTGTTCATCAACGTATGCCTTTAAATCTGTAATCTTATTGTAAATTTTTTCAATTTCATTTTGAATTAAAGTAAAATTTCCATCAACATTTTCAGACATTTCCTTAAGTAAATGTACTAATTTACATACAACCTCATAATATGAAAGTGATTCATCATAGACTAATGGAAGAACTTTAAAGCATGGTAATAATGGTAACATTTATTCACCCTCTTTCGTTATACATTGAACAATTATGTCATTAATATCTCCACTAAACCAATCATAAGGAATGAAATAGATAGTTGTATCGTATTGACCATAATTAACTTTAAAAATAACACCACAGTTGATTCTTAAAATTGCATTTTTGTCGTATTGGCCTTTCATTGTTAGAAAATACATATGAGTCTTATAAATTGGTACACTAATAATTTCTAAAGGTAAAAAATTTCCATTTGTATTTTTTAATTCTGAGATGTTATGAAAAGGTTTTTCATTGAATTTTTTATCAATTTGATTATTCTGATAGTTTAAATCATCTTGTGTTGGTTTATCATTGCTACCCCATATTGGTAAAGCTAAGTTTTCAGTTTTGTAAGAAAAACTCATTTTATCACCACCCTTTAATAATTACCATTACAAACTAATTGCAATTTAACATCTGATACAATATCTACATCAGTTGGGTTATAAATTTGTAGTTTATAATGGTCATGCACTGGTTCACTTTCAGTTGCTTCTGATTGTTCAAGTTCAAAAGAAATAAGATTTAAACTTTGATTTCCTAAGCTTAAACCAACTAATCCATGAACAATAGGATAACTAATTGAACCTCCAATTTGTTGTTTTACATTTACAATTAAATTTGTAATGCTATTCGCCTTAAAAATACTTGCATTATTATATTCAAAAGATAAAAAAGTTACTTTATCTCTAACATCATCTAAAATTTTTTGCATTATGTCATCAAAATTTTGTACTTCACCTTTAACTTCAAAATCATGTGTTAAAACCTTTTTTATTTTTACTTTTTCGCTTGCCATTTTTTCACCACCTTAATATATACACATAAACAAGTCGTCTAAATCTCGAATTATCAATAAATCAAGATTCGTTTCAATTTTTAACATCTCTTGAAACATTTTATAGTTCTCTTTTGTACCGTCATGTCCGTGTAAATGTCTTAAACTTTCCCCTTTTGCGCCTGTAGTATCTTCTGTACTTGCATCACCTACATTAGAAGTAGTAGCATAATTTTCTGAATAAACGTCACCTAAACTTCCCATAGGGGTATCACTTGTTCTTCCCTTGCTTGTACTTGTTGTTGTACCTGTCTGTTCTGATTTGTTATTAATTTCTTCGTAAATATCTTTGTTTTCTGTTAATTTTTTGTCTTTTAATTCATCATACAGTTTACAGTATTTAGGCATAATCTCACACATTCTAGTGTTTAATCTGTCCTTAAATAAGTTTGCTGTTTCAAAACCAATTTCTCTAAATTTGTAATGTTCTGTGATTCTTTTATTTAATTCTTCCCTGTGGGATTCTTCCCATATAGGATAATCTTTTAATCCTAAATCATAATCCATTTCTAAAAGATAACGCAATTCTGTTGTGTATTTACTCAATAGCATCACCACCTTTATCATCTGGTTTCATTAATTTTTTAGCGAATTTTTCAATATCTGGATTCCATTCAACACTAACATTTAGTGCAAATTTTTTATTAATAGAATCACAAGCTTTTTTCCTCATTTCTAAACCATCAGTTTTCATCATGCTTATAATTTCATTGTTTGAATCAACCTCATTAGAAACAAGTCTTTCGCCTTTTTCAAAATCAGTGTTATTCACTCCAATAAAAGTTAAAAATTCATGAAACATTTTTTTCTTGTATTCGTCCAGACTTAAAAAACTATCATCTGTAGAAAATTCTAATGTTTTGAAATCGTCAATATCTAAGGAAGTGCTACCAAAAATCATTGGTTCATTTCCGTCATAATCTTTCATCACATTTTTATAAGACAAACGTTTACTTTCATCACAAGCAATAAACTTCATTTTTTTCTGTCCAGAAATATTTACATCACAGATTCTTTGTGTATTTGCAATTCTTAAAGCATAAGAATGTGCAAGTAAAAATTCTGTCATTCTCATGTAGTTATTGTAAATGATAACTGAATTATCTCCGTAACACTCATGTCTATAATTAGCATAAGGTGAATAAGCTATTCGCCTTACTGGATTCCCATAAATATTTAATCTTCCAGAATCAGTGAATGGTAATGTTAAATAACCAATTTTTTCATCAAAGAAAAATAGTGCTTTTCCCTGTTGACATAAAGATTTTTCTAACATTTCTTCACTACAAGTGTTTGGTAAATCTTTCCAACGAAAACGATTCATTAGTATTCTGGTAAATACATTTAAATACATAAAATATGTTTCGTTGTTAGATATTCCAGAAACAAAGGTAGAATCATAAACGTTTGGATTAAGATGGAATAAATCACCACAACTTATTTTTTTCTTTTTCGCCATCTAATCACTTCCTTTTTGTTAAGGCTTTCCATGTATTATATCCTACAATTCCGTCAACCTTTAATTTTTTAGATTTCTGAAATTTCTTTACAGCTTTTTCTGTAGATGGTCCAAAACATCCATCACAACCATAACCGCCTAACGTAAACCCATGTTCATGCTTTAAAAATTTTTGCATACACTGAACAATTCTTTTTGATGTAATAGAAGCATACAAAGTAGGTAATTTGCTTAAGGTTTCTTTACCAACGATTCCGTCAATTTTTGCACCGATTAATTTTTGTAAATCTTTCACATTTTGTTTATAATTATAATGTTTCTTTTTTGATTCTGTTTTTGTTGGTTTCTTATTATTATAATTATTAATGTTAGAATAATTTACATCGAATTTTTTATTTGTACCACTAATACTTCCTGAACTGGTGTATTGCCAAACGTCAACATTTACTGGCAATTTACCCATTTCTTTATTATACCTTGCATACCATAAATAATAAGGTTTTGCAAGTGCAAATTCTCTGTAATATTTATCAAAATATTCTTTATTAAAATAAAACCCTGTTTCATAGCCATTTAATTTAATTGTCTTACAAAAACTATCTGTCATTCTACAGATTAAATTACCTGTAGGCTTTACGCCATTCTTTAAAGCATAATTATAACTATCATACTCCCAGTCAAAAAAGATAGGATAATCAATTTCATAATTTTTAATTGCATTTAAACAATAATTAGCTTCTTTTCTTGCCATTTCTTCTGTATAAGCATAAGAAAACCAATAAATCCCGACTTTCTTTTTTAGTCTTGAAAGCTGTTTCATATAATCTTTAAATTTTTTATCAATATTGTTTTTACCAAACCCAGCTCGAACGATTACAAAATCAATATCATCAAATTTTGAAATATCTAAATTTCCATTATGGTATGAAATATCAATTCCTTTATTTTTAAAGTTCGTCATAATCATCACCTACTTTCAATTTTGACAAGTTAAATAAAAATGCATATAATGCACTAAATAATGCTGTACTTAATACAGTTGAAAAATTTACTTCACTAATCATCGTTAATCCTGTTAAACTTCCTAACATAGATTGCGCAAAAGTTTTAACACATCTTAAAGCTACATCTTCACAAGCTTTATTAAATTTTTTGTTTTTAAAATTAATCATAACATTCTCCCTATAATACAACCAATTAAACAAGTAATAATGTATTTAATTAAATACTCATACCATTCAGTAGGTTTTCTCTCTAAATTTACAACTTTTAAAGTCACATCATCAAGCTTTGATGATATAGAATTAAGCAATAGATTTAACCGCTCGTTACTTAAATTTAATTTTTCGATTTCTGAAAACTTATCTTCTATATCATCAACCCTATGTTCGAGTGACTTAATATCCTTTTTTAACTCTGCAATTTGAACATCATAATCACTCATATTTTAATCTCCTATAAATTTATTTGTTGTATAAACTCCTATGTCACCATCATGCCAAAGTGTTACACCATTATCAAACATATTTTGTATAATTTCTGCAAAACTTTTAGGAATATTTGCTTCAATGATACAGCCTTGCGTTTTAATATAATTAAAGCGTTCGCAAGTTCTTAATTTTGGGATTTCAAATTTATTTGAAACATAACCATATCGTTCAAAAAAATCATTTAACCTGTCAATCATTCTTGGATGAATCGTTTTCCACTTTAACGTAACACCACCGAAGCCATTGGCAATATTAAAACCATCACCACCAGTTTGCCCTGCAAGTGTTGGTGGGGTAATCTCAGCATCTTGAATCTTTGCCATCTGTTTTCTAATTGCAATCTCACTTTGCTTATCAGTTTCATAAATCTTTTTAGCACCACCATATAAAGAAGATATAACACCGCCAATATTTCCACGTAGTGCATTAGATACAGCTCCCATACCGCTTTCTATAGGTGTAAAAAATCTTGTTTCTTTTTTATTATAATTTGCTATCGCATTATTTAGTGCAAAACTATTGGCATTTTGAGCCTGATACAGAATAGAATTATCAACAAGAACTGGAATTTGTGGAAAATTACCAAAAATTATACCACTGTTTACAAAATCACCATTTGTAACTAAATTACCATATTTAAAACCATTGTCCGAATAATTAGCGTATCCTTTTGGGTAAATACAAAATCTTGGTGCTGAACTAATGTAAGATATACATTGTAAATCAATTATATTACCACTTAATAACTCAGGTTTAATAATAAACTGTTGACCATTATACCCTGTCATTTCAATATAAGAATAAGGATACTGATAAAGTTTAAAATGGTCTTGTTTTAATCCAAACTTTTCTATAACATTATCAACTCTTAATATGTCTTTTTCTGGACTTATATAGTTATCCTTTATTTTATAAACGCTAACCTTTGTTCCTGTAGAAAAACTAATGTCTATTTTTCTTAAATTATCATCATCTAAAAATTCACTTGGAATCATAGTTACAAACTGAATATTTTGCGCTATCCACGGAACATTACTTAAACCTTTCGCTAAATTTTCAAACTCAGCACCAGATTTTAATATGTAATAAGATAGCATAGATGGTATATTATCACACATTGTGCCATGAGAAGCGTTAATATTCGGTGAATTTTTACTACCAAAATCTCCATCTAGTTCCACAGATGAACACACTAGAATTAAATAAGGAAGTTTCCAATGATAACTCTCTGTATGTACATTTAAATAATTACTTCCATACTCAAGATTTTCTGGGTACAAATTATTACCGATTAATGCCCCACCTTTATTTTCATAATTATTATTAGAAAATTCCTGTTCGTGCTGATTAACAATAAAGCATTTTTTAAAATTAATATCAAACTGAAATGTTATCCATGCATCAACCTCTATTGATATTTCTGTTGTTTCATCATTAATATAATTAACATCAGTTACAAAACAAAAAATCTCTCTATCACCAAAATTCTTGTTTTTATAATAACAATAATCAATGTTATAACATTGTTCTACATTTTTATTAATCAATATTGTTTGATTTTTACGTATGTAACGATAATTAGTAACAGTAAATAAAAAATGTTCTTGCATAAATTGTCGTCTTACACCAGTATTTCTAAAGTCTATTTGATTTTCATAATTTTCAATCCCAGTACCAGACAAAAACCATATCTGGCTGTCTGGCTGAATTGATTTATTTAAGTCTGGCACTGTTAATCACCTCTACTGCTTAATAGTAATAGTACAAGTATCACTAACATCTGGATTGCTAATAGCCTTAGCTGTTACTGTCAATGATTCCATTGTTTCATCTTTATTAATATAAAGGACTCCATCCTGTACTGTTGATAATCTGGAATTAACTTCCCATGCTACAGCTTCGCTAGCATTTCCAGTTTTTACAACTTTTGCTGTAATATCATAGGATAAACCTTTTTCTGCATTTTCAATCTTTTTAGGTGATAAAGTAACAGATGTTACACTATCTTCTGCCACAACATCAGTTGTAAATCTGACAAAGTTTGAAAACTGCGAACTAGAAATTGTTTCCCAGTGATGGAAGAAATAATTCCAGTATAATCCCTGAGCATTATAAGCTTCTGTGAATTTCTGCATCTTATCATACACTACAAAAAAGTCACTATCTGTTAAAACTGCCACAGTTGATTTTGCTTTTTCAGAATCTCCAAAATTGTCAACTTCTACAACGCTGAAATCAACATCTGCTTTATCAAGATGAAAAGCCGCAGCTAATGCTTTAACATCCATTAATGCCTTTGTCCTTGGTGTTACAAAAAGAATCATTTCTTCTTTCTTTGTAAATGTTGTCACACCAGCTGGGTTATACTTACTAGCATAAAATGGTAATGTTCCCGCCATTGAGCGAACTTCAACTAACAAGTTCTCAGCGGTTTCTTTATTTGTAACAGAATCAACATGAACATTATATGTATCTGTTGAATCAATATGTTTTGATAACAGATTTTTCATTATCAAGTATTCATCTTGATTATCTCCATTATATAGAGAATCTGTTAATGTGCCAATTAAATCTCTCATTCCGTATTCATTTAAAAAAGCATTAGTTAGCTGATTTTCAGAAATTGTGACTTTATAAAAATCTGCCCTATTAAATCTATGGAATCTTGACTGAACATCTGCAATTTCTCTTTTGAACTGTAAATCTTCATCCCTTTCTGGATTAAACGTATGTGCTTTTGCAATGTTTACAAAAATTTCTTCAATATCTGTTCCATATGCAAGTGTACCTTTTTTAAAGTTTCTTAACGGATTGTTAAAAAGCTTCTTTCTTAAAACAACTAAAGCAATTCGGTTCATTAAAGAATGTAAGAACTCATTTTTAGATGGTTCATATTCTGTAATGGTCATCGCTACTTTTTTTAGGTTATCTTTTGTAGCTTCTGGAATTCTGTTCTGATAATCTGGTGAAGCTTTTGCTCTAATAGCGTTTAAAATATCTACGTTTGCGTTTGGCATTTTTTAAATCTCCTTTCAAAAATTAAAATGAATCAATAATATCTTCTAAACTCGCATCATCTACTTCTGGTTCTTTACCACCATCTGTAGAAGTATTTAAAAGTTTTTCAGCATTAAACTTTCTCAACTCATCAACTCTAATCTCATAACGAGCTAAATCATTATTTTGCTTATCAATAGTTTCTTGCATTTCAGTTAGTTTCTGTTTGTCTGGATTTTCCCATTTTTCCAAAATTGCAATAATTTGCTCTTTTGCATCTTCACCTTCGATGTTTCTAACTGATTCTAATAATTCTTCATAATTCATATTATACACTTCCTTTTTAATAATCGGCTGTAATAATAATAATAAAGGTGTATTCCACAACACAAAAACCATTTTTGTACCAGTGTCACCTGTGGAAGCGTACAAAAAGTCATTATTAAAGAAATTATTACAGCCTAATATAAAATGATAGACTAGTAATTTCTTTTAAAATTACTTTTTACCTCTATCTATTATTATTATAACACTATTGTTTATTTTTGTCAACAAAATTTTTATTTTATTTGAAATGGAACATTTGTTAAAAGTACACCACCTTTTAAACGCTTCGGTTGTAATTTATTGTTACTCTTAAATCCAATTTTAAAATTGTCATAGGTAACTTCATTCTTTTTAATATTATCTGGCATACCACAAGCTTTTACGTCTAAAAAATCACCATTATCCTCTATATAAGTTTTTGGTTTTATAAATTTAGCTCTAATAAATGTGCTTTCATGTGCCCATGCACCTAGTTTTGTATCGTGAATCTCTAAATCTTCTGGGTACTCTAAACCAGTTAAATGTAAACTATCAGTGTCTGCATAAATGAATCTATCATACACTTTTTGAGCGGAACGGATTGTTTTGTTTCTGGCATAAGCTGTAATGAAAGAAGCCACTGGAATATAAACTGGTGTTCTTTGTTCTTCATCCATTGTTTCATACTTAACTACTCCATTTTCATCTAAGTATGGTTTTTTACTTCTACCAGTTACTGCTGAACCGAACTTACCATATAAACTGTTTTGCATTAATTTAGCAATCTGCCTTTTTCCACCTTTTGAAGTTGCTTTTTGTGCATAGAAAAAATCAATGTAGTTTTTAAACATTCCTTTTCTACCTCTAAATTTATAACCATCAAACCATTCTATATCCCATACTTCGTAATGGTCAAAAAACAGTTTTAAATCTATTGAAGTCAACGTCAATAATTCTTGTTGTTGTGATTCTTTAAGGTATTGAACTGGATTGTATCTTAAGTTGTTTTTTAGCTGAATCATGGGCAAGTGTTTTTCCTTTAGTTTAAATTGACAAGCAAACCGCTGAACAAAAAGTGGAAAATTATCATCCTGTGAATATTCACCTTGAAAATAAATTGGCTTTCCATATGGTAAAAGAGTATCATACATAGAAAACGGATATAATGAATTAACATCTAAAACAATACCCTTACCAATTTCACAAGGTTTTTTTAAATATGTCCATCCACCTTTATAAGACTTTCTTATAAAAGCATCTTGATAATCGTCTAATTTTGGGAACCAGTAATCAAAATTTTTTGTAATTCCTTTATAATAATGTAAAGCATCACTGGCATTTGTCATATGAGTGTATCCCTGTTCTATCTGCTGTTTTAGTGCCATTGCTACTATTTGTACGTCATTTTTTATATAAGCTTTCTCTACATCAGACATAACATGACCTTTACCCCTATGCAAATTATAATCAATCTCACCCTTTAATATTGGTAGATTGAAAGAAGTAGCAATCTTTTTCACTGGCATTGGTAATTTTTTTAAAGAATCTAAAATTTCAATATATTCTTTACTATCAAATTTTATTCTAATAGAATAGAAAGTCCCTGTAAAATCAATTAAGGTTGAAAAGCATCTTTTATTTTTTAACTTCTTTTCCCATTTAAAGCCATTAGATAATAACCATGAAATAATGAATTCACCATCAAATTTTAAGTTGTGAAAGAAAACAGTTGATTTTACATTATCTTCACACCATTTCATAAAATTGTCTATACAATTACCGTAAACAACATTTTCTACATTTTTAATGTCACAAATAGCATATGCCCAAACTGATACATCATATGTGTGAGTATTTGTTTCAAAGTCTGCCGTATACATCCCCCTTTGACTCATTTAAAAATATTCCTTAAACTAGCAAGCTGTTTATCTTCGCCAACCTCTTCGCTATATACAAAAGAAATTGAAACATAAGCATCTGAATAATAATAATTTATAAAATCTTGGATTTTCATATCATCAATTTTTTTAATTAAATCATCTGCTCTATCACCATATGTAGCCTTAAGTGCTTTTTTATAGTTTTCTTTATACTGTTGAGCATTTTCTTTTTGTGATTCTCCACTAATTTGTTTCCTCAATAAACGTATATCATTTTGAAAATCTTGTATTGAACGGTATTTATTAATGTTGAATTCTCTTTTTCTGAATTCATAAAACTTTTCATCGTCTATAACATCTTCAACGTGTAACTGTCTTTTTCTCTGTTGAACTTTTCCAGTTGTAGTGAAGTCTGGTACACCACCAGTTTTTGCAATTTGTTTCTTTATCTCATTGTATTCTTTTGTTTTTACTCTGTTTCTTTTTTCAATTAGTCTTTTTGCTGTGTCAATTTCATAATTAGATAATGAAACACCATATTTATTCGTTTTAAAAGAATAAGCATTTCTTTCTAATAATTTATTAATTCCTTTTATATAACTGTTGTATTCTGTTCTGTCTTTGAATTCAGATGGTTGTCGTACCTTAAAAGGTACATCAAAATCATATTGTTCGGCTATTCTTCTTATTTTTCTATCTGCTCTTTTATTTAACTTTCTTAAACTGTCAATTTCTCCTTTTTTCCAACGTATAGCCAATTTTTAACACCACCTTAAAAAGTATTTAGGGTAGTAATAAATACTACCCTATGTATGAAAAAATATGTTTACATACATTTATTAGAACGACAACAAGATTTATTAAATGAGTGAGATGGAAAATAAATCTTGTAATTTTATAATAAATGTTTTTCCTTTCTTAAAAATATACTAATTAATTGTTACCTAAATCTTTAACAAACTTCCAATGTAATAAACTTGTATTTTCTTGACTTTTTCTCTGATGCTTTGATTGATAACTCACCGTTCCATTCGCTAGGTTCTCCAAAGATTGTAACAATCTTACCAAAAGAATCATAAGCACTATTGGATACTGTGCTGTACGTTTTACCATCTTCATCGAATAAAACAAGTCTTTTTGTTTCCTGTTTTTCTCCATTATCATCTGCAATTTCACAATCATGAATGAGATAATCAACAACCTTGATAGGCTGTTCAAGATGTTCAGATAATGAATAATCAGTTGCGTTCATTGCGTTAAACATCTTTTTCTTATCATCGATTGTATCTAATGTGAGTGATGTTACGATAGTTTCATTTGTTCCTGTAATTGTTAATTCATTTGCCATTGTTTTTCTCTCCTTTTAATTAAATTATTCTTCTACTGAATCTGCATTGATACGTTCTTCAATCGGTACTTCTGTTGCAATTGTTAAGAAATCCTCTAAGCTACATTCGTAGCGTTTTTCATGAACGATAGTGTTAAGAATGATTGCCTTATGACCACATTCTTTAGTTACCTCTGCAAGAATATCTCGTCCTAAACGACCAGTTTTCTCAACTCTTTTCACCTCGTGGATTTCCATGTTATCTACATAACCGATAACATATTCATTAAATTTTACTGTTCTTGTAAATTTCATGTTTTGTTCTCCTTTCTTTTAAATGAAATTTAATTGTAATTTATATTTACTCTTTATTTAAAAGAGATAAATAACTTTCTATTGATGATTTTAAATCATCTGATTCTATTTTACAACAATTAAAATACATAGTTCTTGTATCTTTATCATATGAAATAGCAGATGTTTTAAAATCAGAACTATATAATCTAAAAATAATCAAGTCTGTTCCATCATATATTTGTTCAATTTTATAAAAACCAAACATATGTAATTTATTAAAATCTTTTAAAATTAATCTTAAATAATCATCTTTATCATTAATCTTTTCCCAGATATTTTTATGATAAATTACTGTTAAACATTTACAATCTTTCAAAATTGTTTTTGAAAAACAATCGTTATGTTCAACTAATAAATCTGAACATATAATTTCATTACTATATTTATCTTTAATTTTCATTTTTTATAAGCACCTCATTTCCTTACTATGTTTATATTATACTACTTTATATTTGAAATGTCAAGTATAAGTTTGTATTTTTTATGTATTTTTAATTTATCAACATCTGTTGAAAACTATGTGGATAACTTTTAATGTTTCACGTGAAACATTTATTCACACGGCTTTGTTTTTAAAACTTTCACATACCTCTGATTATGTTCTAGTTTTATATAAATAATTGATTTTGTAGGTTCATCAAAAAATGAACCAGAATCAATGATTGCAAATATGGGATATCGGCAAGGCTGACATTCAGCAATTCACTGCTTCGCGAAGAACA
>URWN01000028.1 GCA_900551615.1 uncultured Clostridium sp.
CTTCAAAGTCTTGTGGGTTGTACTTGTCATTTAATTTTTTATTCATTTTTAATTCGCGGATAAACACGCTAATTAAAAATATATCTTTATAAGTTACCCACTATTTCTAAAGAAAAAATAGCTTTGTTTCCTACTTTAATATAACACCCTTGCCAAATCAGTAGGCTACTTGGTTTGGATGACGCTGCAAACTAGGCAGCGTAAGCTAATTCTTCATTGTTAGCGTTTATTTTTAATTTCCCGTTTTTTTAAGTGGCCAACGAGAATCCACTACTTGCTATCTATTTTTCTGGTAATATGTCGAAACCTTTACATCCCCATATTACTTTATTATTATACTATATTCAGTTGCTTTTCGCAACATTTTTTTGCTATCTTCATATTATATTTTAGGTGATTTATATGTCTATTATTCCTACTAACGTTAATTATAATTATTCTTTAATGAAACAAAATTTAAGAACTTTAGAAAATGCATATCCTTTTCTAAATATTCAATCTGTTGGCAAAAGTGTTCTGGGGAAAAATCTTTATGTTGTTAAACTCCGGAACTGGTTTAAAAGAAGTTTTTTATTCTGGTTCTATTCATGCAAATGAGTGGATTACAAGCCTTTTACTTATGAAATTTATTGAAAATTATTGTATATCTTATAATAATAATTCAAAACTTTATGGTTATTCTGTTCGTGAATTATTTAATAATGTTTCTATTTATATTATGCCAATGGTTAATCCTGATGGAGTTGATTTAGTTACCGGTAATATTTCAAAAACTTCTAGTGCTTTTCTTACTGCTAGAAATATTTCTAATAATTTTTCTGATATTCCTTTTCCAAGCCGGTTGGAAAGCTAATATACTTCGGTACTGATTTAAATTTGCAATTTCCTGCTGGTTGGAAAAATGCTAAAGAAATTAAATATGCACAAGGATTTGATATGCCTGCTCCCCGTGACTTTGTAGGATTTGGTCCTTTGACAGAGCCAGAATCTTTAGCTATTTACAATTTTACACTTATGCATGATTTTAGACTTGTTATTGCTTATCATACTCAAGGTAAGGAAATTTATTGGAATTTTCAAAATATTAATCTACCCCAAGGGTATGAGATTGGAACTAAATTTGCTAATGTAAGTGGCTATATATTAACAGATATTCCTTATAATTCTAGTTTTGCAGGTTATAAAGATTGGTTTATTCAAGATTATAATAGACCTGGGTATACAATAGAGGCTGGTATTGGTGAAAATCCATTGCCTATTGAGCAGTTTGATTATATTTATAATGATAATTTAGGTATTTTAGTACTTGGTGCTGTTCTTTAAAAGTTACCATTAATTTTATGTGTTTTTTGTTTATTTTTATGGTTATTATAAAATTTTTTTATTTGTCGTCATGTTTCAACAAACTTTTTAAATTTAAAGTTTTAAAATATTAATACCATTTAAATAATGCACATATTAGAAAGGAGGAATTGCACTATGACAAAAGAAGTTCTTTTAAGTACAGAATTTGAATCTGCTTATGCTGCAATGACTGCATTAAATGCTTTTTTAGCAAGTCTTGATGTTTCAGTTAGAGCTAAATACCAGAATTTAAAAGCTATCGGCAATCGGATTTATGAGTAATTCTCCTGGATGGAGCTACATATAACTCCTACAGAAAAAACAAAAGGTAGATTTAATTATCTGCCTTTTGTTTTCTATATTATAAGAAATGGATTTTTACTTCCTATTTTATTCTACATTATGCTGTTTCTTTACTATTTTGAGGAACATGTCTATTTTTTTTATTTTTTATTGATTGTCCTTCTTCTGTTTTGTCTTTTATAATAAGTTCAGGTGCTTTTTTATCTAAAACTGTTTCCTTTGTTATTATGCATTTTGAAATATTGGGTGTTGAAGGAACCTCAAACATAATATCTCTCATTATTTCTTCAATAATTGAACGAAGTCCTCTTGCTCCTGTTTTTCTTTCTATTGCTTTGTCAACAATTGCTTCTAATGCTTCTTTATTAAATTCAAGTTCAACATCGTCCATTTCTAATAATTTTTGATATTGTTTTACTAAAGCATTTTTTGGCTCTGTCGCTATTTTTATTAAAGCTTCTTTGTCTAAGTCTTTAAGTGTTGCTATAATTGGCAATCTTCCTATAAATTCTGGAATTAAACCATATTTTAGTAAATCTTCTGGTAGCATTTCTTGGAATACTTCATATTTATTTATTTCTTTTGAACTTTCAATTTTTGTTCCAAAACCAATACTCTTTTTACCTGTTCTATCTTTTATAATGTTTTCTAGACCTTCAAAAGCTCCTCCACATATAAATAAAATGTTTTCTGTGTTTATTTGTAACATTTCTTGATTTGGATGTTTTCTTCCCCCTTGTGGTGGAACTGAGGCAATGGTACCTTCAACTATTTTTAATAGTGCTTGTTGTACACCTTCACCGCTAACATCTCTTGTAATTGATAAATTTTCAGATTTTCTTGTTATTTTATCAATTTCATCTATATATACTATACCTTTTTCTGCCTTTTGAATATCTCCATCTGCTGCTTGGATAAGTTTTAATAAGATATTTTCAACATCTTCTCCTACATATCCTGCTTCTGTAAGTGTTGTTGCATCAGCTATTGCAAATGGTACATTTAATATTTTTGCAAGTGTTCTTGCAAGTAATGTTTTTCCACATCCTGTTGGTCCTAATAGTAAAATATTGCTTTTTTGTATTTCTACGTCATCTTTTTTCTCACTTTCTTCGTGAGCTATTCTTTTATAATGATTGTAAACTGCTACTGATAATGTTTTTTTAGCCTCTTCTTGTCCTATTACATAATCATCTAAGATTTTCTTTATTTCTTTTGGACTAGGTATTTTATCTAATTCATTTAATGTATATCCTACTTCTTCGTCTTCGTATTCTTCTGCTTGAATAATACTTGTGCAAAGGTCAACACATTCATCACATATATATACCCCTGGACCAGCAACTATTTTTCTTACATTTTCTTGTGATTTTCCACAAAATGAACATCTTACATTTTTTGGTATATCATTTTTAGCCATATTTTATTTTTCCTCCATTTTAATCTTCGTCTAAATTTAGTGCTACTAAATTTTACAATTTACATTCTTTTATCCATGATACCATCTATTAGTCCATATTCTAATGCCTCTTGAGCTGACATGTAATGGTCTCTTTCTGTGTCTTTTTCAATTTGTTCTATTGGTTGCCCTGTTTTTTCACTTAATAATTTATTTAATTTTTCTCTTGTTCTTATCATATGATCTGCATGGATTTTAATTTCAGTTGCTTGACCTGAAATTCCTCCACCTTGACCTCCTATTAATGGTTGATGTATTAATATTTCTGAATTTGGTGTTGCAAATCTTTTTCCTTTTTCTCCGTTTGCTAAAAGAACTGCTCCAAAGCTTGCAGCTAAACCTACACATATTGTTGTTACTGGGCATTTAATATAGTTCATTGTGTCTACAATTCCCATTCCGTCTGTTATTGATCCTCCTGGTGAGTTTATATATAAAAATATTTCTTTGTCTGGGTCTTCTGACTCTAAAAATAATAATTGTGCTATTACTAAGCTTGCTGATGTTGGATTAACATCTTCTCCTAAAAATATAATTCTGTCTTTTAATAGTCTTGAGAATATATCATATGATCTTTCACCTTTACTTGTTTGTTCAACTACGTAAGGTACTAAACTATCTTTTTCTAACATATTTTTCCTCCTTTTAAATCTGTCAATGGAGCGCCCTTGTCAAAAGGGACGCCCTTTTTTGACAGAAATTTTTATTTTCTATTAATATTTTTATTCTGTCAAAAAGGGGCGTCCCTTTTGACAAGGGCGGCTCTCCATGACAGATTTAAATCAAAAAGTTGGCATGAAAATGCTTTCATTTTTCACCCCAACCTTTCATTATTTATTTTTTTATTTTTGCATTTTTTACTAAAAATTCTAAGGCTTTTTCAGATTCTAATCCGCTCTTTATGTATTTTCTTACATTTTCGTTTTCCATAAATTCTTTATCGTCTGATTTTCCGTAGTTTTTAGCCATTTCTTTCATTTTTTCTAATATTTCGTCTTCTGTTGCTTCGATTTTTTCAGCTTTTATTACTGCTTCTAACATTAATCTTGATTTTATAGCTTCTATTGCTTGAGGTTCATATTCTTTTTTAACTTCTTCAGCTGTTTTTCCCATCATTTGAAGATATTGTTCAAGTTTTAGTCCTTGATATGAAAGTCTTGTTTCTATGTTTCTTAACATATCTTCTGTTTCTGTTTCTATCATTCCTGATGGAATGTCTACTTTTACGTTTTCACATACAGCTTTTATAACAGCATCTTCTGTTTCGTATTTTTGTTTTTGTTCATTGTCTTTTTCTATTCTGTCTTTGATGCTTTTCTTTAATTCTTCTAATGTATCGAATTCACTAACGTCTTTTGCAAATTCGTCGTCTAATTCTGGTAATTCTTTCTTTTTGATTTCATGTAATTTTACTTTAAATGTTGCATCTTTTCCAGCTAAGTCTTTTGAGAAGTATTCATCTGGGAATTTAACTTTTATATCTCTTTCTTCATCGATTTTCATTCCAATTATTTGGTCTTCAAATCCAGGGATAAATGTGTTGCTTCCTATTTCTAATTCATGACCTTCTGCTTTTCCACCTTCAAATGCTTTTCCATCTACAAATCCTTCGAAGTCTATTACTGTTATATCTCCTTTTTCTACTGGTCTATCTTCGATTGATATTAATCTTGAATTGTGTTCTTGCATATGTCCTAATTCATGATTGATGTCTTCATCTGATACAGTATACTCTATTTTTGGTATTTCTATACCTTTATATTTTCCAAGTTCTGCTTCTGGTTTTGTTTGGAAAATTGCTGTGAATATTAAATCTTTTCCTTTTTCTATTTGTTTTACGTCTATGTCAGCTTTGCTTACTACTTCTATATTATTTTCTTTTAAAGCTTCTTCTAATTCAGCTGGTACTACTTCATTAAATGCATCTTCATAGAAGATTTCTTTTCCATAGTATTTTTCTACTATGTTCATTGGTGCTTTTCCTTTTCTGAATCCTGGTATATTAAAATATTTTGCACTTTGGAAGTATACTTTTTTTATTGCTTCATCAAATTTTTGAGCTTCTATTGTTAATTCTAATTTTACTTCATTTGCGTTTTTTGTTTTTTCTACTTTACATTTCATTGTTTATTCAATCCTTTCATTTTTAATAGCTTATTTATTATACCATATTTTTCCTATTTTGCAAGGTTTTTTTGATAATTTTCAAAAAATACTTGTTTTTTTTTTATTTTTATGATAGACTTATTAACAGTCAATTTATTTTAAAAATTAGGAGGTGCAAAGATAATGGCTAAATGTGCAGTTTGTGGTAAATCACAAAGTAATGGAAATAAGCTTAGCATAACTCGTTCACATATAAGTAAAAGAAGTCCAAGAACTTGGAAACCAAATTTAAGAAGTGTTAAAGCTATAATGGAAAACGGTGAAACTAAAAGAGTTCACGTTTGTGCAAAATGTTTAAAAGATGGAAAAATAAAAAGAGCATAGTAAATGCTTTTTTTGTTTTTTTGATATGTAAAAGACCGCTATACGCGGTCTTTTTTAATCTTTTATTCCAAAAATTAATTTTACAAATCCTCGCAAAAACTTTGGAACTTTTTTTACAACTATAGTCATATGTACTCCCTCCTTTATTTAACAAGCAAGCCATATTAATCCTACACATGCAAGTGCAACTCCTATTATAAATAGCCAACCTGTAAGCGGAAGCAATAATACTAATAAAATCCCTAAACCTATTCCTATTAAAACAACTCCTATTGTCTTTTTTAGTGCACAAAGCATATTATTACCTCCTTTTTTATATATTATATTAATTTTTTATTTTTATTGTTCCTTTGTTATGTATATTAAATTTTAAATGCTCTTATATTAGGATTTTATTACCATTAAATTGTATGTTGATTTTTTCTAACTTTCCTTTTATAATATATTTATATTATAATTGAAAGGATACAAAAATGAAAAAAAGTGATGCTATAAAATTTGTAGAAATATTAAAAGAAACATATCCTGATGCAACTTGTAGTTTAGATTTCAAAACGCCATTTCAGATGGTTGTTGCTGTAATGCTTTCTGCACAATGTACTGATGAAAGAGTAAATAAAACTACTCCTGCTCTTTTTAAAAGATGTAAAACTATTCAGGATTTTGCAGATATTGATTTAAAAGAATTAGAAGAAATTATTCACCCTTGTGGTTTTTATAAAAATAAAGCAAAAAATATAAAACTTTGTGCAAAACAAGTTTTAGAAAAGTTTAATGGTGTTGTTCCTGACAACATGGATGATTTACAAAGTTTGGCTGGTGTTGGTAGAAAATCTGCAAATGTTGTTATGCTAGAGGCTTTTAATAATCCTCAAGGAATTGCTGTTGACACACATGCAAAAAGAATTTCAAATTTAATTGGTCTTTCTAATGAGTCTGATCCTGTTAAAATTGAACAAGATTTGATTAAAATTTTTCCTAAAGAATATTTAAAAGATATTAATCATTTATTTGTTTGGCATGGTAGAAATACTTGTATTGCTAGAAAACCAAAATGTGATTTATGTAGTGTGAAAGAATTTTGTAAACATTATAAAAATAGTAATAGTATAAAAATATAAAAAATTCAAGCCTCTCCCATCTAAAAAGAGCAACGAAAAATAAATTTTTCGGCTCTTTTTGACGGTCCCCACGACGGTTTGTTTTTTTATATTTTTATACTATTACTATTTTTTGAGATTTTAAAATTCTATTTTTTTACATATTTAATAACTTCTATATTACTCAATTTACTTCTTTCAACCATTTGGTTATAGACCTTATCTCTCAAATTTTGTTGTTTTTCTTTCATTGTACTGCATTCTTTATCTGGAAAAAATGGTCCATCAATATATGATACTAACCTAACTTTATCTTTATTTTTCTCATAACATTGATATGTATTTGTAACGCAAAATGCTGGAACTTCTAATTGAACTGGATACTTAAATGATACAGTTTTAAATGGTCTTATTTTTGTATAATATGGCCAAATATGTGCTTCTGGGAAAATAGTTATACTATTTCCTTTTTTTATTCTCAATTTTATTACATCTAGAAAATTTTTCATTGCTCCTTTGTTGCCTGGTATTGGTATTGCTCCAAGCATTTCAACTGTATTTCCTAAGAATTTCATAGATACATTTTCAGGATTTACTATAAAATAATTTCTTTTGGGATAATTCCCATTGCTTGTTATAAATGTATCTGCAAATACTTGCGTATGATTTCCATATATAAAATATCCCTTTTTTTTATATGGTTTATATTTTTCTTTTCCAATATATTTTATTTTTAGTTTTATATTTGCGTATAAATATTTTATTGGTAGACTTAATATGTTTTGTAAAAAAAATGCTGTTATATTCCATATTATGTTTTTATGAATGTATTTATAATTTTCGTCTATTTTTCTAGGCTTAATTTCTGCCCCTGAAAATTCATCATTTAATTCATCATTATAGTAAATTATTTTTTGTTTCTTCATTTTTAATTTCAGTCCTTTTTAAAATTTAAAATTGGTTGGAAAATCAAAATTCTCCAACCTCTTATAAAACATTTACATTTTCTTCATTTACTTCTGTTGTGTATTCAAGTGGAATTCCATAGAAGTCTTCATATATTTTTTTCCATGCTTCAAAATTTTTATTTAACATAATTTCAGTATTCTCTCTTTGTGATAAATTCTCATCTGGATAAATAGGTTCCGCTATATTTACAGTATATTCTTGAATCGGAAATCCTTCACCATCTATTTTATCGCTGTCTTGCATTGTTATAAAAATTGGTATAACTGGAACATTATTTCTTGCAGCCATTTTAAATGCACCATGTTTTAGTGGCTTTGGCTTTCTATAATTCCACCACATACTTTGTTCTGGATAGATTAATATAAAATCTCCTTTTTGTAGTAATGTATCTACAGCTTTCATAAATTCTACCATTGTTCTTTTGTTTGAACTTAATGGTAATGTATCGCAGTTTCTAAAAAAGAATCCATATAATCCAGGGAAGTTTGTGTAGTTTCCTTCCCTTATTACTTTATATAATCTCTTTTCTTCAATTTTTCCTGACATTCTAAACACTTTTTCAATTGTAAAGCAGTCAAATGGATTAAAGTGATTACATGTTACTATTGCTCCTGTTGATACTTTGCTTAAATTTTCTATTCCATTTATTTCTTTTATTATTAATTTATTATTTTTTAATAAATTATCTAAAAATCTTTCTCCTACTTCATTTGCGAATACTCTTTTTAATTTACTTGTCATCTTTTTTCTCAAATAGTCTATATTTTCTGGTGTTAATACTATTGTAGGTGGATCATCTTCTGCATCAACATCAAATTTTCCCTCTTTTTCTAATTGTTCTATTTTTTTTAAAACTTCTAGTCTATATTGTGATTTTTCTATTTCTTCTTCTTTTTCTTCTTGTTTGCTTTTTCTTGAAATTGTTAATAATTTTTTAGCCTTCATTAAACTATCTCCTATTTATTTCTATCATCGCCTACACATTCTGTCTCTTTTTGTGCTAATTCGATTAGTTTTGCACTGTTAGCATCATCTTTTTCTTTGTCTTCATCTGTATATTTTGCCCCAATTGCTTTTATTTCATTATAAAATTCTGTTTTTTCTGCACATTTCCAGAAATATTCTTGATATAATATATCATCAAAATACCAAGGTTTTGAACCTAAATTATAGTGAATAAGATTTATTTCACCTTCTCTCTTTCCCATAATTGGCATTCTGTTCCATGCATAATCTATAATTTTAACTCTTCCTTTACATAGTCTATTTAAATAGTCTTGGTCTTGTGCAACTTCAAATCTTATTTTTCCTAGCATGTATATAAATTTTTCTTCAAATTTATATTCTCTTAATTCTTTTAAGTTCATGACTATAACACCTGCATTAAAGTATTTGTTATAGTCTGCAACTCCAACTACTCTTTCTACATAGTCTTTGAATACATCTATTGCTTGTACAACTCCGTCTGGTACAGCAGCAATTAAATTGTCTCCCATGTCTATATTATACAAATTTGCAATGTCTGATAAACATATTGTATCACTATCTATGTATACTACTTTATCATATTCTGGATATAGTTCTGGTATGAATAGTCTATAATATGTTGTATTTGAAAAATAATTACGTGTATATAATTTTTCTTTTATTTCATTTAATTGTTTATTTAAGTCAACAAATTCTATGGTTACATTCTCTTGTTCATATTTTTTTATTCTTTTTTTATTTTCTTCTGTTACACTTGTGTATAAAATCTTTATTGCATATTTATTTTCTTTTGATGTATTGTCTATTAATGATTTTAATGCTACTCCTAAAAATGGTATATATCCATTATCTACTGCAAAAAATACTGGTATTTCTTTATTCATTTACTTTCTCTCCTTCTTTTTGTTCATATTCATTTTTCAATTCTATATATTCTTTTAAATCTTCATCAAATGTATAACATTTTAGTACCTTATGAACCTCTTCTATTTGCCATTGTTTATAATTTTCTGTGTGTGGATATGGTTTCCACAATAGTCTTTTGCAAAAATGACAAATAACTGTATCTTTTTTGTTAAATTTTGATTGCTCGTTATATATTCTTGGTAGTAATAATTTTTTTGTTGTTGAATAATATATTGCACTTTGGTCGGCAAATAATAGCTTTTTATTTTTTATTAATTCTCTTGCTTTTTCTAGTAGTCCTGTTTCTTTTATTTTTTTCATGTTTAATAAAAGCATTCCTGCATTTATATAGTCTGGGTATAAAATTACTGAACCATATTTTTCTTTGACTGCTGCATATTCATATTCTGAGATATCTATTTTATATAATTTTGATATATCTCCATTTGCCATCATATCTATATCTAAATATAGAAGCTTTTCTGGCATATTTGGTACTAAGTCTGCTAATAACCTTAATAATGTATATGGTGTACAATATGCGTTTTCGTTTTTGCAGTGTCCAAATTCCTTTTCATATATTTCTGTTACATCAACTTTTATTACTTTATTTTCTGGATTTTTGTTTTTTATAACTTCATCTAAATATTCTACCTGTTTATCACTTATTGCTTTATATTCTGATTTTACTCTAGATAAATCCATTGTAAATATATAACATGTTACATTTGATTTTGTTTTATTCGTTATTGAAATAAGTTCTGTTAATGCTCCATCAAAAACTTTTTCATTTCCACATAAAAGTATATTCATATTTTTTCCCCTATTTTTAAAAATCTTTCATATTATATATTATTTTTTTACTTTTTTCAACTTTTTTCATTGTTATTTTCAGTATTTTTTTCTTCCATTTTTTGGCATTTTATAGCATTAATCATTGTTATAATTGCACTCACAATAATTAATAAATAAAAATTTATCCCTCTATTTAATATCATTGCTCCGTTTATAATATTTTGTGGAAATACTGTTTTAAATATTTCTATAAATCCACCTTCTGTTACTCCAACTGCTCCTGGTGATGGTATTCCTGATACAGTTCCATACAAAACTGATTGTATACTAATTATTTTTAATATATTTTCTCCTTTTAGTCCAAATGAACAATATACCCAATATGATACACTATATAATGCTAAAAATTCAATGTATGTTGTAATTATTATTTTTAATATTACAAATTTATTATTTTTTATATAATCGCTACTATTATGGTATTTACTTAATTCTGCTTGAATTTTTTCTTGTTTTTGTTCTACATTTTTTATTTTTAGCTTTTTCATTATTTTTACTACAAAGTCTATTAATTTTTGCAATAATTTTTTTGAAAAAATAGCTATTAATAATAATGATAGTGCACTTGAATTTAGTAATATTCCTATTACAAAAAACCATACTAATGCTGTATTTAATATATTGTGATTTATGGCTACGCCTATTAATGCAAGTGATATAGTTACTACCTGCATACTACTTAAATTTATTAAGAGTGCTAATGTTGAATTTGCTACTGAAATTTTGTCTTTGTACATGTAGTATATTTGCATTGGTTGGCCTCCACTAGCTGCAGGTGTTATTCCACTAAAAAAGAAACCTATTAATGCATATTTTATATTTTTAAGAAATGATGTTTTTTCATCTAATGCTTTTAGTGTTCTGCCTATATTTATTGCTTCACATATTACATATATACACATACATACTACTGCTATTAATATGTATTGTATTTTTACTGTTCCTAAGACTTGAAACATTTCTCCTGTGTTTTGATCTTTTAGTATTATATAAAATGTTAATATTATTAACAATATGAATATCATTGCATTTCTTATTAACTTACTTTTTCTTTTCATTTTTTACCATCCGTTTGTTTTTTATCTATTTTATATTATTATTTATTTTTGCTTTTTTGTCAACTATATTAAAAAAATTGCTTTTTTGTTTGATATAATATGGAAAAGGAATAGCCTTAGAAATTTTCTCATGGCTATTCCTGTTTTGAGTTTATAAGTTTTTAGACCGAAGTTTAGCCATGTCCTCTCTAAACATAGCTATTTCTGGTATTTGAAAGCCGAAATTTTTGGCTGTAGCCACCTCTTTCGATAACATTTTCTTTACCTCTTCCACATAAAAATTTTCTAAAGGAATCATTAAAGTGTTTATTGTTTTCACTTTATATACCTTATTCAGATTATATTTTCCCTCCAAAACTTTTAATGCAACTTGCTGATTTTTCTCATCATAATTATCAATATTGATAATTATGCCTTCAAAACCATAATATCGTTTCTCCGGTTTTACTTGGCTATTTTTTTCGCCTAAGTTTATAAACCCTGTCCGCTTATTTCTCTGCATATTTTTCCTCCTTGCAGTATATTTATAGTACAATTATATGATACTACTTTATGTAAAATTAGTCAAGTTTTTTTGTTTGTTTTTATAAATAAAAATTGTGTTTGTAAAGTTTCTTGTGTAGATGTTAAAATCATTCCATCTACTGCTTTTACTGTTGAAAAGAATAAATCTTCAATAGAAGCAATTATTAGCGGATTAAAAGATCTAATTTATATAAGCCTTGTATTCTAGGGATTTTTCTATAAGTATCAAAATCTGAAACATACTTCCAGCCAAACTTTTCATATAGTCCATGATGTTTTGTATATATTTTATTATCTACAAATATTCCATAAGTTTGTGGTAATTTATGTTTTTGTAAGCTATGTTTCATAAAACATTTTACTTCTTCAAATGTATATCAATCTTCTCTTCCCCACCAATTATGCATCCATTTTGTAATTGTAGCTAAAGTATCATCATCTATTTTAGTAATTTGTTTAATTTCTATATTATTCATTATCTCTTCTTCCAAATATTTTTCATAAATATCTCCTATGTCACTTTAAATCAAAAATAAATATTTTTGTATACTGATAGTATTTTTAAATAAAAAAATAAACTTATCAAAAACTTTGAAAGCATTGATAAATCTAATGGTGCAGATGGCCGGAATCGAACCGGCACGGTTTATTCAACCGCAGGATTTTAAGAATAATGGAATATTTAACATTTATTATTACTTAACATCAGTAAATAGCTTTTAATTCAAGTGTTTTCAATGATTTGGAATTAAAAGTTAGTATTATAAATAGTTATAAAATATTACTAAAAAACAAATAAGATGTTAGGAAAGTGTTAGGAAAAAGTTAGGAAGAATTTTTAGCTTACTTTTGACTTGACGTAGAATTACTCTACTTTAAAATAAAGATGCCTTAAAACTAAATTTAAGGCTTAATTAAATAGGATTAAATACCAAATTAGATTGCTTGTAGCATTTTAGCTATGAGTAGTCTTTTTTTGTTGTCCAAAAGAGAAATGCAACAAATTTTATGAAAAACCTAAAATGCAATTAAGCAATTTTAGGTTTTGGGGTGTGAGGTTGCTTAACCCTGCCACACAGACAAACTTTGTTTGTCTAGTGTGTTAGACATTGAAACAATATCTCAAGCAAAGAAGGAGGTGCAAGGAGATATGAGTTATGCTATTGTAAGAAATGAAAAATTAACACGAGCAAAAGTAAATGGAAAAGGAACTCATAATGATAGAAAAGCAAAAAATCATACTAATAAAGATATTGATCCTACAAAGACACACTTAAATTATTACATTAAGAAAAATGAACTAACATACATCAAAGAATTTGATAAATATTTAAAAGAAAATAATGTGCAAGGTCATCTTAGAAGTAATAGCATAATAATGTGCCAAATGATATTTACATCAGACCAAGTATTCTTTGATAAAATAGGAGAACAAGAAACAAAAAGATATTTTGATGAATGTTATAAATTTATATGCGGTTATAAAAATTTGGGAGAAAGAAATATAATATCAGCAGTAGTACATTTAGATGAAGGTGTACCACATATGCACTTAATGTTTGTTCCTGTTGTTCATAAAAAAAACAAAAATGGAAATGACATTGATAAAATTTGTGCAAGAGATTTTTGGAAAGGCAGAGACAGTTATAGAAAATTACAGGATGCCTACTTTAATCATGTAAAATCAAAGGGGGTTGATTTAGAAAGAGGTATGTTTGTTGAAGATACTGACAGAAAACATTATACAGTTGAAGAATATAAAAAAATTACAAATTATGAAAATACTAAGAAAGTTCTAAAAGAAATTAAACTAGAAATACCAGAAGTTCCAAATATAAATGAAATTAGTAAGTTTTCAATAAAAAGAGATGAGAAAATACTAAAGGAAATCATAAAACCTAAAGATGATTTAATTAAAGAATTATATAAGGATAATTTATCATTGCATAAAGAACTATCAAAACAATCCAAAGTTGTTGATGAAGATGTAAAATATCAAAAAGAACGAGATAAAATCATTGAAGATAACAAGGAATTGCACAATACTGTAAAAGAGTTAAAACACGAATATCAAAATAAAAGCGATACTCTTGATTTAAAATATGATAACAGAAAAAGAAAACTTGAAAAAGAATATCAAGAAAAATCTTATAATTTAGAATATGAATACAAATATAAAGTTCGTAAATTAGAAAAAGAAAATAGCAAATTACACAAAATAATTGATAAGTTCTACGAAACTATTGATAAATTTATGCATTGGATTTGTGTTAAATTTGATATTGCTGAAGAAGATAATTTAATTAGAGATTTTCAAAAAGAAACTAATACTTTCCTTAATCCAGAAAAACGAATAAGACATGAAGAAATGGAAAAAGAATGGGATTTAGAACGATAATTAAAACAAAGGAATAAAGAGAAATTCTCTAAAAATCTGCCACTGTTAGTGGCAGATTTTTAGAATATTTTATCTTTCGAAGTCTAATTCTTTATAAGAATATTTCGCAACTTCACAATTTTCTAGACATAATGACAATAGAGTTTCGGCATCTAGTATTCCTTCAAAGTAACATTTAACTGGTATACTAATTCCTCCATGTGCTACTATTAATATTCTTTTTCCAGCATATTCGTTTTTGATGCTATCTAAAAAATCATATACTCTTCCAAAAAAATCTCTTATATTTTCTGCTTTATTATATTTTAAATTTTTCTTGTAACTCCAAAAAGTATTAAAATCAAAATCTGTATTAGGCATTCCTTCAAATTCTCCAAAATCTCTTTCTGAAACTCTTTCATCTATTATCATTTTAATATTTCTTCCTTGATTTATAATCTCTGCAGTTTGTATAGCTCTCTTTAATGGCGAACATAAAATTAAATCTATTTTTTCATTTTTCAAAGAATCTCTTGTTTCTTCTGCTTGTTTGATGCCTTTTTCATTTAATTCTATATCTGCTTTTCCTTGTACTTTTTTAATAGGTTCCATTCTGTCTGTCCGTGTCTTGTTAATAATATTTCCATAATAAAATTTCCTCCTAATATTCTTTAAATCCTCTTTTGGTTATAGATGCAATTTGTTTCATTTTTCCTTGTATTTCACCAGGATAAATTTTTAATATATCTTGAACCGTTTCTGAAATTGGAGCATCTCCATCAGCTGTTCCTCTTATTTTAATATCTACATCAATATTTAATATTTGTCCATCTTTAAAACTATTATCACCGATTTTTATATCATCTTTACTAATTTTTATGTTTGCATTTTTATTTGGAACTTTCTGCCCCAATCCATGAGGACTTAGTGTAAAATTCATATTATCATGCTTAAATCGATTTTTTTCACTTTCTAAAGGATTTACAAAATAAATATCTTCTCCTGGTGCTGTAAGCAAAGCATACATTCCTTCTTTCCAATGACAACCTATACAAATAGAATGTTCTGTAGGCATTCCATAATGTTGAATATTTATTATTTTTTTGTCAATTAATCCATCAAATGTAGTTTCTATGAAATATTCATTTCTTTTTTCATTAAATTCTTCTAAAAAATGTGATATATTCCAGAACTTTTCTGCATATTCTCCATCTAAATATCTTAAATATCTACCTGTTTCAGGATCTGTATAAGTCTTAATAGCATTATAATACCAGTTATCCTTTTCTGGAAACAACCCTTCTTCCATATTTCCTTCTTTATATTCTGCTGCTGATGCATGAACTACAATATAATAACCTTCTTCTAATTTATGTTTTCCATCACAATAACATAAAGTGCAAAAATGATTACCTCTGTTATAATTCCAATCATAAGTATTATCAGTATTAAAAGTTTTTTCTATTCTATTTTTAAATTCTTCTGGTGTAATTTTATCTTTTAATTTATACGCACAAACTCCACATACATTAACAGTAGCATCAATTGGAACAAATGGTACATCACAATCCCAAGTTATACACGTTCCAACAAAAAATCCTCCCATCATTCGTACAGCATCTATTGATAATCCTAAATCAGACATAGCATAGATTTTTGCATCTTTTTTACAATTCGATAATTGACTAGTTACATCCGATATCATTTTTTCTGTAGTTCCTAAAAATTCTAAAATTTTCATTTGTGTTTCATCATTAAATGTTAAATTAACCATACTAAAACCTTCCTATAATAAATTTGACTATTGTCATTTTAATTATAAAATGGTTTCAATATTATGTAAAATACATATTTGTTTTCAAAATATAACTTTTAGTTATATTTTACAATTATCTTTTAAAATTTCAATTAAATTATTTAATTCTTTAAATTTATTATTAACATTATAATATATTCCATATTCAGCTGGAGCAAGTGAAAAACCTACATCTAATTCATTTAATTCATTATTTGCTAATTTATCTTCTACATATTCTTTTGTTGCCGCTCAGCATAGCTTTGCCGGGATCGGCTCCGGTCCCGAGAAGAAGGTTGA
>URWN01000029.1 GCA_900551615.1 uncultured Clostridium sp.
AACCTGAAAGGACATTTCGTCGGCCCGCGCCGTGAGATGATTACTCCTTGGAGTATAACATATTAAAAGAATGCAAAATTAATTGTAAAAGGCTCTTAAACAAAAACTCAATTTATTTAAAAGACGGGGAAGAAATTTCAGCAATTATTGCACTATTCGGAGCAAATAGCAGTGTACTAAAATTTGAAGATATACGAGTTCAAAAAGAGATGAATGGAAAAGTAAATAGAATCGTAAATTGTCAAACTGCTAATTTAAATAAAACTTTAAATGCATCAGTTGAGCAAATAGATGCAATTAGAAAACTACAACAATCAAATAAATTTAATAAATTAGATGATAATTTAAAAGAAATAGCTTTACTAAGATTAGAATACCCAGATATGTCATTACTTGAGCTAGGAAAAAAATTAAAAGAACCACTTGGAAAATCAGGAGTTAATTATAGGTTAAAAAGAATTATCAAAATTGCAGAAGAACTATAAATCAAAAGTATATAGTTATTATAGCTATTTTGAACTGAAAATAGATTTTAAAGGAAGTTTTAAAATGGAACTTGGAATATATATACATATACCATTTTGCGTTAAAAAATGCGATTATTGCGATTTTATATCATATCCAAATTGCTATGATATGCAAGAAAAATATGTAGAAAAATTAATAGAAGAAATAGAAGAAAATCAAGATATTTTAAAAAACAATTTTATAAGTACTATTTATATAGGTGGAGGAACTCCATCATCAATAAAACCAGAACTTATAAAAAAAATTATAAACAAAATTTATGAAATTGTAAACATATCAATTGAAAAAGAAAAGACTGAAATAACAATAGAAGTAAACCCAGGTACAACAAATAAAAATAATCTACAAATGTATAGAAATTGTGGAATAAACAGGTTAAGTATAGGCCTACAAAGTACTGATGATATTATTTTAAAAGAAATTGGCAGAATACATAACTATGAACAATTTTTAGATACATATAATTGGGCAAAAGAAGCAGGCTTCGAAAATATAAATGTTGATTTAATGCTTGGCCTTCCAAGGCAAGATATAAAAATATTAAAAAGTAGTTTAGAAAATATAGTTAATCTAAAACCAATGCCAAACCATATATCAGTATATTCTTTAATAGTTGAAGAAGGTACTCAAATAGAAAAAAGGCTAAATAATGGTGAATTAGAACTGCCAGATGATGAAGAAGAAAGAAGACAATATCATTATACAAAAAATTTTTTAGAACTAAATGGATATAAACACTATGAAATATCAAATTTTGCAAAACCAGGATATGAATCAAAACATAACATGAATTGCTGGGAACAAAAGCAATATGTTGGCTTTGGAGTAGCAGCTCATTCATATGTAAATGGAGTTAGATATGCAAATACATCCAACTTGAAAGAATATTTGAATGTTAATTATAATGAAAAAGGTTTTAAAACTATAAAAACTATTGAAGAAACACAAAACAAACTAGATATGGAAAAAGAATTTATGATGTTAGGATTAAGAAAATTAGATGGTGTTAGTATTTCTAAATTTGAGCAAAAATTTGGAGAAAATCCAATTTATTTATTTAGAAATGAATTACAAAAAATTGTTGAAGAAGATTTAATTGAAGTTGATTTAGACGACATTAAATTAACTACAAAGGGGCTTGATTTGGCTAATTTAGTTTGGGAAGAATTTATATAGAAAGGGCAAAAAATGAAAAATATAAAAGATTATGATTTAGAAGATTTAAAAAAAGAACTAGTAGAAATAGGAGAAAAACCATTTAGAGCAGAACAAATATTTAAATGGTTGTATCAAGAAAAAGTAAAAGATTTTGATGAAATGACAAATTTATCTTTGGCATTAAGAGAAAAATTAAAAGAAAATTATACAATTTGTAATTATAAAATTTTAAGAAAACAAGAATCAAAGGATGGAACAATCAAATACCTATTTGATGTGTTAGATGGTAATGCAATAGAAACAGTATTAATGAGTTATCACCATGGATATAGCATTTGTGTTTCTTCACAAATTGGATGTAAAATGGGATGCAAATTTTGTGCATCAACAGGAATAAATTTTATAAGAAGTTTGACATCAGGTGAAATTGTTGAACAAATTTTAGCAGTAGAACAAGATACAGGAGTTAGAATTTCAAATGTTGTTTTTATGGGAATAGGTGAGCCTTTAAACAATTATACGAATGTTGTAAATGCAATTAGAATTATAAACAATCCAAAAGGTTTAAATATAGGTGCAAGACATATAAGTGTTTCTACAAGTGGTTTAGTACCAGAAATATATAGACTAGCAGATGAAAATATTCAATGTACATTATCTATTTCTTTACATGCAACAAATAATGAAAAAAGAAGCAGTATGATGCCTGTAAATAATGCATTCCCAATCGAAGAATTAATGCAAGCGTGCAAAGATTATATTGCTAAAACTAATAGAAGAATTTCTTTTGAATATGCACTGGCAAAAGACAACAACGATAATCTTGAGGATGCCAAAGAATTGGTTAAATTGTTGCATGGCATGTTATGCCACGTCAATTTGATTCCAATTAATAAAATCGAAAATGGTGCTTATTCAAAATCTTCTAATGAAAATATTATGAAGTTTAGAGATTACTTAAATGACCATGGAATTGTTGCTACTATTAGAAGGGAACTTGGCTCTGATATTGATGCAGCATGTGGTCAATTGAGAAGAAAAAATTTGAAAGAAGATAAATAAAATGAACGAAGAAAATAATCAAAATTTGAAAAACACGATTATATATAATATTAAAGAAAAAAACGAAAATATAAATATTCTAGTAAAAAATATAACTGAAGAAAAAGATATATTTAAGTATAATGAAACAGACACTTTTGTTTCTGCAAGTATAATAAAAATTCCAATTATGATGTCAATACTAAATGAAATTGCTAATGGTACTTTGAAATTAAATACTATCATTAAAATTCAAAATGAAGACATTTTAAGTGATAACAAATGTTTAAAAAAAGATATATTAGAATATAAAATTTATGATTTAATAATGTGGATGATTACAAAATCTTGTAATTCTTCTACAAATATTTTGATTAAATATTTAGGATTTGAAAAAATAAATAAATATTATAAGGAAATAGGTCTAAATGATACAAAATTAGAAAGATATATGCTTGATGAAGAGGCTATAAAAAATGGAAAAAATAATTATACATCTTTAAATGATATGTATAGATGTTTTGATTTGATTGTAAATAAAAAAATCCTAACAAGTGAACTTTGTGAAGTAGCTTTAGATTATTTATATAATCAAAAAGTTAATAATCAAATACCTAGATATATTAAAAATGTTAAATTTGCTCATAAAACAGGTGGACTAGATTATTTAAATAGTGATGTTGGAATTTTTGAATTAAATGAACAAACATATTTTATAGGGATTTCTGTATATAATACTCCAAAGAAAGATGGAGATAGACAAGTAGTTGGAAGATTATCAAAAATAATATATAATTATCTTAAAAATAAAAATTAGAACGTGGATTATAAGTTATAAAAATCGGGATTTTGTGTGGTGGACACAAAATCTCGGTTTTTTCTATAATATAATACAAATTAATCCTCCGGAGCCCTCATTAACAATACGTTCTAAAGTTTCTTGAAGTTTCATTTGAGCATCCTCTGGCATCTTAGAAAGTTTAGTTTGTAAGCCCTCATTAACAAGCTCATGTAAACTCTTTCCAAAAATATTAGATTCCCAAATTTGTTTTGGATCATTTTCAAATCCAGAAAGTAAGTAATTTACCAATTCTTCAGACTGTTTTTCAGAACCCACAATAGGTGAAACTTCAGTAGTAACATTAGTTTTTATCATATGGATGCTAGGAGCGGTTGCTTTTAATTTCACACCAAATCTAGAACCCTGTTTAACCATTTCAGGCTCTGCTAGAACTAAATCATCAATAGAAGGTGTAACAATACCATAACCCTTAGCATTTACTTCTTCCAAAGCATAGGCAATTTTATCATATTTTTTCTTTGCAGAAGAAAGTTCAGTAATTATGCCAAATAAATCTCCTTCATTTTCAACATTGACACCAGTAATTTCAGATAGAACTTTATAAAATAGATCTTCTTTTACATCAATTTGAATTTTAACATTACCAGAACCAAGTTCAATATTTGTAATTGTAGTTTTAGATACTATTTCAGTTTGACTAATTTTTTGAGTACAACTTGAAATGTCTTTTAAAACATTAGCATCTGAAAATGCATCTTTAATTTCATTAAATAATTCTGCTTTTATAGGATGGTTAAAACTTAAACCATCAACCCAGCGTGGTAATTTAATAGCAATTTTTTGTGCAGGAAATTCATACAAAATTTTAGAAAACATTGTATTAATGTCATTTATGCTTAAATTTGCACAATTTATAGGCATTACACTTGTATTGTATTTATCTGTTAATTTTTGAGCCAATTCTTGAGTATAGTCAGATGATGGTGTTTCAGAATTAAGTAATATTATAAAAGGTTTATTTAAAGCTTTTAATTCAGAAACTACACGCTCTTCAGCCTTTATATAATCTTCTCTTGGTATATCTGTAACAGTTCCATCTGTTGTAACTAAAATACCGATTGTTGAATGTTCTTCAATTACTTTTTTAGTACCAATTTCAGCAGCTGTTTCAAAGGGAATTTCTTCATCAGACCAAGGCGTTTTAACCATTCTTGGCATATCATCTTCTAGGTAGCCAATAGCATTATCAACCAAATAGCCAACACAGTCAACCAAACGAGTTTTAAATTTTAAATTATCATCTAATGTAATCTCAATAGCCTCATTTGGAACAAATTTAGGTTCTGTTGTCATTATAGTTCTGCCACCAGCACTTTGAGGCAATTCATCTTTTGCTCTTTCTTTTTTGTATTCATTATCAATATTTGGAATTACAAGTAAATCCATAAAATTCTTAATGAATGTAGACTTACCAGTACGAACAGGACCTACAACTCCAACATAAATGTCACCATCAGTTCTTTTTGCTATGTCCTGATATAAATTTGAACTTTCCATCTATATACCTCCCTTTAAAATTTACAATGTTAATTCAATTTAAATGTTTGTACCACATAACTTTAATTAATGTATATTGTGAATTTATAAAGGATATGACAAGTTTAAGAAAAAAATTTGCAAAAATTACTGTATTGTGGTAAAATGGCGAAAGTAATTACAATATTAATTGGAATTAACAAAAAAATTAAAATAGAATAAAATATACTAAAAAATTAACTTGATTATCTAAAGATAGTTAAGAAAAGGAGAAAGCAATGGATAAAAACGAAGAAATAATAAAGATGTTAAAAGAATATGACCAAGAACATATAATAGAATTGTTAAATAAATTAGAAGGAAAACAAAAGGAAGATTTAATAGAACAGTTAAATAAAATAGATTTTCATCAAATTGCAGAATTGTATGAAAATACCAAAAAAGAGATTGAACTAAAAGAAAATAAAATTGAATCAATACCATATTTAGATAAAGAAAAACTAACAAAAAATGAAAAAGATACATTTGATAATTTGGGTGAAAAAGAAATTGTAAGTGGACATTATGCAGTAGTTACAATGGCTGGAGGCCAAGGAACAAGACTTGGACACACAGGTCCAAAAGGAACATTTAAATTAGATGTTTATGGAAAAGGAAAATATCTATTTGAGATTTTAGCTGAAAATTTAAAAGAAGCAAATAAAAAATATAATACAATTATTCCTTGGTACATAATGACAAGTAGAGAAAATAATGATCAAACACAAGAATTTTTAGAAAAAAACAATTACTTTGGATATGATAAAAATAGCGTTATGTTATTTGAACAAGGAGAATTACCTTTAGTAGATACAGAAGGAAAAATGCTTATTGGAAAAGACATGAAAGTAAAAGAAGCATCAGATGGAAATGGAGGAGTATTTGCTTCACTTAGAAAAACAGGGATGCTTTCTGACATGAAAGAGCGTGGAATTAAATGGGTATTTATTGGTGGTGTTGACAATGCACTTTTGAAAATGGCAGATGTTACACTACTTGGAATGGCTATTGATAAAAATGTACAAATCGCTTCAAAATCAGTTGTTAAAGCAAATCCACATGAAAGAGTTGGAGTATTTTGCAAAATGAATGGGCATCCAAAAGTTATTGAATATTCAGAACTACCAGAAAAAATGGCTGAAGAAGTAGATAACAATGGAGAATTAAGATTTGGTGAATCTCACATTATGTGCAACTTATTTACAATTGATGCTATAGAAAAAATAAGTAAAGAACCACTAATTTATCATAGTGCATTTAAAAAGAATTCATATATTGACGAGAATGGTAAAGAAGTTATACCAACTGAACCAAATTCTTATAAATTTGAAGCTTTCATTTTTGATAGTTTTGAGTTATTTGATGATATTGCAATTCTTAGAGGTAAGAGAGAGGATGATTTTGCTCCTGTTAAGAATAAAGAGGGAGTTGATAGTCCAAAGACTGCTAAGGAATTGTATGAAAAATATTGGGAGAGAAATTAAAAAAGAAAAAAGCAATCAATATAATTTTGATTGCTTTTTAGCATAACTACATAGTTTGATTTCCTGGCAAGAAATAATCAATAACACCATAAATCAAAGCACCAATTATAGCAGCAATCCATGAAATAGAGTAACCAGCTACGAAAAATTGAGTAACATATAAAGTAATAGCGGCCAATGCAAAACCTACGAAGCCTTTACCAAATGGGCTTGCATGTAAACCTGTAAACTTTGTAACTAAATAATCTATTACTGTTAAAACAACAGCAGCTATAATTAAAGTCCAAATATTATTAATTGAAAAACCAGGTGTAAAAAATGCAGTAATACCTAGAACAACAGCAGCAGCAATTAATCTACCAACTATTTGCCACACTGTGGAAGTACCATTTTCACTTCTTGTTTGTGAATTTGACATATAGAAAACCTCCTTAAATTTTTAAAAACTTATGCAAAGTAAATTTGCAATTTCAAGGCTCTAATTTTATTATTCACGAAATTTTAAATAATATTCAAAAAAATGAGTATAAAAAAGTTAATTTTTGTAAAAAATAAAATAAAAAATATTATAGTTTTAAAAATATAAGTAGAAAAATGAAATTAATAATTTAAAATTATATTTTAATATAAAGGATTTTTGAGGAGGCAAAAATGTTAATAACTTTTTTTAGAGCAATAATATTATACATATTTGTGTTAATAGTTATGAGACTAATGGGAAAAAGAGAAATAGGGCAACTTCAACCATTTGAACTTGCAATTTCTATAATGATAGCAGACTTAGCCACAATTCCAATGAGTGATACAGGAGTTCCAATATTTAATGGATTGATTCCAATTTTAGGACTTTTAGTTATGCATTTATGTATTTCAGTTATAAATTTAAAAAGCATAAAAGCAAGAGAAGTCATTTGTGGAAAACCAACAATTTTAATATATAGAGGAAAAATCGATGAAAAAGCATTAAAAAAAGAAAGATTCACTGTTAATGAATTAGAAGAAAGGCTAAGAGGGAACAATATTGTAAATTTAGGTGATGTAGAATATGCAATATTAGAAACAAGTGGACAAGTAACAGTAATACAAAAACCAGAAAAAAGAACCACAACACCAGAAGATTTTAACATTGTACCTGAATATGAAGGTATTCCATATGATTTAGTTGTTGATGGAAAAATCATGAATCAGAATTTGCAATTAATTGGAAAGAATTATAATTGGTTAAAAAAACAAGTTGAAAAATTTGATATGGAGCCAGAAGAGGCATTGGTTGTGACTTATGATGGTAAAGGCCAAATTTTCTGCCAGAAAAAAGAAAAGAAAAGTTCATAGAGTGAAAAATCTTAGTGCATAATATAAGAGTTTTATATTAGTGTAAAAGGAGATAAGTAAATGACGAAGGAATTAGTTATTTCTGTAATTATTGTTGTAGTAATAATTGCAGGAGATATTTTTACTACAAAATATACAAACAAATCAATTGAAACAGCAACGCAAAGTTTATCAGAAATTAGAAAAGAAATGGAAAAAGAAAATGAAGAAGATATAGATGCAGATAAATTAAAAGAAAAAATTAAAGAGATTAGAGATGATTGGAATAAAAGACATAAAAAACTTGCCATTTATATTGAACATGATGAGTTAGAAAAAATTGAAACAGATTTGGCGGGACTCAATGGTTATTTAGATAAAGAAGAATATGGAGATTCTATGGCTCAACTTGATATTAGTGTGTATGTTTTGGAACATATTAAAAATAAGACTACATTAAGTTTAATAAATATTTTTTAAATGAGAAAAAAATTAAATAAAATATTTCATATTTTTAAAAGTAAATTTAGATTAAGAAAAGCCTCTAACAAATTGCTAGAGGCTTTATATAATTTATAAAATTACTTATTTTCATTAATTTTTGCATATTTTTTTAGTTTTTCATAAACAAGGTAATTAACTGTACCAGCAGGGAAGCGACCATTTTTATCCTTCTTACCAGCAGGAACACCAGTCAAAACCTCGATACCTTCCTCAATTGTAGAAACTGCATAAACATGGAATAATCCTTTTTTTACAGCAGAAACAATCTCATCAGAAAGTTGCAAATTATCAACATTTTGAACAGGAATCATAACACCATGTTCGCCAGTTAAACCACGCATCTTACAAATTTGGAAATAACCCTCAATTTTTTCATTAACACCACCAATTGGTTGTATTTGACCTTTTTGGTTAACTGACCCTGTAACAGCAATAGCTTGATTAATAGGTATTCCAGAAAGACTAGAAAGCAAACCATAAAGCTCTGTACTAGAAGCACTATCACCATCTACACCATTATATAATTGTTCAAAACAAATACTTGCAGTTAAGCATAAAGGAATATCTTGTGCAAACATTTCACCTAAATATCCAGATAAAATTAGAACACCTTTAGAATGAGTAGAACCAGAAAGCTCAACTTCTCTTTCTATATTTACAATTCCATTTTTACCAGTATATGTGTTAACTGTAATTTTAGCAGGTTTTCCAAATGAATAGTCGCCAATTGTTAAAATAGTAAGACCATTTATAGTTCCAACTTCAAAACCAGTTGTATCAATCAATAGAGAGTGATCTTTAATCATATCCATATATTTTGCATCAAATTTCTTTACTCTTTCAACTCTTTCAGCCAAAGCTTTATCTACAAATTCACTAGTTACAACTTTTGATTTTGACATTTTAGCCCAAGTTGCAGCCTCACCGGCAACTTTAATTAAATCATCAAATCTTGTAGATAATTTCTTATGACTTCCAGCAAGTTTTGATGCATATTCAACTAATCTTGCCATAGCACCTTTATCTAGATGAGGAAGTTGTTCAACCTCACAGAAACCATGAATTATTTGAGCAAGTTTATTTGCATTTTCATTATTTAAAGGTGCATCATCTTCAAATTCAACTTTTATTTTAAATAATTTTCTAAAGTCAGAATCCATAGCTAAAAGTGTTTGATAAATATTAGCATTTCCAATTAAAATAACTTTTAAATCTAATGGGATAGGTTCAGGTTTTAAAGAAACCATAACCATAGAGGCACGCTGGTCTGTTGTATTTTCTATACTTATTTCTTTGACCCTTAAAGCCTTTTTCAATGCTTCATAACAAAAACTATTCTGCAACAAATCTTTAGCTTGGAAAATTATATATCCACCATTAGCTTGTTGTAAAAGACCTGGTTTTAACATTGTATGATCTGTTTTTAATGAACCATAATAATTTTCATATTCAAGAGAACCAAAAATATTATGATAAGAATAGTTTGAATCCATTATAACAGGAGCACCTTCAGTATTAGAATTATCTACAAATAAATTAACTCTATAATTTAAAGATGGGTCTTGTTTTCTTTGAGCAGGATTCATTTGTTGTTGTTTTTCCTTTTCTTTATCTTCATCAACAAAATAAGAAACATTTTTTAATACATCTTGTTTAACATCATTTAAGAATTTTGTAATTTTTTTATTTCTCTTAAATTGTGATTTTAAGTAATTAATATGAACATTAATTGTAAGTAAAGCAATATTAGATTGCCATTCAGAAATCTTTTTATCTGATTGTCTTTCTATAATTTTTATTTGCTCAATTGCATCCATAATTTGAGATTGAACAATAGTTGATTTTTCTTCATATACTTGTTTTATAGAATTATCTAATTTATCAAATTCCTCTTCATCAATAGCTTTTCCATTTACAACAGGCATCATATAAATACCATTTTGAGAAGATTTAACTTGAAAATTATGTTTTGATGCATCAATATTTAATTTTTCTAAAATGCTAGAACGTTTTTCCTCAAATTCTTGTTTAAGTAAAGCTTTTTCTTTTTCAAAATCATCAGCATTAAATGTTTTTTTGATATCTTTTTTAACTTCTAAGATAAAGCCATCCATTGCATTTTTAAATTCTTTACCTTGACCTGCAGGAAGTGAAACTGCAATTGGTTCATTAGGATTATCAAAATTATAGATGTAGCACCAGTCACAAGGTGTTTTTTGTTTTTTAGATATTTTATTTAAATAATTTTTTGTATACATTGTTTTTCCAACACCACTTGGACCTTCAATATAAAGATTATAACCTTTTACATCAACTTGCAAACCAAATTCAAGAGCTTTTATTCCACGTTCTTGGCCAATTCCGGTTGTAATATTTTCTAGTTCTTGAGTTGTATCAAAATCAAATATTTTTGTATCACAAGTCATTTTTAAATCTTTAAAATTCAATTCATTTTTGTTTTTCATTAGTTTTCCTCCAAAATTTTTTTCTTTTATTGTAACCATTTTTTTTAAGTATTATTTACTATTGATATTTTATATTAGTTGTTGAAATTTGTAAAGATTTGTAACAAAAATTTCATATAAAATTTAAAGATGACTAATCGTTCAAATTTATAAAAAATATTGAAAAAAATCAATAATAAATATATAATAAAAAACGAAAAAATTAGGATAAGTAAAATAATAGATTTGTAAATTTATTATTTTTATTTTAAGATTAGCTAAATGAAGCGAAGCGAAAGGGATGAACAAATATGAATAAAACCAAAAGAAAAATATTTGAAACATCAATGAAATTATTTGCAGAAAAAGGATATGATGCAACAAGTATAGAAGAAATAACAGCAACAGTAGGAGTGGCAAAAGGAACACTATATTATCATTTTTCAAGTAAAGAAGAAATATTCAATTTCCTAATAGAGGAAGGAATAAAACTATTGCAAAACAGTATTGATATAAAAACAGAAAAATTAGAAAACTATATAGATAAAATAAAAGCTATTGTATTAATAGAAATAAAAATAGTAAACAAATATGAAGATTTTATAACAATTTTATTAAGTCAATTTTATGGAAAAGAAGCAAGAAATAAAATGTGCCAAAAACACGTTTTTGAATATATAGGAAAAATTGAGAAAATAGTAGAAGAAGGGATGAAAAAAGGAGAAATAAAACAAGGTGATCCAAAAGTAATAGCATCAGAAATTTATGCATTGATAGCATCTACTTTAGTATACAAAATGAAAAATGAAAATGAAATTGATATAATAAAAACATACAAAGAATTTGAAAGAACAGTAGTAGAAGGACTTAAAGTAAAATAAAACGAGAGGAAAAAATAAAATGAGAGAACCATTATATAAAGTTGAAAAAATAACAGATTTAAAAGATATGATAAACAAATCAGTAGAAAAGTTTTCAGATAGACCAGCATATGTATTTAAAACAGAAAAAAAGGGAGAATTTAAAGAAATAACATATAAACAATTAAAAAATGATATTGACAGTTTAGGAACAGCATTAATTAATTTGGGATTAGAAGGTAAAAGAGTTGCAGTAATTGGAGAGAACAGATATGAATGGGGAGTAACATATTTAGCAGTAGTAAATGGAACAGGAACTATTGTACCATTAGACAAAGCATTACCAGAAAATGAAATAGAAAGCTTGATAATTCGTTCAGGTGTTGAAGCAATAGCATATTCGAACAAATACAATGAAATAATGAACGATTTAAAAGAAAAGAAAAATACAGATTTAAAATATTTTATTTCAATGGATTTAGATGAAAGTGAAAATGGAATCATATCATTTAAAAAATTATTAACAAGAGGAAAAGAGTTATTAGAAAATGGAGATAAAAGATTTATTGATGCTAAAATTAATGTAGAAGAAATGAGAATAATGCTATTTACATCAGGAACTACATCAAAATCAAAAGCAGTAATGTTATCACATAAAAATATAGCAAGTAATTTAATGGATATATCTTCTGTATTAAAAGTAAGGGAAGATGATAGATTTTTATCATTTTTACCATTACATCATACATTTGAATGTACAACAGGATTTTTATTACCATTATCAGTTGGAGCATCTATTGCATTTTGTGATGGAATCAGACACATTGCAGAAAATATAAAAGAATATGATATTACATTTATGGTATCAGTTCCAGTTTTATATGAAAATATGTGTAAAAAAATAATGAAATCAATAAAAGACCAAGGAAAAGGAACAACTGTAAATGTAGGAATGAAAGTTTCAAATGCATTGTTAAAGGTTGGATTAGATATAAGAGGAAAATTATTTAAACAAGTACATGATAGTCTAGGTTCAAAATTGAGATTATTAGTTGCAGGAGGTGCAGCATTAGATCCAGACACAGAAAAAACATTTAATTCATTAGGAATTAATATGGTACAAGGTTATGGACTAACAGAATCTTCACCAGTTATTGCTGTAGAAGACGATAAATACAAAAAAATAGGATCAATAGGAAAAGCATTACCAACATTAGATGTAAAAATAGATGAACCAAATGAAGAAGGAATAGGAGAATTATTAGTAAAAGGACCAACAATAATGCTTGGGTATTATGAAAATGAAGAAGCAACAAAAGAAACAATTGACAAAGAAGGATGGCTACATACAGGAGATTTAGCAAAAATAGACAAAGATGGTTTTATATTTATAACAGGAAGAAAGAAATTTGTTATTGTATTAAAAAATGGAAAAAATGTATATCCAGAAGAACTAGAAATATTAATAAACAAAATAGCAGGAGTAAAAGAATGCTTTGTATATGGAAAACCAGAAGATGATGGTGATTACAAAATATCAGCAAAAATAGTATATGACAAGGAAATAATGAAAGATATTTATGGAGTAGAAGAAGAAAAAGATATAAAAGAAAAATTATGGAAGGAAGTTAAAACAATAAACAAAACAATGCCAAAATATAAATACATAAAAGGAATAACTATTACAGAAGAAGAATTAATAAAAACTACTACGCGTAAAGTAAAAAGAAATGTTGAAATGAAAAAAATTGTAATGTAACATAATTGTAATAATATTGTAATAAAAATGTAAACTAAAAAAACTACAATTCTATTGTAGTTTTTTGTTTATTATTGTATAATTATAAAAGAAACAGTAAAAGCAATAAAGCGTAAGATAAAGGAGGTTGTTTACAATGTCAAGATCAGGCATAGTAAACGTGAGAATGGTAATCACGGAAGAAAAAATCTTATCAAATATAGAAAAAGTCCAAAAAATGATAAATCCTAACAGTAAGAAACAAATTGTACAATTAGAAGAAGACGCTTACTTTAAAGATTTAATAGAAGCAATAAAAACATATTTAATTGAATACCCAAAAAAGAAGAATTTCCCTAGCAGTGTATATAAAGCAGCATATGGATTAGTAGAATTTGCAACAAACCAATTTGAAGAAAATACAAAAAGAATAGAAGAATTAATTAGACAAAGAGAACAAAATATAGCATTAGCAGGACAATTAAAAGAATTAATTGAAACAGTTGACAACAAAGAAGATGGTTGGAAAGACAAAATAAAGAATGCTGAATCAGACTTTTCAGAAGATATAATAGATACTTTAAATATATTAGGAAAATGCAAAACAAAAACATCACAAAACTATACTGATGCTATGAAATTGTTAAATGCAAGAGTAAATAACCTAGAATCAAACTTACATATAGAAATAGATATGGAAAGAATTGAAGATAGATCAAAAGCATTAAGTTATATAGGAATTGAAGTTGCAGATGCATTAAAGACTATCCCAACACCAATAGAAGAACCAGCAAAAGTAGAAAAAATTGAAGAACAACCAGAAGTAGAAGTTCAAAAAGCTAAAAAGGTTCAAAAAATACAAAAAGTTGAAGCTGTTCAACAAGAATTAGAACAAGAACAACAAGCACAAGAACAATATGTTCAAGAAACAACATTTGAGAAAAAACCATCATTATGGCAAAGAATTAAGAATAGTAAAATTGTTAGAGCAATTAGATATGCTATGAAAATTAGAGTTGTTTTACAATATCCAGCACTTCCAGAAGGAAAAGGTGAAAATTATTAATATAAAAAAGGAGTTAAGGCCTAAAAAGGCTTTAATTCCTTAAAATTTTAAAATAAAGGAAAAAATTTTCTAAAAAGTATTGACAACAAAAAAAAAATAGGTTATACTTTATCTTGCGTTAAGCAAGAAATAAATTTAATACTAATGCTCCCTTAGCTCAGTTGGTCAGAGCAACCGGCTCATAACCGGTGGGTCCAAGGTTCGAATCCTTGAGGGAGCACCATTAAAACATCGTAGAAAATACGATGTTTTTTTTAGTATAATTTTAATAGTAGTATTGTTAAAAAAATAAGTTTATGATAGAATAAAAACATCCAAAAATACATAAATAGCATACAAATCATATATAAAAGCAAATTTGCAATATACAAAAAATGTATATAATTTCAAAAATTATATAAAATAAAATACAAAGGAGGTTTCAAATTATGGAACAAAAAATTAAAGCCGTACAATATGGCGTAGGAAAAATGAGTTTATACACAATGAGATACATGATAGAAAAGGGAATTGAAATAGTAGGAGCAGTAGATTTAAATCCAGCAGTAATTGGAAAAGACATAGGAGAAATATTAGGAAAAGAAAAACTAGGAATAGTAGTTGTATCAGCAGAAAAGGCTGAAGAAATGATGAAAGAAACAAAACCAGACATATGTATAATAACGACAAGAAGTTTAATAGCAGAATTAGAAGAACCATACATGTTATGCGCAAAATTAGGAATAAATGCAATATCAACATGTGAAGAAGCATTTTATCCACAAAATTCAAATCCAACATTAACAAAGAAAATTGATGAATTAGCAAAAGCAAATAATTGTACAATAACAGGAACAGGATATCAAGACATATATTGGGGACAACTTATAACATCAATTGCAGGTTCAACACAAAAAATAACAAAAATAAAAGGAAGTTCAAGCTATAATGTAGAAGACTATGGAATAGCTCTAGCAGAAGCTCACGGAGCAGGTCTAACATTAGAAGACTTTGATAAACAAGTTGCTTCAGTAGATAGAATGTCAGATGAAGAAAGACAAGAAATAATAAATAAAGGAGAATATGCGCCATCATATATGTGGAATGTAAATGGATGGTTATGTTCAAAACTAGGACTAACAATAATAAGCCAAACACAAAAATGTGTACCACAAACATACAAAGATGATATATACTCATCAACATTAGACATGACAATAAAAGCAGGAGATGCTACAGGAATGAGTGCAGTTGTTACAACAAAGACAAAAGAAGGAATCACAATAGAATCTGAGTGTATAGGAAAAGTATATGCACCAGATGAATTTGACAAAAATGTTTGGACAGTTGAAGGAGAACCAACTACAACAATTACTGTAGAAAAACCAGCAACAGTAGAATTAACTTGTGCAACAGTTGTAAATAGAATTCCAGATGTAATAAAAGCAGAACCAGGATATATTACAACTGAAAAATTAGGTGATTTACAATTTAAAAATAAAATATGTTAAAAAAGCGGGATTGAGGGACAGGTCTTCAATCCCTAAATTTTTGGAATTAAGGGGGCAACCGTTACAGTTCACAGCCAATAAAATTATTATTTGTGTGGCACCCCCCTTCCCCTTGGGTAATTATATATATTTGAGATTTCGTCCGTTTGATTGGAG
>URWN01000030.1 GCA_900551615.1 uncultured Clostridium sp.
GAAGCAGAAGGGTTTCAAGTATCTTTATTTAGATATAACGCTGGCATTAAAATAGTACTCTATATTGTTTCTTTATTTTTTGCTATTTTAGTAGTACCTTCTATTATTATATTCATATTTGGTATCATGAAATTTTTTCAAAAAACAGTATTCATGAAGAAATCTGTTTTAGTTGCACAATTTGTACCAGATAGAAGATATAAAGATGGGCGCAGGCTGAACGGACATGTAAAACAAGATATAAGAATAAAAGTACCTTGTAATCCTTCCGAGCGAAAATCACTAATAAAAGCAGGCATATTATATATTTTACTCTCATTGTTTTTACTGGTCCCTATATTCTTATGGCGCTCTGTCGTTGAACAACAGAACATAGAGTATTATAAAGATATTATAGAAAATGAATTTGATGGAAATAGTGTATATTTTGGAACACTTTTTTCTGAAGAGGACAAAAACAAAATAAGAAAAGTTACAAAATTTATACAAGATTCTGATAAAGATGTTATTGATATATCTTCAGATGCTGCAATTTATATGTTACCGTTAAAAAAGAACAATGGAGTATTTGATTTGCTGTTGTTAGGAAATTTGGGAAAAGATGGAGAAAAAGGAATAGTAAACAAAATAGAAAAAATGGAAAATAAAATAATTTTGGTACCAAAAGAAAAAAAAACTTGGCAAGATTCAGATAGTGTAATAGATTTTGTAAAGAATAATTTTGAATATATCGGGGAGATTGAAGATTTATTGATATATGAAACAAGATAGAATAAAAAAATATGAAAAAATCTATTGACAAATGTTTTTAAAAATGCTAATATATATACTGTCGCTAGACATAGCGACAACCAATGGAGAGGTGGTCGAGTTGGTTTATGGCACCAGTCTTGAAAATTGGCGTAGGTTAATAGCCTACCGTGGGTTCGAATCCCACCCTCTCCGCCAACTTTTTATATAGATATAAAAGACCATGAATTTATAATTTTATAGATTTAAGTTTTTATATCTTTTTTTATACAAATGGAGATGTACCCAAGTGGTGAAGGGGATTGTTTGCTAAACAATTAGGTCTCGAAAGGGGCGCGGAGGTTCGAACCCTCTCATCTCCGCCAATAGAAAAAGTAAAAACTTATATTAGTTTTTACTTTTTTGTATATAAATTGAAAAAAATATCAAAAAAAGTTGAAAAATAAAAAAATATAAGGTATAATTATTTTATAGGACAAAAAGGAGGATACTTTTGTGCATAAGATAAAAAAAATATTTATTGTTTTAATTAGTACATATTTGGTATTTATCAATGCTTTTTGTAATTTTTCTAGTGCTAAAACTGAAGAAAATTACAAAGGGGGATATACAAATTTTATAACTGTAAGTGCAAAAAAAGATCAAACATCTTCAAAAAGTACATCAACAAAGAAAAGCCAAACATCAGCCAAAAGTACTTCAAGTAAAAAGGATCAAACTTCTTCAGGTGGATCAACATCTTCAGAAAGTTCAACATCTACAATAGATCCTGGTGATTATAAGCCAGATGAATTATCAAATGTAGAAACAGAATTAATTTTTAATAAAACAGGAATAATATTAGCGGCTATTAGAAATATAAGTATAGTAACATCAGTTATAGTACTAATGGTAATAGGTGTTAAGTATATATTAGGAAGTGTTGAAGAAAAGGCTAGTTATAAAGAAACAATGGTACCATATATTATAGGTTGCATATTGGCAACATCAGGAATAGTAATTGTTTCATATATATATAATGCTTTTCATTAATACAAAAGGAGATTAGTATTGAAAAGGTTAATTATAAAAGTTATTTTATTTACAATTAGTATTATGTTTTTAACTGTTCCAGTTGTTAATGCAACAGGAATATCAGATGTGATAACAGGAGGAGATAGCTTTATAAAATCTGGTGAAAGTTCAGATACTACTATAGATAAAAGTGCATTAAAAAGCACATCAGATTCTTTATATAAAATATTATTAATATCAGCAATATGTATTGCAGTTGTAATAGCAGCAGTATTAGGAATAAAATTTATGATAGGTTCAGTTGAAGAAAAGGCTAAAATAAAAGATTCAATGGTTCCATTTATAATAGGATGTCTTGTAGCTTTTGGAGCATTTGGAATATGGGAATTAGCTATACAAATTGGAAACAATTTTTTAGGCCAAAATTAGTTATTAAAGTTTACTTAGAAAACTAGGTAATTTTATAATATAGAAATAAAAAAGGGAGGAAATAAAATGAAAAAAGCAGTAAAAATAATTACAATACTATTAGTGGCTATAATGTTAACTACTTTTGCAACAACTGTTTTTGCAGATGACGTATCATTTGATTCATTAAGTGCTAATTATCAAGGTAATTCAAAAGCTTTAACTGACAAAGCAAATAACATAATGGGATTAATAAGAAATGTGGCTATAATAGCTTCAGTTATTATATTAATGGTATTAGGTGTAAAATATATGCTAGGTTCAGTTGAAGAAAAAGCAGAATACAAAAAATCTTTTATACCATTAATTGTTGGTATAGTATTAGTTGTATCAGCAACAGCTATAGCTTCATTTATATTTGGTATGGCAAAATAAATATAAAAAATTAAGGAATAGTCTAGAAATAGATTATTCTTTTTTTATTTTATAAATATTTTTAATTGTTTAAATATCAACATAAATTTTAATAAAATCTTTTAAATACTTATATCCCTATAATGATATAAAAAAATATTTATATATTGATATTACAAGAATGTTACAAATATATTAAATTTCCACTTTTTTTGATAAAAAGAGTACAATTATCCACAATTTTATGCTATAATTAATAATGTATAAATATAAAAAGAATACGGAGGAAAAAATATGCAAACTTATGAAATACCAAGAAATTATAAAGGAGAAGGAAGAATATTATATATTTTTTCAACAAAAGGATTAATATTTACATGTGTAGGCGCTGGAATAGGATTAGTTTTTTACTTTATATTAAGAATGTTAGGTTTTGGAACGGCAGGACTTATTATTACAGTAATATGTGCAGCAATAGGTTTTGTAATAGGAACATTAAAAGTGCCAGAATCTAATGCATTTGAAATAACAAAAAAAACAGGTGGAGAAAATATAGATGATGTTATTTTAAGATGGATTAAATTTAAGAAGAATGGTAATAAAGTTTACATATATAAACAAGAGGAGGAAACTAAAGATGGAGAGTAATCAATTAATAAATGCTTTAACATTGTTGTTAGGTATAATGGTTAGTATATTATTTATATTATGTGTTATATTTGTTGTATTAAAATTTAGAGAAAAAAAACCAAAAAACAAAAAAGAGAAAAATAAAGAAAAAAATATTCAAACAACAAAAACGGTAAATATTCCTCAAAGTTATAATAAGGAATCTATTTTTAAATTTATGGAATTTGATAAAATAGAAGACAATTTGATTGTTCAAAAAGATGGAAAAAGATTTCTAATGGTAATAGAATGCCAAGGAATAAATTATGACTTAATGTCAGGACTAGAAAAAAATAGTGTTGAACAAGGATTTTTGCAATTTTTAAATACTTTAAGATATCCAATTCAAATATATGTGCAAACAAGAACTGTAAATTTAAGTAATAGTATAAATTCATATAAGGAAAGAATAGATGCAATTTCTAAGGAATATGCAAATAAACAAATGGAATATAATCAGAAGTTTAGATCTGGAAGATATACAGATGAAGAATTAAAGATGGATAAGTATGAATTAACTAGACAAAGAAATTTATATGAATATGGTGTAGATATAGTAAATAATACAGAAAGAATGAGTTTAAATAAAAATATATTAAGTAAGCATTATTATGTTATAATCCCATATTATTCAGATGAAGCTTCAAATGGTAATTATGACAAAAAAGAAATTTCAAGTTTAGCATTTTCTGAATTGTATACTAAAGCACAAGCAATAATTAGTTCATTATCTGTATGCGGAATAAATAGTAAAATACTTGATTCAACTGAATTAGCAGAATTATTATATATTGCTTATAATAGAGATGAGGCGGAACTATTTAATTTAAGAAAAGCATTAAATTCTGGATATGAAGATTTATATTCTACAGCACCAGATGTTTTAGATAAACGTATGAAAGAACTTGATATAAAAATAGAACAAGATGCAATAAAAAAAGCAAATGAAACAATATATGATATTGTAGAAGAAAGTGAAAAAGAAAGAAGAGTAAAACAAAAAGAAGCAGAGTTAAATGATTTAATAGATCAAATGGCAATATCTTTAATTAAACAAAACAAAAGATCAATAGGTGATGACTTAGCTGATGAAGCAGTAGAAAAAATAGAAAAGGAAAAAGAAAATAAAAAGAAGGCTAAAACAGAAGAAAAAGAAGGAGGAGATAAAGATGGCAAAAAAGAAAAAACAACAAGAGGTAGAAAATCTACAAGAACAGTTTAGAGAATATCGAGATGATGACATTAGAATATTAAAGAAAAAGTCAATAAAAGAGTTAATCGCTCCATCTGGAGTGGATGCTTCTAATATAGATCATTTGGAAATAATATCTAATACAAATAGATATGCAAGAAGTTTTTTTGTATCATCTCTTCCTAGAATGTGTACTTTCCCTGAATTATTTAGGGATATGTATATGTTTGGTGATACAAATACATCTATATATATTAACCCAATCAAAGAAGATAAATCTCAAAATGATTTAAATAGAGTAATAAATGAACTAGAAACAGAAAGAATTATGGCATCTGATAAGGGAAATATAAATAGGGAAAGTATACTTGCTCAAAAGAGATTAGAAGCTGAGCAGTTAAGAGATGAAATTGCAGCAGGATTTAATAAATTATTTGAAGCTTCTATTATAACGACTTTATATGCATATAGTTTAGAAGATTTGGATAGACAAACAAAATTATTATCTTCTGAAATGGCAAAGACGCTAGTTGGAATAAAAACTGCTTGGGGAATGCAAGAAGATGCGTTCAAATCTAATATGCCGTTTATGAATGATAAAATAAATAAAACACATACATTTGATAGAAATTCAATGGGAACAGTATTTCCTTTTACAACATCTGAGGTAGGACATCCAACAGGTGTTCCATTAGGATTTAATAAGCAAACAGGAACTCCAATTTTATTTGATAATTTTCATTCATCACTTTCAAATTATAATATGGTTATATTTGCTAAATCAGGTGCTGGTAAATCAGTTACAATGAAAACATTAATATCAAGATCATCTGTTTTAATGGGAATAGAAAGTTTAGCATTAGATGCAGAAGGTGAATATACAATAGTTGCTGAAAGCTTAGGTGGAATTAATGTTGTAATTAGTCCAACTTCACAAACAGTTATTAATTTATTTGATGTAGAAACTGAAATTGTTAAAGATGAAATAACAGGTAAAGAAAGAGTTACATTAAATATTGAAAATAAAGTAGAAGATGTTACGCAAGCATTACTTACAATGGCTAGAGGAAGTACACGTTCAGATGAAGTTAATGAACTTACAAAACAGATAATAGCTGAATCAGTTGCAGAAGAGTATGCTGCACTTGGAATAAATAGTAATCCAGAGAGTTTATATAAATCAACAGGAAATTTAATGCAAGGTAATGTTTTTGCAAAGGAAAAGAAAGATATGCCAACAATTGGTTCTTGGTATAGAAGAATTCAAGGAAAAGCCAGAGAGAATACAAACCAGGATTATCAGTATCATTATAGTTATTTATTAAAAGTTATGAAACAATACATAAGAGAATATGATGGCCAAATGGCATATTTTGATGGACAATCTACATTTGAATTATTAGATGGAGCGCCATTTATAAACTTGGATATTTCTCAATTGGAAGAAAGATTTGCAAGACCACTTGCACAACAAATTTTACTTTCTTGGATTTGGGAAAAATTTGTTAAGAAAAATAGTGAAGATAGAAAAAAAGCTACACAAAAGAGAGTTTTAGTTGACGAAGCTTGGATGCTGTTACCATACCCAGAGGCTGTTGACTTTTTAAATAAAATGGCAAGACGTGCAAGAAAAAGAAATGTTTCACTTGCTATAGTTTCTCAAAGATTCCAAGACTTTTATGAGAAACCAGAGGCACAAGCAGTTCTTACATCTTCAGATACAAAACTATTTTTAGCACAAGATAAATCTGAAATACAATACTTAAAAGAGGTGTTTAAACTTTCAGAAGGGGAAGCTAACTTTTTAGTAACTTGCCAAAAGGGTGAGGGATTATTAAAAGTTGGTGCAGATTCGGCAATATTAAAGATAATGCCAACTAGAAAAGAATTTGAGTTTGTGGATACAAACTTAAATGATATTGCAAAAAGAAATAATGCGTAAAGTAGTCGGGAGGTTTAAACTTTATGAAAATTTTTCAAAATAATAGTATTTTTAAAAAGATAGTAATAGTGTTTTTGATTATAATGTCGTTTAGTTTTGTGACACCTAAAAATATACAGGCCAAAAGTAGTGATAAGGGAATTGGTGGACAATTACTAGATCCATTATTATCAATGTTTGTTGGACTTGGTGATGGAGCTATATCATTATTACAAAAATTAGTGTTGCAAATGGATGGAAGTATGATAGAAGTTGATACTAGTGCTAGTACTTTGGCTAAAATATTAGGAGTAGTAGTGGCCGTTGTAGTAGTTGTTGGAGGTATTGCGGCATTAGTTGCACTTCCGCGGAGCAGCATTAGCATTTAGTACAGTTTTAACAGTGTTAAAGGCTGGGGTAATTGCTGGAATTGTTACATTTTGTGTTTCTGATTATATAGCAAATGCAACGTTACCGGAAGATTTTGTGTTGCCACAAATAAAACTATCGCCATATGAAATTTTTGCTAATCAGGTTCCTTTATTTGATGTGGATTTCTTTAATCCAATGGATGATCAGTCAAGAACTGTTGTTACAACACCTTCTAAAACAGAGGAGAAAGAGATAACTTTAAATTATGAAGAAGTGACAGAAGATAAGAAAGAGTATGCAAAATTTAACTTTGCAGATCATGATTTTAAAGTTGATATAACAAATGCAAAAGAAGCAACAACTGCATATGAAGCTGCATTAAGTGATAGTAAGACAGATTTAATTGGTAAAGCTGTATTAGAGTATTTTAAAGATAATGGAGAGAATATAGGAAATAAAAGTATTAATGGTGAGTATGCAGCATTATATCAGATTAAAACAACTACAGATACATATAAGATAAAACAATATGCAAGTGGTACAGGAAGTGCGATAAAAACTACATATGCATATTATAAAACTGTAACTACAGATGCTGAAACTGAAGAGGTTGTATTGGAATCAACGGCAAAACAATTGCAAAGTACAATTTCAACATGGTATCTGATTTTAAGAAATGTTGCATTGGTTGCTTTATTATCTGTGTTAGTTTATGTAGGTATTAGAATAATTATATCAAGTAGTGCAGGGGACAAGGCTAAATATAAACAATGGTTGATTGATTGGATTGTTGCAATTTGCTTATTATTTACAATGCATTATATAATGTCATTTTCAAATATATTTGTAAAAAAATTAACTAATTTAGTAGATGCAACAGATATTATTGAAAATGGAGATACTTTACCAGATGGAGTTAGTGGAACGGCAGATTCAAATGGTGTGTCAACAAGTAAAGCACCACAAGTATTTACAATAGATGATGATACAAAAGTAAAAAAAGCAAAAGAGGTATTAGAATCAGGGGATAATTCAAGTGAGTTCTCAGGATTATTTGTTGAAGAAAATGGAAAAACAGTATTAAAATGGCCAACAAATAATTTTATGGAACAAGCTAGAATGTTATTACAATATCAAGATAGTGATGATAATGTTACTAACTATGCATATGCGTCTATAGGATATAAAATAATATATATTGTATTAGTTTTATATACATTTATATTTGCATTTACATATTTAAAAAGGGTTGTATATATGTCGTTTTTAACATTAATAGCACCATTAGTAGCATTAACATATCCAATAGATAAGATGAATGATGGACAAGCGCAGGCTTTTAATAAATGGTTTAAGGAATATATATTTAACCTTTTAATACAACCATTACATTTAATATTATATATGGTATTAATTGGTTCAGCATTTGATTTTGCAAGTAAAAATTTATTCTATGTAGTTATAGCATTAGGATTTATGACACAAGGTGAAAAATTGTTACGTCAATTCTTTGGATTTGAAAAAGCACATACACCAGGATTCTTAGGAGGTCCAGCTGGAGCTGCTATAATGATGGGTGGAGTTAATAAGTTATTAGGAAAAACACCACTTGGAGGAAAAACATCTAAAGAAATAGGAGGTTCAAGTTCTGAATCAAGTAGTGATGATGGAAAAATAAATGTTAAAGATGATTTAGATACATCGACGATATATGGTGGCAAAGCATCTGGAATGGTTAATAATATTTTAAATGGAGTGAACGGAACGAATGGAAATAGCACTGTAACTTCAAGTGGAAATACGGTTATAAATGGCTTGAATGGAGGAACTTTGTCAGGAGGAGGAGTAAATGTAACTGGAAGGGGTGCTGGAAATACAGTATTAAATGCAGGAAATGTAAATCTTGCTGGTGGAAATAATCTCAATATTCCAAATTCTGGGGTTTCTAATAACGATAAGAAGAAACTTAAATTAGGAAAAGGAGTACAAGAAGTTCTTGCAAGGCATGGAGAAAAAATAGTATTAAAATCTAAAAATAGTAAACCTTTAAGATCATTAGCACGTGGAGTTGCGGGAGCAGCAGGAGCAGCTACTGCGATGACTGCAGCAGGATTAGTAGGAATAACTTCTGGAGATCCTAGCAAGGCAGCACAATATATGACTGGGGCAGCACTTGGAGGATATAAATTTGCAAAAGGATTTGGCGATAAAGCAGCTGACATAGGAGAAAACATAAAGGAAGATACAGACACATTTAAGCAAGCAGCGTTGCCAGAAGAAGATGTTAAAGAGGAACAAATACAAGAAAATATTAAAGAATCTAGAAATAATATGAAATTACAAAGAGAATTGGCAAAGAGAACAGGTGGAATGACAGAAGCTAAAGAAGCAATGGATGAAGTTGGAGATGCTTGTGTTAGATATGGATTGTCAGATGCTAGAGATATTGCAACAGCATATGAATTGAACAAAAATGGATATGGAACAGAAGATGCAATAAAAACAGTGAAAGCAGTAAAAGATTATGGAAAGAATACAAGTAAATTAGGGCATAAAGATAGAGAAGATTTCAAGAAAACTATTGAAGATCGTGTTAGAAAACAAATGCCATCAAACGCAAAAGAAAAAGAGGTAAAAGATACTGTAGATGGACTTATTAAGCAATTTGATAATACAAGTAAAATATATTATAAAGATTAATTAGGAGGGCTATAAATATGTATAATTTAATTAGATTTTTTAACCAAAATAGGAGGAAGATTATAATTATTATACTATTTATAGTCTTTTTGCTTGGAATAATACAATTATTAAATTATTTTGCTAAAAAAGAAAATAATACTAATAATGCTAAAAATGAAAGTATTGCTGAAAATTTAATTATAAAAAATGAAGTTGTATCACAAAAATCTGCGATTTCAGGAACGAATATTTCTACAAAGAATTTGAAAAAAGATACAGATGTTATAGGAAAATTTATTGAATATTGTAATTCAAAAAATATAGAGGGAGCATATGAGTTACTTACAGATGAATGTAAAGAAGTAATGTTTCCATCAATAGAAGATTTTAATAGAGTATATTATGAACATATTTTTAATAATCAAGCAAGGTCATATACTGTAGAAAATTGGATAAGTAATACATATAAAATAGAATATTCAAATGATATTTTGTCAACAGGTAAAATTGACAATGATATAGGACTACTTGATTATATAACTGTTGTTGAAATTAATGGAGAATATAAGCTAAATATAAATAATTATGTAGGTAGAAGTATACCAAATAAAACAACTGAGATTAAAGATATATTAATAACAATTAATAGTATAGATTCATATATGGATTATGAAATCTATAATTTATCAGTTGAAAATAAATCAGATAATACTATTTTACTAGATACTAATGATAGTACAAAATCAGTATATTTACAGGATACAAATGATACAAAATATTATTTTTATAATAATGAAGTGATACAAAATAGATTAAAAGTTCAAAGTAAATTAAAAAATACAATAGAAATAAAGTTTATGAATCCATATACATCAGGAAGAACTATAAAAAAGCTTGTTTTTTCAAATCTAGTATTAAATTATGATGAATATAAGCAAATGGAAGATAAAGCACAATATAATTTTATGGTATTTAATGTAAATGTTTAAATAAGTGATAAATCTTAAAGAAAGGAGGAAATTGATGGAAAAGGAAGAGAATATGGTAAAAAGATTTTTTAAATCAAAAAGAAAAATAGGCATATTTATACTTGTGCTTTTGGTTATAATTGTAATTGCAAGCCTGCTTTGGTGGAAACATTTTATTATGGATAATGGAAAATGGGACAAAGATGAAAAAGGAAGACCATCAGAATATACTAATAATGTAAAGATATCTAATGATGTAGATGAAGGCGGAATAACTATAGATAAAGATAAATTAATAAATGAAGCATTAAAAGATTTAGGATATAAAGATGAAGATATAAAAAAATTTACAGATGAAGAAATTATAGAAAAATTGGGATTAGAAAAAAAATTGGGAAGAAAAATATCTTCTTTAGATGATGTTACTGCTGCAGAATTGATGTGGTGCACAAATGATTTATATTCAAATTACTTAGATAATGTTGAAGAATTGGAAAAATTATTAAATGCAGAGATTATAACTCAATATCCAAAGATTAAAAATAATAAAGATAAAGATATATTAGATGGTATTATAGAATTTGAAAGACATGATTCTGAAGGTGGAGTGAAAAAATTAACTTATATAAAGAAATCTTCTTTTGATGCAATGATTGCGGCTAATGATACAAATGTTGTTAATTATTTTTCTTTAGATGATGATGGAAATGCTGTATTTGGTGTAATAAATACAGTTACGGAAGAATTTTCAACAAATGATGATGCAGTAAAAACTTCAGATTATTCAGAAAACTTGAAAGATGATGAAAGTAAAAAAGTAACACATACTGCATCTACAATAACAGTCGATTATAAAAGTGCAGTTTCAAAATATACAATGCCATTTGAATATTTATGGGCTTTGCTAATTGTTGGTGGAGATAAAGATTTTGTTTTAGAATTAGCTGATTTAGTAGAAGATAGTGAGATTACAATATCTTTATATGATAATATAACAACAACTGTTAATGAAGAAGTTCATACATATAAAAAAGAAACCAAAACTGTTACTAGTTCATCTGTTCAAGAAGTTAATAATGGACAAGTAACTTATGCGTATAGTACTGGATCTACAGAGAGTTATAGTACTGATCCAAAGGAATATAAAGTAACTCATACATTTACATATGAGGAAGATAATTTGATGTATGATTTGACTAAGGCAAATGTATGGATTGTGGATTATAGTAAAGAATATGATTTTCAAAAAAAGAAAAAAGAAGGTAAACCAGATTCGACTACAATTAATATAGGTGATTCAGAATTTGTTGAAATTGGTTCTCCGTCATCTACGACTTCAGTAGATAAAAAAACAAAAGATATTATTACAGAGACTTCTCATTATTATATTCATAAAGTTGGGGAGCAACAGGTAAATACTAGTACAGTGTATAAACAATCATATGTTGCTAAAACACCAAATTGTAAATATAAAGTAGAAAAAGATGATGAAAATCCTAATTTTGTTAATATTTTGTGCAAGAAAGAACATGAGGCGGCTAAAAGATTATTAACAGATACAACAAAAGGTCGGTACACCAAATTGGTTGTTTAAAATATTAGAATCAAGTGATAAAACTTCTAATATGGTTGATTTGACAAAGTATTTGTTTTATAAGGTTTCTAATATTAGTTTTGGAGTTACAAAATTTGATTTTAGTGAATACGAGGAAAATTCATTTGTAGACTTAGGTACACCATCTTCTGGTGGAGGCTTATCTTTGACAACACCTAATTTGACTAAAGAAAAATTCAAAGAAGCAATGGAAGCTTATTCAAAGAAAATTAGTGGAGAAAAAAAGACTAATTTTGATAATAATTTCTTAAAACATGCTGGAGATATTTATGAATGGTCGAAAAAGTATGGTGTTAATCCCGAATTAGTTATAATTACTGCGGAGACAGAACAAAGTTTTAAAGCTGGAGGAGGTTCTTATAATTATTGGGGAATTGGAGTTACAAATGGTTCTTCTACAGGTAAATCATTTTCTAGTTTGGAAGATGGTATAAAAGGATATGCAGAAGTAATAAAAAGTTATCAAACAGGATGGAAAGCAACTGAAATAAAAAAACGTGCAAAGGAAAGAGAGGCTGCTGGATGTGATCCAACAGGATATGGACAACCTGATACATTATCTGGAATGCAGTCAATATATTCTTCTTTAGGTAAACATGTTGAGGGAAGTTCAGGAGCAGGTGGATATTATATAATGGATCCTGCACGTGCAGGAATAACAAAAATATATAAGACACATGCAGAGTTTTTAGCAAAATGTAAGGATAGTGGAAAAGCAGAACATGCTTATGGAACGATAGCAACAGTTTGGGAACAAGGACAATATACAGCATGGCAGGTTGAACAAAAGTTAAGTGTTTGGAAAAAAATTTTTGGAAATTATGGTAATTTATCAGTAGGAGGAAACTCAGAAATAGTAGAATTGGCAAAAACAAAGTTAAAGAGTAAGTATGTATTAGGAACAAAAGGACCAGATACATTTGACTGTTCAGGATTTGTATATTGGGTGTATAAGCAATTTGGAATAAATGTTCCTGGTTCAACAGATGCATATGGATCTTATGTAGGAACTAATAAAGAAATAAGCTGGAGTGAAGCACAACCAGGTGATATTTTAATAATATTTAAGTATGAAAGAAACACAACGTATGGGCATGCAGCAATATATTTGGGCGATGGCCAATATATACATGCATCTAATCTAAAACCATATCCTCAAGGAGGAGTTAAGATTTCATCAGGTGCTAAAAATACATTTAAACATGTATTTAGATTTAAGTAGGAGTTAAATAATGGAAAAAATTAAAAAAATTTTAATTATTTTATTTATAATAATTGTTATTTTGATTTTACTAATAATTTTCTTATTAAAAAATCAAAAAAATGATGTAAATAATGTAATTGTAGAAGATGATGGTAATGAATTTGGAGAAGAAGTAATTCTTGAAGAAGATAATAATGGATATACAGATGTTTCTGATGCTGGTACATTTTTTTCAGTAGTAGATGTTGTAAAAAGATATGAAAAATTATGTAAATTAAACATAGAGTATGCTAGTTCAGAAGTATATATTAATGAAGATGAGTATTTATTAGATATAAAAAATGAGGAAGATAGGAAAAATGCAATTTATAATTTATTAGATAAACAATATGTGAAGAAAAATAAAATAACAACGGCAAATATTGATAAATATGTATATAATATAGATACAGATACAATTTTATTGCCAAAGAGAATGAAAGTAAAATATGGAACAAAAGTTAATACATATATATATGAAGCATATTTAATAAAAGATAAAGATGTTCAAAATAAATATTTTATTGTTAGAACGAATAATGCTAATCAAACATTTTCTTTAGAATTTGTAAATCAGGATGTTGGAGATATTCTAAATTTAAATATTAATGAAAATAATGATTCTATTGAAAATATGAGATATAACAATTTTGATATAGATACAATAACAATTGATGAAATAACTCAAAAATATTTTGAAAATTATAAAGAATTGGTTATGATTAAACCGGAGATAATATATGAAAATTATCTAGAAGATGAATATAAACAGAAGAGATATGGATCTGTGGAAGAGTATAATAAATATGTTAAAAATAATATAGAGCAAATTGAAACGAGTCAAATTACAAAGTATGTAACAAATGTGACATCAGAAAATAAAATTGAATATGTATGTATGGATCAATATGAAAATACATATATATTTGATGAAGATTCAACTATGCAATATAAAATTAAATTTGATAATTATACAATACCTACAGAAAAATTCATATCTACATATAATGAGGCTACTGATGAACAAAAAATACAAATGAATGTTGATAAATTTGTACAAATGATTAATAGACAAGATTATAGAACATCTTATGCATTTATAGATGATGGATTTAAAAATAATTATTTTAAAACAAATGAAGAGTTTGAAGAATTTATTAAAAATAAATTTTACTTATATAATAGTATTTCTTTTAAATCTATAGATTCTAAAGGAAATAATACTTATGTAGTTAATGTTGAAATTTCTGATATTACGGAAGAAAATTTAGAAAAGAAAGCAGTAACAATAGTTATGCAATTAAAAGATAATATGAATTTTGTAATGGCTTTTGGTATGTAATAAAATAAAAGAACAAATTTTATAAATTGAGGTGAACCCAAATTATTAGAGAAAAAAGTTTAATAAGGCGGGTTCAGTTTCTGTAAACTTTTTAATAAAAGTATAAAAAATCTTGCATATCAAGAAAGAATAGTATATACTTTAAGCATAAAGGAGAATGCTATGATAAAAATAGAAAATGTAACGAAAGAATATAAAAAAAATAAAAAAGTAATAGACAACCTTAATTTAGAAATTAAAGATGGAGAAATATTTGGTTTTTTAGGACCGAATGGAGCAGGGAAGACAACTACAATAAAATTGATGACTGGAATACTAGAAATAAATAAAGGTGATATTTTTATAGACAATAAAAGTATTACAAAAGAACCAATAGAAGCAAAAAAAAGAATTGGACTAGTATCAGATAATCCAGATGTTTTTTTGAAATTAAAAGGAATAGAGTATTTAAATTTTATAGCAGATGTATATGAAGTTTCAACTGAAGATAGACAAAAAGAAATAGAAGAATTGGCTCAAAAATTTGAAATTTTTAATGTATTAAATAATAAAATAGAAAGTTATTCACATGGAATGAGACAAAAATTAATAATTATATCTACTTTATTACATAAACCGCAAAATTGGATTTTAGATGAACCAATGACAGGTTTAGATCCAAAATCTTCTTTTGAATTAAAAAATATTATGAAAGAATATGCAAAAAACGGAAATACAGTGTTTTTTTCTACACATATATTGGATGTAGCGGAAAGATTATGTGATAGAATAGGAATAATAGATAAAGGAAAATTATTATTTGTTGGAACATATGAGGATTTAAAAAATGAATTAAAAGAAAAAAAATCTTTAGAAGAATTGTTTATGGAGTTAATAAAAGATGATTAAAAAAATAAAAAATATATTTAATTTAACCAAAATAATATCTAAGAATTCATTACAAAATCCATATTTAATAGATAAAAAAACAAATAAAATAAATAAAAATTCTCCATATATTTGGATTGTAATAATTGTAATGGTTGCTATAATGTTTGTAAGTTATAAGGCAATAGGGGAATTAGTTAAAATAAATAAGGAATATATATTTTTAAATATATTTTTCTTAATATTAATGCTAATTATGATTTTTCAGATAATTTTGTCTAGTACTAATATATATTTTTTTTCAAATGATTTGGAAAGATTATTACCATTACCGATAAAAACAGAAGAATTATTAACTTCAAAATTTAATACAATATTAATTAATTTATATTTTTCTGAATTTATTTTTGCATTATTTCCATTAATAATATATGGAGTAGAGACATATGCTAGTTTTAATTATTATTTTAATTTAATTATAGTATTATTAATATTTCCGTTTTTACCAACATTGATAATTAGTATAATAATGATGTTTTTTATAAAACTATCTAAATTTATAAAAAATAAAGATATATTTCAAATATTAATTACATTATTATTTATTTTTGTTATTTTTATTTTTGAATTTAATGTTATGAAAAATATAATAAATAAAATGGATAATAATGAAGAATTAGAAAAACAGCA
>URWN01000031.1 GCA_900551615.1 uncultured Clostridium sp.
CAAACGGACGAAATCTCAAATATATATAATTACCCAAGGGGAAGGGGGTGCCACAAAAATAATAATTTTATTGGCTGTGAAATGTAACTTTTTTATTTATTATTCTGTCGTTTTTTGTTACATTTTGTTGACTTTTTATTTTGTTTAATATATCATAAACTTAAATATTTATAAAGGGGGTTTTAAAATGATTTCATCAGATTTTAGAGCTGAAGCTCGTAGAAAATTAGCTGGAAAATGGGGTAAAGGTGCTTGCATCATGTTGGCTTTTCTTTTAGTAACTTTTGTTATTAATTTTATTATTGGGCTTTTACCTGATTCATATGAATGGCTTGGCCAAATTATAGACATTGTTATTAATGTTCCATTATCATTTGGTATCCTTTATGCATTTTTGAAATTATATAAAGATGAAAATGTTGGTGCTTTTGATTTCTTTAAATTAGGTTTTAATAATTTTGGAAAATCTTGGTCAATTACTTTTAATATATTTTTAAAAATGATTGTTCCTGCTATTGTTATTATAATATCTTACATTTTAATTGCTGTAGGAATTTCTTTATATTATAAATCATTATTTGTAACATATTCTACTTCTGCTGTAAATGGTTATGTATTTATTGCTATAATTGGATTTATCCTTTTGATAGCTTCTAGTATTTGGGCTACAACTAAATATTATTTCTACCAATTAGCATTTTTAATTTCTATAGAAAATGAAGATATGTCAGCTGAAGAAGCAGTTACTGAAAGCCAAAAAGCTATGACTGGAAAACGTGCTAGTTTATTCTGGTTACAACTTTCTTTCATTGGTTGGGCAATTTTAGGTGCTATATCATTTGGAATTGGTTTCTTATGGATTATTCCTTATGTTCATTTTGCTACTATTGCTTTCTATAAATATGCTATTGACGATTCTTCAACTGTTGAAGTTCAATCAGTAAATGATGATAGTAAAACAGCAGAATAATTTAACTAAATATATATTAAAAAATAGAGAATTCTGAATTCTCTATTTTTATTTTATTGTGTTTTTATTCAATTCCTAGATATTCGTTATATGTTATTTCTCTGTCTATTACGTTTCCGTCTTCTTTTATATCTATTATTCTATTTGCTACTGTTTGTGTTAATTCGTGGTCATGTGATGTAAATAGTATGTTTCCTGCGAATTTTTTCATTCCTTCGTTTACTGATGTTATACTTTCCATGTCTAAGTGGTTTGTTGGCTCATCAAATATTAAGAAGTTTGCTCCTGATAACATCATTTTTGAAAGAACACATCTTACTTTTTCGCCTCCTGATAGTACTTTTACCTGTTTTAGTGCTTCATCTCCTGAGAATAACATTCTTCCTAAAAATCCTCTTACATATGTTTCGTCTGGGTCTTTTGAGTATTTTCTTAACCATTCTGTAATGTTTTCATCTGTGTCAAATAAGTAATTGTTATCTTTTGGGAAGTATGATTTTGTAATTGTTGTTCCCCATACTAGTTCTCCACTGTCTGGTTCCATTTCCCCTGCTATTATTTGGAATAGTATTGTTTTTGCTATTTCGTTGTCTGCCAAGAATGCTATTTTGTCATCTTGTTTTACTGTAAATGATACGTTGTCTAGTACTTTTACTCCTTCAAATGTTTTGCTTATGTTTTTTACTTGTAAAATTTCTTTTCCTGGTTCTCTATCTGGCTTGAAGTCTACATATGGATATTTTCTGTTTGATGGTTTTATTTCATCTAGTTCTATTTTTTCAAGTGTTTTCTTTCTTGATGTTGCTTGTTTTGATTTTGATGCATTTGCACTGAATCTTGCTATGAAGTCTTGTAATTCTTTTATTTTTTCTTCTTTCTTTTTGTTTTGTTCTCTCATTTGTTTTAATGCTAATTGACTTGACTCGTACCAGAAGTCATAGTTTCCTGGGTATACTTTTATTTTTCCGAAGTCTACATCTGCTATGTGTGTACATACTTTATTTAAAAAATATCTGTCATGTGATACTACTATTACTGTGTTTTCGAAGTTTATTAAAAATTCTTGTAGCCAGTTTATACTTTTTAAATCTAAGTCGTTTGTTGGTTCGTCTAGTAGTAATACATCTGGATTTCCAAATAGTGCTTGTGCTAGTAAGACTTTTACTTTTTCTCTTGCTTCTATTTCTTTCATGTATTTATAATGATTTTCTGGAACTATTCCTAGGTCGTTTAATAGCATAGCTGCGTCTGATTCTGCATTCCATCCATCTAGTTCTGCAAATCTTTCTTCTAATTTTGCTGCTTTCATTCCATCTTCTTCTGAGAAGTCTGGTTTTGCATATATCTCTTCTTTTGCTTTCATTATGTCGTATAGTTCTTTGTTTCCCATCATTACTGTGTCTATTACTGTGTTTTCTTCATATGCAAAGTGATCTTGTTTTAATATTGATAGTCTTTCTCCTTTTTCTAGTGTTACATCTCCTTTGCTTGGTTCTATTTCTCCTGATAGTACTTTTAGGAATGTTGATTTTCCTGCTCCATTTGCTCCTATGATTCCGTAGCAGTTTCCTTTTCCAAATTTTATGTTTACGTCTTCAAATAGTACTCTTTTTCCAAATCGTACTGTTACTCCGTTTGCACTTAACATTGTTTTCCTCCCTATTTTTTGTTCTCTTTTTTTATCTGCTATAGTATATCATTTTTTCTGTATTATTTCAATCTTTTTGTAATATTCTTTGTTGCCTTGTGTTGCTTTTGGAGTATTTTATGTTTTAACTTAGTTTTTTGAATTTTTTATTTTTTCTATTTCTTTTGGATTGATTCCTGTTATTTCAATAATTGTTTTTTCTGGTAAATTTTTTCTTAACATTTTGTTTACAATTTCTTTTATAGTTTCTGTTTTCCCTTCTATTTTTCCTTCTTTCTTGCCTTCTTTTCTCCCCATATCAATATACATTTGATTTTCTTTTCTTATCATATCTACTACTGCTAACATACTATCACTCCCTTTTTCTAATTTTTTTATTAATTCTTTTGATTTTGTAATTCCTATTTTTTCTTCCAAAATTATTTCTATTATTCTTTTTAGCAGTTCTTTATCTTCTTTTTGTGTTTTGCTTATAATCTTTTCTAATGTTTCTGCTATTTCTTCTGTATTTTTACTTTTTTCTATTAACATCATTTTTGATATAAATGTATTATCTTCTAATAGTTCTTTTTCAGTGTAATTATTGATATCTACTAAACTATAATTTCCTATTTTTATGTTTAAACCTTGAATTTTTTCTTGGCTTTTTTCTAAATATTTATTTGCATTCCATTTTTGTTTTCCTGTGTATAAAACAATTGGCATCACTAATGGTATTTTGTATGATTTATTTTTTATTTTACTTTTGTCTATTGCACTTCTTATTATTGCTACTTCATATTCTAGTAGTCTAAATGGCATTGAATAATCAATTTTGCTTTGATGCTCTATTAAGAAAAAGATATTTTTGTCTTTTATTTTGTATACAATATCTGCTTCTTTGTTTTGAAATAGTTTATTTATAAAACTACTATTATATTTTTCTATTTCTTCTTTTTTTATATTTAATTTTAGAGTTTTATTTATGAATTTTACAGCTTCTTCTTTTTGGTCCAGTACCGTTTTAAATACTGCATCATGTTCATGCCAACTTTGTTGATAATATTCTTCGTTTTGATCTTTGACTTCATTTATTGTTTTTTCTTGTGTTTTATTTCCTTCTTTTGTCCATTTTTCTTCAAAAATATGCTTGTATTTTAAATAATCTTTATATGTAAATATTTCTATACTGATTCATCTCCCTTATTATAATATTTGTTTTAGTTTTTGTCAATATTTATTTTATAGTAAATATTATATTAATTTTATTTTTTTATCACATCCTCTTTTTTGAATTTTGTTTTTGAACTTTTATCCTAGAAAATTTGGACTTTTGATTTAATTTTTTTTGAAAAAATTAGGTTTTAAAATTGTTTGATGGATTTTTAAAGTATTCTTATAATAGCATAAAATTTTAGTATTTTCAACCATTTTTCATCGCAGATTTCGACATTTTGTGACGATTGCATCTCTTGTTTTATGTAAGATACATATAATATTTTTTATTTGTATCGACATTTATTGTTGACAATTGTAAAATATAAGGCGATATACATACTATTTTATGTATGTGTATAAACTATATAAAAATTGGAAAAAATAACAAAGGAGGAAATTTAAATAAGAAAAAAACAAAAAGACAAAATGGTATTACTCTTGTAGCTCTAGTTGTGACGATAATAATACTATTAATACTAGCAACAATATCAATACAATCATTAACAAACACAGGATTATTTAAAAAAGCTCAAGAAGCAAAGGAAAAAACACAAAATGCAACAGAAAATCAAGCAAAAACATTAAATGAATATGAAGATGAGTTAAATAAATATATTTCAGGAACAATTTCAAAACAACCAGTTAAAAAAGTTGAAGATAACATAGGAAGTGTATTAAGTACAACCGATAATACAGAATTACAAGATGCAACGGAAATAAAATAGTAGTACCAGCAGGATTTAAAATTGTATCAAATAGTGATACAAACAATGCAACAACAGTAGACAAAGGTATCGTTATAGAAGATGTAACATTAGGAGCAACCGCTGAAAGTCAATTTGTATGGATACCAGTTGGAAAAATTTATACAGATATAGCAAAAACAGATGCAAATGCAAAGACGATTGAGTTAGGAAGATATGAATTTGATTCAAATGGTAATAAAAGTGCATATTCTGGAAGTTATGTAGAAGAAGACAAAGGAGATACAAACACAACATTAAAAAATTATGGAAATACAATAGCCAAAAATATCACAAACTTTAAAAATAGTGTAACAACAAATGGAGGATATTATATTGGAAGATATGAAGCAAGAACATCAACAGCAAGAACTGCAAAAGAAGATGCATTAACACAAATAACAGAAAAAGAAACAAATCAAATATATAATTATGTAACTCAAATACAAGCTGCACAATTAGCACAAAATATGTATAATAGTTCAAAATTTACAAGTGATTTAATAAACAGTTATGCATGGGATACAGCCATAATATTTATTCAAAAATGTACTACACAAACAAACTATGCAAATCAAACTAGTTTAAATACAGGTTCATTAGCACAAATAGGTACAACAGCTGATAAACAATGTAATATTTTTGATATGGCAAGTAATGTATATGAATGGACAACAGAAACTTCACATAATTCTGATTATCCTTGTGGTTTTAGAGGTGGTAACTACTATGGCATAAACTTTTATACAAGTAGTCGTAACGGCAACAATACCTCTGAGAGCAGCATTAACATTGGTTTTCGTTCACTTTTATTTATAAATGTTTAAAAAATAATTGTCAAATTTATAATAGTAGTATAGTAAAAAACTATACTACTTTTTTTACAACAAAAAGCATCTTTTTAACTCTTATTAAATATCTCCAAAAAAGAGTTTACAAACAACAACACTAACAACAATCCCAACAAAATCAGCAAATAACGCAGCCCACAAAACAAATCTTGTCTTCTTAATACCCACAGAACTAGTATAAACAGCAATAGTATAAACCGTAGTCTCAGTAGATCCCATAATAACAGAAGCCATAAGTCCAATATTAGAATCAACACCAAAAGTTTTCATAATATCTGTTGCAACAGCAATTGAACTACTACCAGAAATTGGTCTTATAAGAGCTAAAGGCAAAATTTCAGTTGGAAAATTCACTATATTTAAAAAAGGTGTTAAAAAATTTGTAATTAAGTTTATAATACCTGAACTTCTTAATGCTCCAATAGCAACAAATAAACCAACTAATGTCGGAAAAATATTAAATACAACCTTTATTCCATCTTTTGCACCATCTAAAAAAATATCAAAAACTTTTTTTCTTTCTACAACACCATATAAAACTATAATTATTATCATTAATGGCATAGCCAAGTTCGAAAAATAATCAATAAATTTCATGCCATCTCCCCTTTACTATATAACATTTCAATTTTTACATTTTAGCAATTCTTTGCTATTTTCCTAACTTTATGAAAACTTTTGTAGCCGTAATTCCTGCAATAGCTGCACAGATTGTGGCTATCCATACAGGTACTATAATTGCTGTTGGATTTGATGAGCCCAATGAATTTCTTATTGCAATAACCGTTGTTGGTATAATTTGAATTGATGCTGTATTTAAAACAATAAAAGTTGCCATTTCATTTGTTAAAGTTTTTTTGTCTTTATTTTCTTCTTGCATTGATTCCATTGCTTTAATTCCGTAAAGGTGTTGCTGCATTTCCGAGTCCTAAAATATTTGCAACAACATTCATTGAAATTTCTTGATATATCTTACTATTTTTATCTAATTTAGGAAATAATAATCTCATCAATGGTTTTAAAAAATTTGTAATTTTTTTCATTGCTGATGTTTTACCTGCAATTTGCATTATCCCATTCCATAAACACATTGTTCCAAGCAAAGTTATACACAAACTTACTGCTGAGTTAGTACTTTCAAATATAGAAGTGTTTAATTCTTTTAAATTTCCAGAAACAATTGCAAATATAATTGATATTATTATAAATACTGGCCAAAGTATATTTAACATTTTTATCACCTACATAATTTTATTAATTGTTTAAATTTTTTATTACTTTACATTGACCTTCAGTTTCATTTATGTTATATTAATGTATAATAACAATTGGAATTGTAAAAAGTAACATTAAGGAGGCAAGTCATGAAAGCTACTGGAATTATAAGAAGAGTAGATGAACTAGGAAGAGTTGTTATACCAATCGAAATAAGAAATCAATTTAATATTATTGAAAAAGACCCTATTGAAATCTATGTTGATGATTCTTCTATCATCCTAAAAAAATATGAACCTAATTGCGTTTTTTGTGGTAGTACAGATGATTTAATAGAATACAAAGGCAAACTTGTTTGCAAAAAATGCTCTAAAGAATTAAATATATTACATGAAAAAAACAAATAGTTGTCAAAAAGGCCCGTCCCCTTTGACAACTTTTTTCTTTTATATAAATTTTTGATATACTTCATTTTTATTCATATTTCTATCTTTTGCAACTTTTTTTATTATATCCTTTTTACTGAATCCTTGATTTTCATAAAACTTATAATGTTCTTCTATATTTAGATTATTTAAAGAATTTTCTTCTTCATTTTCTTTATTTCCTTCTATAATTAAAACAATTTCACCCTTTAAATTTTCAGATTTTTGAATTATTTCATTAATATTTCCTCTAATGAATTCTTCATGTATTTTTGTAATTTCTCTTGCTAATGTTATTTTTCTTTCTTCATTTAAAATTTTCTGTAAATCTTTAAGTGTTGTTTCTAATTTGTGTGGAGCTTCATAAATTATAACTGTTTTATTTGATTTTTCTATCTCTTCTAATTTCTTCTTTCTTAATTTTTTATTTAATGGCAAAAATCCCAAAAATGTGAATTCTTTTGTATCTATTCCTGAACATATTAAAGAATTTATCATTGCACATGCTCCTGGAATTGGAACTATTTTTATTCCTAGTTCTATACATTTTTTTATAACTTCTTCTCCTGGGTCACAAATACCTGGTGTTCCTGCATCTGATACTAATGCTATATTTTGCCCTTCTTGCAATTTTTCTATTAATACATTTGATTTTGTTTCTTCATTGTGCCTATGATAACTTATCATTGGTTTTGATATTTCTAAATGATTTAATAGTTTTAATGTATGTCTTGTGTCTTCTGCTGCTATCAAGTCAGCTTCTTGTAAAGTTTTTATTGCTCTTAATGTTATATCGTCTAAATTTCCTATTGGTGTTGCTACTATATATAAAATTCCAGTTTCCATTGCGTTTCTCCTATTAACTTATTTTTTTCTAATATATAATTTTCAAATATTATATATTCAATATTAAATACTATATTTTGTTATAAATTTTCAAAATTTCTTCTGTATAGTTTCCATCTTTATCATAAATGTTAAGATTTTCTTTAATTTTCAAAAATGGTTTTGCATTTTTTACACCTTTTATTAATACTAGTTTTGGCATTTCATTATTATGTGAACATACAAATCTTATTTCTTTTGGCTCTATTTTATACTGCCTCATATATGCCATTATATCAACTAATCTTTCTGGTCTGTGTACCATATAAAATTCACCTTTGTCTTTTAAAAGTTTATTTGATATTTTTATGAAATCTTCTAATTTTGCTAATATCTCATGTCTTGAAATTAACTTCTTTTTCTCATCATTTAATATTCCAGTATTTTCTTTTTTGTATGGTGGATTTGTAACTATTGCGTCAAAAGAGTTGTTTTCATATATTTTGTCTAGATTTATTATGTTTTCATTTATGACTTCAAATTTGTTTTCTAGATCATTTAATTTTGTGCTTCTTTTTGCCATGTCTGCAACTTCTTGCTGTACTTCTACTCCTATTATTTTACTTAATTTTGTTTTTCCGCATAGAAGTATTGATATTATTCCTGTTCCTGTTCCTAGGTCTAGTACCTTTGCGTCTTTTTTTATGTTTTTGGCATAGTCTGATAATAGTACTGCATCTATTCCAAAACAGAATCCATTTGTATTTTGTATTATTTTTAGTTTTTTAAATTCTAAATCGTCTATTCTTTCATTTTCTTTTAATTCTATTTTCATAATTTTCTCTTTCTTTATTTTCGTTCTTTATATACTATATATTATAACAATTCTTAACAAAAAACAAGTATATGATTTTTAAGCACTATTTCTTCACCAATTTAATACTATATTATAAATATTTTAATAAAAGAAAGAAGTGTTTCTATGCCAAGATTATATAGATGTGAAAATCATAAAACCCCTCCCAAAAATCCCCCATGTAAATGCCCTCCTCCACCTCCTCCAAAACCAAAGCCACCACCAAAAAAGCCTTCTCCTCCTAAAAAGAAAAAGCTTAATTTTAAAACTTGTAAAAAAAATACTATTAATTCTCTAAATGAAGTGGAACATTTTTTAAATGATTTTCAGGGGTTCTGGGATTATATTAGATTATATAAGAATGTTTCAAATATCTTTAATAGAAAAAGAAAAAACTAGGAAAATGTTTTGAGAGACATCCTAGTCTTTTTTGTTTATTTCTTTTTGAAAAACTTATTTTGCAATTGCTAAATACATATTAGCACATAATTTATTATATGTCAAATTTTCCATATTATTTCCTCACATAAAACTCTTCAAAATCATCACAAGACTGCCCATTAACCAAAAATTTGACCTTATTAACTTCATTTAATTCAGTAACAGTATTTACAATTGAATAAATTAAATTATTTTTAAGCATACTATCATCTTTATTATAATTTAAAATTTCAGATGAAAAATCTAAAGTTAAACATTCTTTGTCTAATGTTGCATTTAATAATTTTGTATTCTCAGGAATAACTACTTTTAATTTATCATTTTTTGGTCCAGAAATTAATAATTCAATTAAAGTTTTATATGGATCTTTCATAAGCTCTTTTACATTTACAAGTCTAGCTTCTGGTTTTAGCAATCCTGTTTCTTTATCTGTAAAATACAAACTTACTATTGTCTCCCTAGCTTGTTCTTCTGATATTTCTTCCTGTGGTATGTATTCATCATTTTGAATTTCATTGCTTTTCTTTTGCTTTACAAATTTAATTGCAAAATATCCTATCCCTACAATTAAAATTACTGAAATTATAAATAAAACTAAAACTTTTTTATTTTTCATAACGCCCTCCCTTTTTTTATTTAATATTATTATTTGTTTGTCCAAATTATGCAAAAAATTTCTATTAGTATTTCCATTTTTTAACATTTGACAAATAGTCATTTTGCGTATAAAATGAGGGTATATAAATTATTGTTAAAACTAGATAGCCCTAGCACAAAACATAATTTATATAAGGGATGTTTATGCGAGCGAGAGGAGATAAAAAAATGAGCAAAATTTTACACGTTGGATTAGATGTTGGTTCTACAACCGTAAAAATAATAGTTATGGACGAAAACCAAAATACAATATATAAAGATTATCAAAGACATTTTTCTGATACCAAAAATACAGTTTGTAATGTATTAGAAAATCTAGCAAAAATGTATCCAGAAGATACATTCACTTTAGCTCTTACAGGATCTGGAGCTATGTCTGCAAGTAAATTTTTAGGAGTTGAATTTATCCAAGAAGTTGTTTCTTGTAAAAGGTCTGTTGAAAAATACATTCCTCAAACTGATGTTGTAATTGAACTTGGTGGAGAAGATGCTAAAATTATATATTTTGGTAAATCTATTGAGCAAAGAATGAATGGTACTTGTGCTGGTGGAACTGGTGCATTTTTAGACCAAATGGCATCACTTTTACATACAGATACAGCTGGCTTAAATGAACTTGCAAAAAATTACAAAACTATATATCCTATTGCTTCAAGATGTGGTGTTTTTGCTAAAACTGATATCCAACCTTTAATAAATGAAGGTGCAGAAAAAGAAGATATTGCAGCATCAATTTTTCAAGCTGTTGTTAATCAGACAATTAGCGGTTTAGCTTGCGGAAGGCCTATTAGAGGAAATATAGCATTTTTAGGTGGTCCTTTAAGTTATCTACCAGAATTAAGAAAAAGATTTATAGAAACTCTTAATTTAACACCTGAAGAAGTTATTGTGCCTGAAGAAGCTCATCTATTAGTAGCTAAAGGTGCAGCCCTTGATTCCCTAAATACTAAGCCTATAACAGTAGAAGAATTAAAGCAAAAAATAGATAATTTGAGAAACTATCAAGATAATACAACACATCCAATTGATACTTTATTTGAAAACGAATCAGATTACAAAAAATTTAAAGAAAGACATAATAAAGCTAAAGTTGCAAGAACTGAACTTTCTACATATGAAGGTGACTGCTATCTTGGAATTGATGCAGGTTCTACAACTACAAAGTTAGTATTAATAGATAAAGACGGAAACTTACTTTATTCATTATATGGAAGTAATGAAGGTAACCCACTAAAAAGTGTTATGAATATGCTTAAAAAACTATATGAGGTATTACCAGAAAAAGCAACATTAAGATATAGTGGTGTTACAGGATATGGAGAAAAGCTAATTCAGACAGCCCTAAATGTTGATTTAAATGAAATAGAAACTATTGCCCACTATACAGCTGCAAAACAATTTGAACCTGATGTAACAGCAATAATTGATATTGGTGGACAAGATATGAAATATATCAAAATGAAAAATGGTGCAATAGACAATATCATGCTAAATGAAGCTTGCTCATCTGGTTGTGGTTCATTTATAGAAACTTTTGCCAAAAGCTTAAATCTAGAAATTTCTGAATTTGTTAAAGAGGCTATTGAAGCTAAAAGACCAGTTGATTTAGGTTCAAGATGTACTGTTTTTATGAATTCTAAAATTAAACAAGCTCAAAAAGAAGGCTACACAGTAGGAGATATTTCAAGTGGACTTTCTTATTCAGTTATTAAAAATGCTATTCAAAAAGTTATGAAAGTTAGGGATACAGCTACTTTGGGAGACCACATTGTTGTACAAGGTGGAACATTCTACAATGATGCAGTTTTAAGAGCTTTTGAAAAAATAGTTGGAAAAGATGTTGTAAGACCAGACATTGCAGGTCTTATGGGTGCATATGGCATGGCTCTTCTTTCCAAAGAACAATATGAGTCAAACCTAGATATGGAATATACATCAACAATTTTAAAAGCTGATGAACTAGATAAATTAGAAATAAAAATAACACATGCAAGATGCAATAATTGTGAAAATCATTGTAAATTAACAATTAATAAATTTAGCAATGGTGCAATTCATGTATCTGGTAACCGTTGCGAAAAGGGTGCAGGTGTTACAACAAATAAAAAGAACTTACCAAATTTAGTTCAATACAAGTATCAAAGAATATTTGATTATAAACCACTTGATGAAGAATATGCAATAAGGGGAACTATAGGAATCCCAAGAGTTTTAAATATGTATGAGGATTATCCTTTCTGGTTTACATTCCTTACAAGCCTAGGCTTTAGAGTAATTATATCAGATAAGAGTACAAGAAAAACATATGAAAAAGGTATGGAATCTATGCCTTCTGAATCCGTATGTTATCCTGCAAAAATCTCTCATGGTCATATTGAAAACTTAATTGAAAAGGGAATAAAAACAATATTTTACCCTTGTATGCCTTATTCAAGAAAAGAATATGAAAAAGCTGATAACCACTACAATTGCCCAATTGTAATATCATATTCAGAAGTACTAAAAAATAATGTTGAAGATTTAAAAACACATAATATAAAATTTATGAATCCATTCTTACCATTTGAAACTAAAAATCTAGTTAAAAAGATAATGGAATTAGATGAGTTTAAAGAATATAATTTTACTAAAAAAGAATTGTTAGAAGCTGCTCAAAAAGCTGAAGCGGAATATCAAAAATGTAAAAAGGATATACGTGATAAAGGTGCTGAAACCGTAAGATATATTGAAGAAAATAATTTAAGAGGAATTGTTTTAGCAGGAAGACCATATCACATTGACCCTGAAATAAACCATGGTATAGACACTTTAATTACATCTTTAGGATTATGCGTTTTAACAGAAGATAGCGTTTCTAATAAAGCTGAAGCAAAACGTCCTATAAGAGTTGTTGACCAATGGGTATTCCACGCAAGACTTTACGCAGCAGCAGATTTCGTTGGAAAACATGATAACCTAGAATTAGTACAATTAAATTCATTTGGTTGTGGTGTTGACGCTGTAACAACTGACCAAGTTGAAGAAATTTTATCAAGCTATGATAAAATGTATACATTAATAAAAATAGATGAAGTCAATAACCTAGGGGCTGTAAGAATTCGTATACGTTCACTTTTAGCAAGTATGAACAAACGTATAGCTAAAAAACAAGAAGAAAAAGCCGACGGTGACTACGGATTAAAGAAAAAAATCTTTACTAAAGAAATGAAAAAAGATTACACAATTTTAATCCCTCAAATGGCACCAGTTCACTTTGATTTACTAGAATCTGCTGTACAAGCAGCCGGATACAATGCAGTATTATTAAGAGAATGTACTCAACACACTGTTGAAACAGGTTTAAAATATGTAAATAATGATGCATGTTATCCATCAATTTTAGTAACCGGTCAAATGATTGAAGCTCTTGAATCTGGAAAATATGATTTAAATAAAACAGCTTTAATTATGTCTCAAACAGGTGGTGGTTGTAGAGCTACAAACTATATAGGATTTATAAGAAAAGCTCTTAAAGACGCAGGATTTAGCAATGTACCAGTAATTTCATTCAATGTTGTTGGTATGGAAAAAATGCCTGGATTTAAGATAACACCAAAATTAATTGAAGGATTAATTAAATCTGTTGTTTATGGTGATTTATTGCAAAAAATGTTAACAAAAAATAGAGCTTATGAAGTAAATAAAGGTGAGACTCAAAAATTATATGATGAGTGGATGGCTAAATGTAAACAAATGGTTAAAAAATCAACAAATAAACAATTTAAACAAAGTATTTATGATATAGTAAATGATTTTGAAAAAATTGAATTAGATACTTCTGTTAAAAAACCTAGAGTTGGAATTGTTGGTGAAGTTTTAATTAAGTACCATCCATTTGGAAATAACTACGCAGCAGAGATACTTGAAAAAGAAGGTGCTGAAGTAATTTTACCTGATTTTATGGGATTTGTTAAATTTATGGCAACACATAAAATTACTTTTAATAGTCTATTAAATATAAATAAAACATCTGCTAAAATTAGTAAAATAGCTATAAAATTAATTGATATATTAGAAAAAGATGAAAAAATAGCTTTAGCAAATTCTAAAAAAGGCTATCTACAACCTTGCGATATTTGGCATCTAGAAGATAAAGTAAAAGATGTTTTATCTATCGGAAATCAAACTGGTGAGGGTTGGTTCTTGACTGCTGAAATGATTGAGTATATGGAACATGATATTCCTAACATTATATGTGTTCAACCTTTTGCTTGTTTACCTAACCATGTTGTTGGTAAAGGGGTTATCAAAACTATTAGGGAAAAATATCCAGAGGCCAATATTTCTCCTGTTGATTATGATCCAGGTAGCAGTGAGACTAATCAGGCTAATAGAATTAAGTTGCTTATGACTGTTGCTAAAGATAATTTACAACGTCAAGAAAATGAAAAAAAAGCTTTGGATAATGAAAATAAAAATGTGAAAGAGAATATTGAAACTTCTGAAAATTTTTAAAAAGGTCATATTAGATTTTATTTTATAATTAAATACTAATATAAAAATATATATTTTGGTATTAATATGAATTTTTTCGTAAATATTGACATATAATAAAATATGTAGTATACTACAAATAGCTTAAGCAAACAACAAAAATATTCTTAATGTCTTTCATTAGTAAAAAAGAACAGGATGGCAGTCCTGTTCTTTTTCAACTTCAATCACTTTCCAAAAACTCTAAAAGTTTTAATATTAAAATGATTTTTAGTAATTCCTTAATGTCCTTCATTTGCTTCACCTCCTTTTGAAGGCAAAGCAATTATATAATAAATATTTACTTATTGCAACAATTGTTTTGAATTTTTTAATAAAAACTTCTTGGCTTCTGTATACCCTAATTCATAAAAATAATCCATTTTACTCATATCTAAAAGTGAAATTTTTTTACTTTTTATTTTAATTAAATAATCTACTCCACTAAGCTCATACTTATAAAGTTCCTTTCCCATTAATTCAAAAGAACGAAAAGCAACATCAACTAAATTTTTACAACAGCTATTATCAATTTCATTTTCAAAAACAACACTTACAACCTTATCTGCTCCTAAAAATTTAAGTTCTCTCCAAGGTACATTTTCTCTAATACCTCCATCAACTAGCTTTCGATTTTTAAAATCACAAGGAGAAAAAACAGATGGAAAACTGCAACTTGCTTGAACACATTCCCCTATATTTGCATCATTAATAAAAATCGTATTATCAGAAAATGCTCTTATTTTAGAAGACGTAAAACAAATAACATCACCTGTATTCATATCTACACTTGGAACTGCTAATGGCATTTCTATATCAGAAATGTTATAAATATTTTTTTCTTTACAAATTTTATTAATTAATTTTTTTATTGATTTTCCCGAATTTAATCCATCAATTATTATTGTTCCAGTTAATGCAATTCCAAAAATTAATTTAAAAATATTTTTAAATTCTACATATTTAATTTTTTTACAATATTTTTTAAATATATAATAAATATCATCTGCTTTGAATCCTGCTGCATATAATGTTGCTACTATACTCCCTGATGATGTTCCTCCTATACAATTTATTTTTATTTTTTCTTCTTCAAATGCTTTTAGTACTCCTATATGTGCTGCACCTTTTGCTCCTCCTCCTGATAATGCTAATCCTAATTTCATAAAATCACCCTAATTTATTTTATGAAATTTAA
>URWN01000032.1 GCA_900551615.1 uncultured Clostridium sp.
ACTATTATTATACGCTATTTCTCGTCAAAATCAACCATTTGTTGTGACAGAGCCTAAAAAATATTGTTTTATTACACTTGACAATTAGTCCTAAGCCTTGGTTTCTAGCTTATAAAATAAGTCCGTATTTTGATAAATTTAAATATAATACTTATATGTTATATGAAAAACTTACACCATATAAACTAATTCCTCCTCAAGAACCAAAAACATACAAAGAACTAGAACATTATTCTAAAATGCTCCGAAAATCTGGATATTATCTAACTGCAATAAAATATTATCTTAAATATTTAATTGCTAAAATAAAAAAATAATTATTCCAACGAGGTTATATTATGTATCACATTGAAAAATCTATTAAAAATATTATTAATTATTCGTTCTTACCTGATACTAGTAATATTATACATATAGGCTATGGTATTGATAGTAATTATATTCGCTGTTGTGCCACATCTATTATATCTTTTTGCAAAAATAATCCTCAAGAAAATTTTCATTTTTATATTATGATATCTAATTTAGATGAAATTTCAAAAAACAAATTTCATTTATTGGCAAAACAAAATTCCATAAATATTACTATTTACGAAATTGATATATCCTTTTTTAAGCAATTACCATCTCGATTAGCATTTCCATTACCTACTTATTTTAGATTTATTCTGCCTTCAATCTTAAAAGATCTTGATAAAGTTTTTTATATCGATGCTGATGTAATATGTATAAACAATGCTAGTGAATTCTTTAATACTAAGCTAAATACTAATATTATTGCAGCAGTTCCAGATACTATTGATACTGCAACTAATAGAAATAACGATTTAGGATTAAAAAACCATATATACTTTAATGCAGGTGTTATTATTATTAATATAAAAAAATGGAACTTATTAAATATATTCGATAAATTAATTAAAGAAATTCTAACAGATCCTAAAAAATTTTATATGCTAGATCAAGATGCTTTAAATTTAATATTAACACAAAAAATAGCATATCTACCTAAAAAATTCAACTATTTTAATGGTTTTTATCCTTGGCATAAAGACAGTATTACTAATAAAGAAATCATTCTATTACATTTTACATCTTCTCCAAAGCCATGGGATTTAGGCTGGGAAGTAAGTTCTATGTCAAATGATTATAACAGAGATTTATACAAAACGTATGAAAATCAAACACCTTGGAAAAATGCTTCTCCTGTATATCCAAAACACTATCGTCGTTTACGAATTTATTCTCAAGATTTGTATCATCATGGTTATTATTTATCAAGTATTAAATATTATATATTATATTTATTAACCAAATTAAAAATTATACCTGATTTCTCCATAATGTTTCTATATACTGGATTAATATCTACATTTAAAGAATCCGCTAAACTTATAGCTTTTATATTCGTTTTTGCAAACTTATCTACATTCATCAATGCTGATGATTGATAACTTATTACTGCTTTTAATTTAGGATTAGATGCAAATATTAACTCTGCAGGCTCAGACCCCTTATATATTTTTATCCATTTGAAATGTTCTTTATAATATTTTATCTTATCTGGATTATCATGTGGATGTGGTTTATAATATAGTATTACTTTATCTTTATATAAATTTCTAATTTTTTCTAAACATTGTGCTTCTTCTTCTAATGTAAATTTTCCCATCTCAACCATAGGCTGACTTAAATATAATATGCTATCTTCTTCAAAAGTTTCTTTTAATAATTGTCGTGATTTTAAATCTTTTATAGCTTCATTTATCATTTCAACAGTTATTTCTTTTGTTTCAGGCGATTTTCTCTGTAAAAGCCATGGCTTATACATAATATCTAGTTTGCCTGCTGGACTTTCGCCCTCAGCTTCTGTATTAAGATACATATTTCCTTCTATACCGGAAATCCATTTTAATAAATAAGCTTTTATTTTATGAAAAATAGCATGACTTTTTTTTCGTTTACGTGTTCCATTAAAATATGAATACATCCCATCTTCTATTCTATAAAAAGAATTTTTTCCTATAGCTTCAACAAATAATTGATTAGGTATAGATGTATCTACACCTATAAATACATTATCTATATCTAAAATTCTAATATTTTCTTTCACATATTTTACTTGCTCTCTATACGATGTAGTTCTATTTTTACTCATCAACCAATCTAATAATACAAATACATTTTTATACCCACATTCTTTTGAAGAAATATACTTCAATATTTCATTTTTCTTCCATGTTTCATATTTAGGTGGACGCATTATAACTAAATAATTTTCATCATTTTTTAATATACTATGTGTCAATATAAATGCTGTAAGTGCATGATATATTGAATTTACTACAAATATATTCTTCATCTAATCATCACCTAATAAATTTATCTTTGATTTTATAAATAGTATATTTTATATACCAATATATACCTTTCAAATATTTTCCATATTGAATAAATGATCTACCCATCATTTTCATATGTTTATAATTAATCGGTTTATTTAATGGCATATTTCCCCATAAAGATATTTTTTCTACATCTAAAAAATATTTTCTTAAAGGATGCATACACCATTCATTCCATGGTTTATATCTACCAACATAATGTACAAATATAACATCATTTGGCATATAAGCACTTTTATGTTTCATATTTAAAAGATAATCATACTTTTTATCAATATATAAACATTTTCCGTCCAATACTATATTTAAAGCATCTTGATCAAGCCAAGCAAATTTTCCTAAATTATCAAATGATAATTTTATTGCTTTTTCTGAAATATTATTATCATTCCATTTTTTTACGTCTATAAACATAAATCCTGCATTAAAATATTTATTATTTTTTATATTTAATTTTTTTATTTGTTTTTCTCTAACATAAGGCAAATCATTTACAACAGCAACAATATTATCTTTAAAATCTAATTGCATTAATGACTTCAAATTACCAAAACATTGTACATCTGCATCAATATAAATTAATTTATTCACAATACCGTCCAAAATTTGTGGCATTAAAAATCTATTATATGTAGCTTTCGCAAAATGTTTAGTATAAGGTAATTGATCAAAAACTTCTGTATTTATTTTATAAATAATAACAATAACTTTATTATCCTTAGCAAATTTTTCTAATAAATTCAATGACATATCATCTATATAATCTATAAATATATGAAAAATAATATTTATATCCATATTATTTTTTATTATCGATGTCATTGATACTCCCATAGGTCTTATAAAATTGTTATCTACACCATATCCTATATTTATTGATTTTTTATAATTAATATCTTCAATATTTAAGCCATTAAATATTAATTTATTTTCCACTATATTATTTAAATACAATTTATTTCTCCTCAATTAAAATGTAAATATTTCTCTTTATAATACTTTATATAATATCTTATAGCTTTTTTATAACTACCATTAAATTTATATGCCTTTGCCTTTTTTTTATATAATTTATATTTCTTATTCTTTTTATATTCCTTTTTTCTTTCTATAAAATGTTCTCCACCAAATAATTTTAATCCATCATACCATGTATCTACATCATGTATTTCAAATAATTCAGGTCTTTCATAATATGCCATAAGTTCTATAGTTTGATCATCATCGCATAATCCACATCTTAATAAACTTAACATAGACTCTTTTGCTAATAATATAAAATCTCTCCATAAATCAACATAAGCAACCATTATATTGCCTCTAATATATACATCCATATTTCTCACAATTTCAAAAATAGGTATATTTACATCTATTTTTTGATGTGTAAATAAATGTATTTTATTAGAAAAATTATACTCCCATAAGAAATTAAAATCTTCTTCATTAATTAATCCATCTTTACCCCCATGGTTAAATCCAAAATCTAACCATGCTATTATTGAATTATTATTTATATACTTTTTACTAATAACATCTTCTATACAATACCATTTTAGCATTACAACATAATTATAATCTACATTCCATGATTCTGGTCTCTTTATATCCTTATGAAAAGTTTTTGATATATCATTATTCATTACTTTTTCTATTCTATTATATAAATCTCTATCAAAAGCTCTATAATCATCTACTATTATAACTTTAGTTTTTTCCTCTAATCCAAAATCTTTTCTTATAGATAAAATTTCATTAGCAAATTCTTTTGTAGTATATACAATTAAATTATTTTTTATTCTAGCCCAAAATTTAAAATAATTAATATATTTATTATTTCCTCTTTCACTATTATTCCAATTTCCTCTGCCTATATCAAAATATGCTGTTACTATTGTTATATCACTCATTATAAATCATTTCCTTGATACTATTTTCATAGTTTTTATACATAAGTTCTAAACTAAATTTTTCATTAATAAATTCATATGCTTCTTTACTCAAAGACTCTCTTAACTCTTTACTATTTTTCATTTTTAATATATTATTAGCTAAATCCAATATATTATTATCTTCTACTAATAAACCTGTTTTATTATTTAAAACCACTTCATTTGCTCCTGAAACATCTGTAGATATTACAGGTGTTTTTGCTGCCATAGCTTCACATAATACCAAACCAAAACCTTCATAATGAGTAGCCAATACAAATAAATCTGTTTTTACTATTAAATCTTTAAAATTGCCTTCTATTATTTTTATATTATTATCTAAATTATGTTCAGAAATATACTTTTCACATTTTTTTCTAGTCTTTCCTATGCCCATTAATAACAAATTAATTTTTTCATTTTTTTCTTTAATCAAATACTCTATCGCTTTAATCAAAGTCATTTGATCTTTTTGCTTACTGAAACGAGCAACCATTCCTACTGTGAAAATGTCGTGCTTTTCCTTTGGTAAATCAAAACTTTGTATATCAATACCATTATAAATTACTTCTACTTTTGATTTATCTATACCTTGCTTAATCAAGTGATTAGCTACACCTTTTGATACACAAATATATCTATCTGTATACTTATCTAATTTTCGTGTTAAATAACGTCTAAATGGTGTATACTTCTCCGTATTATGTTCTACATGTATTAATTTTACTGGTATTTTAGCATATGCTAAAGCTAATTTAGTCCAAATATGTGTACTATATCCATGAACGATAATTAAATCTGGTTTACTATGTCTAATAAATTCACCTAAAGATAATATATAATCTATAGTAAATTTATCTTTTATAACAATAATTCCTTTTAAATCTGTATTATTGTATTTACGAAAAATATCAATAACTTCATAACCTCTAGTTTTTAAATAATTACTTATATCTATTGCAATATTAAGTGAACCAGATGGATTTCCAGATACAATACTTAAAATCTTTTTCACTAAATTCACATCCTTCTAACTTTACCATCCAATTACCATCCAATTACGTCCTTTAAATTCAAGCTTTTTCAGCTTTTGCCATCCAATTACCATCCAATTACCATCCAATTAATTTCCCATTCTTAATATATCTGCTAATTTTTGTACACCTACATAAAGCTCTAATTTTGTTAATGATTTTGAATATGCTCTACCTCGTCCATTACCTGTGATTACTATTAGATCAGTATTACTTAATTCTTTTATTGCTCTTTGAAAAACATATTTACTAAGTTTTAATTCTTCTTTTAATTCTTTTGCTGTATATTTATTTTTACCATTTTTATCAATATAAGTAAAAATTAACTTAGCTTCCTTTGATAAATTCGGATATGTAGAAACTAAATCTACTTTCCATATTTTTATGTTTGTTTCTTTGAAATTAGTTTCTACCTGTGGTTGTTTAAAACTATTAGTAATTGCAAAATCAAATATTTCTGGTCCACCAGAACCTGCTCTCTCTGATAAACCTAATCTTCTAAACAATGTCATTATTACTGTATTTCTCGGACATGAATTTCCACCTTTTATAAATTCTTCCGTAGAAACTAACATCATTCCTGGATTATTAAATTCATAATAATTACTATATACATTAACAATTATAGATGATGTACTTACATAATAATCAGCATGAACAATCATATTTATTAATGCCTCTCTTAGAATCACTAATAACTTTTCTGGAGATTTTCTTATCAAATTTTTCTCCAGTTCAAAATCATCTGTTATTGTACTTTGTAATTTTTCCATTATAAGAAAAAAATAATTCATTAAATTTAAATTTAAAAAAGACATATCATCAGAAGCTACTCTATCACTCCATCTTGCATTATTTCCTCTTCTATCAAAATAATCTAAATGAAAATGTGGAAATCTATTTATTATAGCATCTATTTTTCCAAAAAATAATAAACCACCTTCTGTTATATAATATTTATTATCATTATAATCTAATTTTAAAGCTCCCATTTGTATTAGAAACTTTGATATATCCATATCTAGATATTTTGTATCATGTGTATGCTCAAAAATATGTTGCCTATATTTTTGTATAGATAGTAAATCTAAATCTCTTTCTATTGTATAATTTTTTAATAAACCCACATCTTGAGCTAAATTTCTATTTCTCAATAATATTTGTAACTGTTCTATATTAACTTTTACATCTGCTGAATTTAACCTAATATATGTATTTGTTAATACATTATTTAAGTAAATAGGTTTTTGCTGATGAGTTGCTTCTGGTACATTAATAATTATTATTGATTTATCTTCTATTTTTTTATTTGCACATCGTTATTAGATAAAAGATTATAATTTACTTTATTAGTATTTGATATACATGTCCAAAAATCATCACATACTTTAGTTGGGTTTTCAACACCTGTAATTTCAAATTTATTTTTCTCTATATTTTTTATCTCAGTAATACCTAAAATAATTTTACCACCATGTGTATTTGCAAACGCACTATATGTTGACCAAAGATCTTTCGGTAAAATTCTCTTGCACTGTTTACATTCTATATCTTGATTTTCTGCTTCTAAATTATTTATAAAAGTAACTATATTTTCTTCTGTCTTCATTTAACATTAATATCTCCTATAAAACATTAATTAGTTTTATTATCTATTATCTCATTATATATTTCTATAATCTTTTTTATCATTATTTGATTAGCAAAATCTTTTTCTACTTTTTTCCTTGCATTTATTCCCATTTTGTTACATAAATCTTTATCTTGAGCTAATATATTTATCTTATTTAATAAATCATCATCATCATTATATTTTACAAGAAATCCTGTTTCTTTATCACTTATAACTTCACTAATGCCACCAACATTAAAAGCTATAGCTGGCTTTTGCATTGCCATTCCTTCAGCTAAAACCAATCCAAATGTTTCAAAATATGATGGTAAAACCATAACATCTGCTATATCTATATAATTTTCTACATCTGTCTTATGACCTAATAAATGTACTCTATCTTGTAAATGATATTCTTTTATTTTTTTCTTTAAATCACTGAAACCTTTTCCTTTACCAATTACTACAAGATGCCATTTTTTACTAACTTCATAATTTTTCAATACATCAAGTAAATGCTGATGTCCTTTATTTCGCAAATTTTTAATACGCGAAACTATAATCATAGTAAAAGCCTCTTGTGGTATATTATATTTTTTTCGTAATAAATTTTTATTTTGTCTATTTGGCTTAAATTTTTCAATATCTACACCATTATAAACAACTTGTATTTTTTCAGCTAAAAAGCCTTCTTTTATTGCAGATTTCCTAGAAAACTCACTTACAGCAATAATTTTGTCCACTTGATTTATAATGTCTTTCACTTTTGCTGGTAATACACCATGAGCTGTATATACTATAGGAATATCTAATTTATACTTATTTCGTGTCTTTACGGCTACAATACCTGCTGCTTCCGAATTAGCATGTATTAAGTCTATATTATATTTTTCTACAATACGTTTTAATAATAATCCTGATATAAACTTACTCAATCTAATCGGTAAAAAAAAATGTTTTATTCCTTCTTTTTGTAATTCAACCGCCAACGCTCCACCAGCAGAAGCAATAAAAATATTGTAGCCTAATGATTTTAAACTACGAGCTACCAAAGCTACATAAGATTCAGCACCACCTATATTCATACGAGGTACTAATAATAAAATATTTTTCATAAAAAATTACTCCATAATTTTTCTTAAAGAATTAACAATATTTTCTACCTTTATATTTTCTGTTAAAACCTCGCAACGATATAATGATTTTTCAGGAGCCCATGCGTCTAGATGTGCTTTTGTATGAATATAAAATAAACAAACTGTAGGTACATCTACTGCCAAACCTAAATGCATAGTCCCTGTATCCACACTAATTAAAGCTTTACAATTAGCTAGTAGCGCTCCAAGTTGAGCAATAGTTGTCTTATCTACTAAATTTATAAAATCATCTTTAGCTATTTTAGACAATTCTTCTCCATATTCTTTTGCTACATTCCCTGCCCCTAATAGTAATAAAGTATAACCTTTACTTTTTAATGTTTGTATTAATTCTTTACAATCTTTTAAAGGCATATCTTTTTCTTTCTTTTTAGATGTAGTACATATTGCTACTAATTTATTATCTTGTATATTTAAACCTTCTAATAACACTTCAATATCATCATATGATGATTCTGCTGGTATAAATTTCATTGGTAATTCTCTTATAGCTTTTTTACTATATTGTTCTAATAAAATACTATTTTTAGTCTGTACTTTTGTCTTACCATGATAATCTATTTCTCTAGGATTATCTAATAAAAAATTTATTATACCTTTATTTTCAGCATATACTTTTTTAGCCCCAAATAATTTTGCTAAAACAATACCTCTTTCATTACCATAAATAACAAAAGCTGCTTCAAAGCCTAATTTAAATTTTTCTTTATATTCTTGATAAAAATTCCATGCTCCCTTTACACCATGATGTTTACCCTTTTTATCATAAGCTACTACTTCATCTACTCCATCACAGTAGGTTGCTACTTCTACAAATGGCTTATTAACAATAAAAGTTATATGTGAATCTGGATATAATATTTTTATATTTCTACATAAAGGATTAGTAAGTAAAGTATCTCCAAAAAAAGATGTATTAATAACTAAAAATTTTTTCATAAAATCTTTCCTTAAAAATTTATTGAATATCTTCTTCATATTCGTATAATATATTATTATACACTATATCTAAGGTTAGGAAAAATTATTATGTTTATACTATTATTGATTATTTTATGTATATTTTTTATCTTATATTTAAAATTTAAAAATTATGTACCAATTTTAATGTATCATCGTATAGCCAATATTCCTGGTGATAGAAATGCTCTACCTAAAGAAAAATTTGCCGAGCAACTAGAATATTTATCCACGCATAATTATCATACTATTACACCAGAACAATTATATAACCACTTCGTAAATAAGGCTAAATTACCTAAAAATCCTGTTCTACTAACTTTTGATGATGGATATCAAGATAATTATCTTGAAGCCTTACCGCTATTAAAAAAATACAATATGACTGCTGTTGTTTTTCCTATTTACAATTGGATTGGTAAACCTAATAAATGGGAAAATTTCGGTAAACAAGAAACTACTACCATGAATTTAGCAGAATTAAAATCTTGGCTTAATCACGGTCTAGATATCCAACCGCATACTGCCGACCATCCTTTCCTAACTCAATGTAATGAGAAAAAATTAAATTTAGAAATTATTGATACCAAAACAAAATTTGAAAAATTATTAGATAAATCTATGGATTATCTTTGTTACCCATATGGTTTTTTCAATCAACAAGTAATAAATATAGTAAAAAAAGCAAATTATAAAATGGCATTTGCTATCTTTGAAAATGTTCCACTTTGGCATATTGACCTTTTTGCTCTTCCACGCATTCCCATACCTTCACACCAAAAAATGTGGGAATTCAAATTAAAAATAAGCTCTATTCATATTATTTTCGTTGCAATGCGAAAATGGGAACGACAATTTAAACAACTAAAAAATAAATTTAAATAAATAAAAGGCCTCAAGAATATAAATTCCTGAGGCTCTTTTTATTATCTTATACTAAAATATCTTATATGAATATATCTTCTTTTAAAGGAAATATCATATGTACAGCAAACAAGAGATATATATGCTATGATTTCACAGCTTTCTTCTAATAATTGATTATAATTACCAAATTGCACTAAACCTCTATCAAATACACATTGACTCAATATACTTGTTACTATAAAAAACAAAAATTCACCTAATGGAATATACCAGCAAATTCCTTGTCTTCTGCTTTGATAAAAATATACTACCAATAAAATCAAGGCTATTAATATTAAAATCCCTACTATTGGATAAACTACTAAACCATACCATAATTCATGCACTTTTACAAAAATCTGTTCACCATTTTTATCCATACCAATAGGATAAAATGCACGACCCCAACTCAATTCTCTACCAATCATTAATATATAAATTATTATCGAAGCTACATAAAATTTTATACTATCATATAAAATAAAATCTCGTATTTTCTCTATACAGATTACAATACCTAAAAATAAAATTACAACTTCTAAATTCTCTAAAAAATGATTTTCATAACTATATTCTATAGGTAAAACAAATGATAACCCAATAAAAATAACAGCTAAAATACACAAAATAACTAAAGCTTTTGTATATCTAATTTCAAAATTTAACATCTATATTCCTTCTTTATTTCTTTTTAAATGATATATCATAAGTAAAGCATACTAAAGAACAATATGCTAATATCTCTGTGCATTCTTCTAATAATTGACCATAATCTGCTAAAAACTTAATTAAATTTTTCTCAAATACTATCTGACTCAAGATCATCATAATTATAAATAAACGAATGCTATATCTAGGTATACTACAAATAATCTGTTCTTTTTTTATGTATTTATAAGTTTGTATCATTAAAAATAATGCTATTAAAACTAGTACTGCAATTATAGGATATACTATTGGGCCATACCATATTTGATGGATATTCATAAAAATTTGTTCACCATTTTTATCGATACCAATAGGATAAAATACTCTACCATAACTTAATTCTCTAGCAATCATAACAATATAAAAAATACCACATGCTAAATAAAACTTATTAATTTTATCTTTATTTAAATTTGCAGTTTTATATAACATATTTATAAAACCAATACCTAATATAAATACTTCTAGATTTTCTAACAAATGATTTTCATAACTACATTCTATTGGTAAAATAAATGCTTGAGGCAATAATAAAACCATCAAACCAATTAACATATAATACGTCTTATGCATATATTTATCTACACAAACCATCAATACCATCCTTTACAAAAATTTAAATTTATTTTCATCTAAAATTCATTTTTATAAAATATACTATAATTGAGATAATAGAATATTTTTTTATCTATAAACAAAAATAAAGAAGTAAATTTTAAATAATTTACTTCTTTATTTTTTATTATTTTTCAAAACTAGATTTTTCTGGCAAAATTCTATCAAATGCCTGTTTTATTCTTTCTTTCATAGGTTCAAAATCCACATTATCATTATCATTTATACATATCATAGGCATTGCTTGATTTTCTATAATCTTAAATAGTTCTTGATTTTGTTCTACTCCATTATAGATTTCATAAACCTTACCTTTTACATGTCTTCCTATTGGATAAAAATTTCCTCTAGTCAATTGCCAATAACGAATAAGCCAATTATCTAAATCTAATTTACTTCTAAACTTATGTGACGAAGTATCATCTAATGATTCATATTCTTTTTCCCAAATATCTTCATATTCACTTTTCAAAAAAGAAAAAGCTAAATGATTATTTGCAAATCCTTTAAATCTATGTTGCCCATAAAAAATTAAATTACGTAAAGCATTCCAACCATAAGCTAAATTCATCCATTTACTAAAATGCTTTTTCATCTGTTCCTTTTTATCAAAATGTCCATTTAAAATTGTTACACAATTTAATTTTATAAATGGCATCATATCTTCTTTAGTAGTTGTACTAATTGTACTAGTTATCGCAAAATCTGTTGGCAAACAATCTTTACCTGCAAAAAATAATTCTCTTTTTACAGGTCTTAACAAAAACATATCATCATTAAAATAAACAAATCTTTCTGCTAAACCTTTTATTCGATGTAAATTTAATTCAATAGGTTGAGAACTAAATGTAGGTAAATATTTTTGTGGTATAAAATCACTATGTTTAGCAATATTTAATTTGGGATTATTTATATTTAACCATTTGGGCAAATGACCATAAGTTACAAAATGTATTTTATTAACCCATGGTGCAAATTTTTCTACAGCTCTAAACCAATATTGCATATTGTCCCAATCACGAAAACGCACATTGCGATTATCTGCATTTTTATTGGGACTATACTTTGCTTTTTCAGCTTGCCATACTGGGTCGTTGCCATCAACCCAAGTGACCACAAAATCAATAGGATAATTTTTACTCATTTATTAACAACTCGATTCGTTTTAACTTTTCTATGACTTGATTTGGTTTTATACTTGCTAAGCAATCTATATTCTTAGCACAAGTACGCTTCCAACAACCATCACATTCATGACCTGCTAAAATCACATTTTCACTTTGTCTATATGGACCATTTCTATTAGGATCTGTTGGCCCCATAAGCATAATTGCAGGAATATTTAAAGCTGCTGCTAAATGAAGGTTTCCTGTATCTCCGCCTACAACAGCCTTTGATAATTTAATAAGTCTAGCCGTTTGCATCAAACTCGTTTTTCCCACAAAATTTATAATATTATTGTCTCTAGCTAATTTAATAATAGCTTGTGATTTTTGTTCATCATCTTTTCCAAAACCAATTAAGACTACTTTTAGCTTATATTTTGCTAATAAATCACTTAATTTCGCAAAATTTTCCACAGACCAACATTTATTTATCCAATTAGTGCCCACTGCAAAAATTATAAATTTTTGATTTAATATATTCTCTTTAATCAATAAATTATCTACAAAATCAATTTCCTCTTGTGTATTAACTAAAGGAAATACTATATTTTCTGTATCACAATCTAAATATTTAACAGTATCTAAATATCTATCTACAATATGACCATTCTTATTATTACCTACTATGCGTTTACTGATTAAATTGCTACCTTCACGCATATCTACATAGCCTATTTTTCTCTTTGCCTTAGCAGTAAATACTACAGCTGCTGACTTAAATAATCCTTGCAAATCTATAGATATATCATATTTTCTTTTTTGCAATAACTTAGCAAATGGTCGATAATTTTCTTTAAAACCATTCCATGATTTAAATGCTTTTTTATGAAAAATAATTATTTCATCTACATATGGATTGTGTTTCACCAATTCATATGCTGTAGGTTCCACAACCCATGTAATATGCGCATTAGGATATCGTTTTTTCAAAACATATGCTACAGGTAATGCATGAATTACATCTCCTATTGCACTTAATTTTACAATTAAAATATTCATAAAAACCTCATCAAATTCTTATCAAATATTATATATTTTCCATTCTTTGATTTTACCAATATTTTACAAAATAGTAAATACTTATTTACTATTTTATCTAAATAAAAACTACATCTCTAAAATACATACCTTAAAGATGTAGTTTTTTATTTATCAATATATCTCTAAAATTCTCTGTATAATATTTGTAGTAGAACAGCCCTCTACTACTTTTATAAATTTTATCTTACCACCATATTTTTTTACTGTTGCTGTTTCTGGAAGAGATTCTTCTGTATAATCTCCACCTTTTACATAGATATCTGGTTTTACTTTACTGATTAATTTATCAGCTGTTGTTTCATCAAAAATAACTACATAATCTACAGCTTTTAAACTATCTATAACCTCTGCTCGCTCTTTTTGCGGAACAATTGGTCTTTTGTCTGATTTATACTGCTTTACAGACTGATCACTATTTAACCCTAAAATTAAATAATCTGCTAATTTACTAGCTTCATTTAAATAACGAACATGACCTGCATGTATTAAATCAAAAGTGCCATTAGTAAGTGCTATAGTTTTATTACCCTTACGTAATATTTCACAAAGCTTTTCAATATCTTGTATATCTATAATCATCACTAAAATCCTATCTGTAATTATTATTTTTTCAATACGGCAATTAATTCCTCATCAGAAACTGTAGCTGTTCCCATTTTACGTACAGCAATACCAGAAGCAAAATTAGAAAGTTCAGCTGCTTGACTTGGCATCGCACCTGTAGCTAATGCTGTGATAAAGGTAGCAACACATGTATCACCTGCTCCCGATACATCAAATACTTCTGATTTATCAGATACTGGGATATTATGCACATCTCCATTTGCTTCAAATAAAGTCATACCTTTTTCGCCACGTGTAACTAAGATACCCTTTGCTTGCATTTTTACTAAAAATTCCTGTGCCGCTTTATATAAAATTTCCTCATTATCTATTTTATAGCCTACAGCACTAGCTAATTCTGCATCATTTTGTTTTACATAATCAGTACCTACAAAATTGAAAATAGCATATCGAGAATCTATTATTGATGGTATATCATATTCTTTACTTAAAGATAAAATTAAATCACGAATTTTAGGTGTAATTGTTCCACTGCCATAATCGCTCATTACTACACCTTGCATCTGTGGCATGACCATTTGAATGTAATTCATCAATTCTTTTTCATATACTTCACTGATAACTTCATTGCATTCTCTCTGAACCTCCCACGACTAAAGTCGCGGGATTCTCGGTCAAGTATTCTAACGAATACAGTATCTCCGAGCTATCCCCATAGTTCC